>JALSJV010000174.1 GCA_026989215.1 Acidimicrobiia bacterium | reverse complement strand
CCGCACCGTCGCGCCCAACCAGTCCAGCATCCGGACCACCCCCACGGGCGTCGCCGCGCCGACCCCCACCACGACGTCGGCGTTCTCGATCAGGGTGGCGGCGATCCCCGAACGCCCGACCGCGTCGCCGGGGTCCGCCCCGAGGTCGACCACGACGTCGCATCGGTCGGAGGCGAGCCGGTGAACCACGTCGAGCACCCGTCCCGGCCTGACGCCCTGCAGCGCCTCCCCTCCCCCACCGCCCGCCAGCACCGCGATCCCTGCCCGCGTCGACGGCTCGGGGATCGTGCCTCGATGTTCCAGCTCGTCGACCGCCGATCGAAGATTCGGGTGTAGGGGAAGTCCCAGACGGGGAGCCAGCGACGGACGTGACGGGTCGGCGTCCACGAGGACGACCCGTCGGTGCCGTCCGAGCCTCGCCGCCAGCCCGAGCGCCACCTCGGTGATCCCGCACCCGCCCGCGGGGCCACCCACCGCATACACGCGTCCCCGGTCCCCGTTCTCCGGGCCGTCGGTCACGGGCGGGTCGTCGACGGCGACGACTCCCTCTCCGGCGATCGCCACCGCGTCGAGGAAGTCGTCGGGGTCGGCGGATGCCTCGACGGTCACCTCGATCCCGCATTCGGCCAGTCGATCCTTTCCCTCCGGACGGCTCCGCTCATACACGCCCACCACCCGACGCCCACGAGCGGTGACGTCCGCCACGAGAGTCGGGGTGAGGAACGAACAGATGTCGTCGATCACCAAGACGTCGTAGTGCTCGGCGAGGACGTCGTCGGGATGCAGCACTTGCACCCGGACGCGGGCACCGCCGTGATCGGCGAGGAACCGGTGGAAACGATCGGCCCATTCTCTCGGCGAGACGGCGAAGGCGAGCGCGAGGTCCCTCATCAGGCTCCTTCGGCTCCCGTGCTGAGAACGACTTCGAAACCTCCGGCTGCGATCGTCTCGGCGAGGGCGAGGGTCTGGTCACGATCGACGGCCACGACGACGAAGAACCCCCGAGGGCTGCCGAGAGCTCCGCGATCCGAGTCGGCCACGGCGAGAACCGTCAGGTTCGTGGCAACGAAGGACGCCGAGCCGTCGGCCACTCGGACGACGTCCACCCGGTCACCTTCGACGAGACGACCACCGACCGCCCGCGCCGGGTCGACGGGGATGCTCATCGCCAACCGCCCACCCGGAGCCGCGGGAGCCACCAGGTCGGATCGCCGCAGCACCTCGGACGCCGCCAGAGACCGCGTCACCACGCTGCCTTCCAGCGTTGTGAGCTCCGAACCGGGGACGAGCCCGGCCAGCACCTCGGGAGGGACGTCGACGAGGGCGGTCGTGAACAGGCCCGGCCCGACGGCCTCCCCGGCGGCCACATCCGTTCGGGCGACCACGACCGGAACACGGTCGTCGACGGACCGCAGCACGGCCAGGTTGGCGAGCACGGCGAGGATCCCCGCCACCGCCACGAGGAGATGGGCCCCGGAGAGTCGCGCCGGCCATCGTCCGCCTGCCAACGCGGCCGGACGCACCGGGGTAGCCTCGTTCGTGGGCCTCGGGGTCACTCCGCCTCCCGTTGGCCCACGATCCTACGAAGGGACCCGACGGGATGTCGGTCCGGAGAAAGGGAGTTTTCGCGAGCGTGGACGAGCCCACCTGGGATCCCGACGAGTTCGCCGAGCTCGGAGACGAGCTCCGACGCGGCGCAGGAACCGAGTTCCTCGCCGAGGCCGCAGAGATCGAGCAGGAGACGCACCTGCTGCGGCGGCGTCGTCGCCGTCTCGGCGACGTCGCGACCGAGTTGGTCCAGCGTGGCGACCTCGTGGGGTTCCGCCTCGGCGACCGGGCGGTGACCGGCGTCGCCGTCTTCGCCGGGGCCGACTACCTCACCGTGGCGACGGGAACGACCGAGGCCACCGTCCGACTCGACGCCGTCGCCCTCTCCGTGCGACGCCGAAGAGCGGGGGGACGGCCCACGGCCGGCGGCGCCACCACCTTCAAGGCGCGCCTCGCCGAGTTCGCGCTCACCGGTGAGCTCCTCACCCTGGTGGCCCCGACCCTCGGGCTCGACGTCGCCGGACACATCGACGTGGTGGCCGTCGACCATGTTCTCGTCCGCGACCTCGAGGAGGTTGAATGGTTGATCCCGCTGGCGACCCTCACCCTGATCCTCAGGGAGATCCCGTCTTCTCCTTCTCACTGACCGGCCTCTCCGGCGAGGTCACGGGGTGGGCGCGCAGGAACTCGATGATCTCGTCACGGAAGAATCGGAAGACGCGCCCACCGGGGAGCCGGTACGCGGGGATCCGACCCTCACGGGCGTATTTCCGCACCATCTGCACGTTCATCCCCAGTAACTCCGCCACCTGGGCCGCATCGAGGATCGGGGGCAGATCCTCCATTCCCCTTCGATCCTCACCCGTCACGCTGTCCTCCTTCGGTGCATGTCCTCAACATACGCCAACCGTCGTCGAATGGGAAGAAGAGCGAATCAGACGGCGGCGACCCGCCGCGAGGGGGGTAGGCTCGAAGGCATGAACGAGGACACGATTCGCCCCGACCAGGTGGAGACGCCGACCGAACAGGCCGCCGACGAGGCGCCGACGACGGGCGATGAACATCCCCGGCGTCCCGCCGAAGGGGCGGCCGTCACCCAGCCGACGAAGCTCCTCCGCATCGCCTCGATGACGAGGGCGATGCTCGACGAGGTCCGCCACGCACCCCTCGACGAAGCCGGGCGGACCCGGTTGATGAAGGTCCACGACCGCTCCCTCGCCGAGCTGCGAGAGGTGCTGTCATCGGACCTGCTCGCCGAGTTCGACGACATCTTCGAACCCCTCCGCGACGACGACCACGCCCCCACCGAGGCCGAGTTGCGCATCGCCCAGGCTCAGCTCATCGGCTGGCTGGAAGGTCTCTTCCACGGGATCCAGGCCAGCCTCTGGAGCCAACAGATGGCCGCCCAGGCGCAGCTCGCCGAGATGCAACGCCGGCAGCTCGCCCAGAGCCAGCAGCGTCCCGAGTCGAGCTCGGGCCTCTATCTCTGAGGGGGCTCGTCCGTCTCGGCGATCGGCAGCTCCGCCGTGGGTTCATCGGCCGCCGCGTTGAGCCGCTCGATCATGCGTTCGCGCGACGACCTCGTCCCGAAGGCGGTGACGACGTCACCGGCCCGGAGCACCGTGTTGCCCGTCGGCACCAGCACGTCACGTCCCCGACGTACCGAGACGAGGGTGCTGCCCTCCGGCCATGCCACCTCCTTGATCGACTTGCCGTCCGCCACCGATCCCGGCGGGATCCGGAAGTCGTAGTAGAGGGACCCCGGCTCCGTGCGGCGCCGGAGCCGCTCCCGGGCGAGGTGATGGTCGGTCGTCGCCCCCAGGGCATGGTGGTAGGCGCGCACGGCATCTTCTCGGCGGAACATCCCGATGAGACGGACCGGATCGTGTTCGTCCACCACGGGGAGCCGCCCCACCCCGAGCACGGCCATCCGCTCGAGGGCGTGCGAGACCGGCGTCGAGGCGACGACGGTGACCGGCTTCCGGGTCATCGCCTGGGAGACCGTCAGATCCTCCAGGGGACCCCCGGCACGGAGGATGTCGGTGACGGTGATGATCCCCACCAGGCGGTCCTGGTCGTCCACCACGGGGAGGCCGTGATACCGGTGGTGATCCATCTCCGCCTGGGCCTTGGCGAGGCTCCAGTCGGGGCGGGCGACCGCCTTCGACTGGGTCATGACGTCCTGCACCAACACCGTGTCCAACAGATCGACTTCCGAGGTCTGCACGAGGCGGATGCCCCGCCGCACGAGGGGCAGGGTGTACACCGACTCGCGGTGGAATCGCTCGGCCAGGAAGGTCGCCACGGTCGCCGCCAACATGAGGGGGAGGACCAGGCTGTACTCCCGGGCCCCGGTGACCTCGAAGACGATGAGCATGGCCGTCAGCGGCGCCCGGGCCACCGCCGCGAACATGGCGGCCATCCCCACCACGGCGAAGGCCCCCGGTTGCAACAGGGACGCGTCCCAGAAGGGCTGGGCGACCTGCGCGAAGGCGGTCCCCAGGGCCGCGCCGATGAAGAGGCTCGGCATGAAGGCACCACCCGAGCCTCCACTGGCGAGGGTGAACGACGTGGCGGCGATCTTGGCGAGGGCGATGGCGAGGATCGTCCACCAGAGGATCTGCGAGGTCCCGGCGACGTCGAAGCGCTGCTGGTTGACGAGCAGATCGGTGACGAACCCCTGGCCGGTACCCAGCACCCGAGGCTCGAGCAGACCCAGGCCGGCCACCGCCAGCCCCATCGCCAGCGGGCGCAGGATCGGCGTCCGCTCCAGACGCTCGGCCAGCCCTTCCGACCACTCGATGAGTCGGAGGAACAGCACCGCCGCCGCCACGATCACCAGAGCGAGACCCGCGTACAGGAGGAGCTCGCCGGGGACCTGCAGGTCGTAGGGGACCGCCTGGATCGACAGCTCCTCCCCCACGAGACGTTCGCTGGTGACGGCGGCGACCACCGACGCCACGACGACGGCCGACAGGTGCCGGACCGAGAAGCTCCGGAGGATCACCTCCAAGGCGAAGAGCATCCCCGCGATCGGGGCGTTGAAGGAGGCGCCGATCGCCGCCCCGGCGCCGGCGGCGACGAGGCTGCGGATCTGGTCTTCGCCGAGCCGGAACCGGCGAGCGATCGAGGAACCGATCGTGCTCCCCACCTGCACGATGGGTCCCTCACGGCCCGCCGAGCCCCCGACACCGAGGGTGAGGGCGGTGACGAGGATCTTGAGAGGGATCGTCTTCGTCGCCAGATACCCGCCCCGCACGGCGAGGGCGGCGGTGGCCTCGGGAACGCCGTCCCCCGCCACCTCGGGCGCGAAGCGACGGGCGATCCACCACGCCGCCACGATCCCGAGGGGGACGAGGACGAGCACCAGCCGGCGCCCGCCGGGGACCGACGCCTCGATCCGATCGACGAACTCGCTCACGACGGCGAGGGTCTCGACCAGCAGCCAGGTGCCGACACCCACGAAGAGACCCACGAGCGACGCCACCGCGAAGAAGAAGGTGGTGTCCCGATCGCCGATGACCGCCACCGTCCGCTCCATCCGCCGTCGCCATTTCATGACCGCCAGAGTAGGCATGGGCTCCGGGGAGTCCGGATCGGTGGTGACCGCCGAGAGGGGCGGTGCTGGGATGCTGGGCTGGGAGGCGCACTCATCGACGGCCACCACCGTCCCGATGCGTGACGGCACCGGATCCGGCCGAACCCATGCTGACGGATCCGTCCTCAATGCTCCTTCAAACCCGACTCAAGGAAGCATCAAGGTCCCTCCCAGGTCTGCGAAGATGCCGGGCATGCAGCTCCACCCCGACCTCGCCGAGATCGCCCCCCTCGTCGGAACGTGGCGAGGGTCGGGCCGCGGCACATATCCGACGATCGAGCCCTTCGAGTACACCGAGGAGGTCGTCTTCGCCGCCCCCGTCCTCAAGCCGTTCCTCGTCTACACCCAGAGGACCCGCCATGCCGACACCGGCGAACCCCTCCACACCGAGACCGGCTACCTCCGAACCGTCGAGCCCGGTCGTGTCGAGCTGGTGATCGCCCAGCCCACCGGCGTCGCCGAGGTCCATGCGGGGACCGTCTCCGCCGGACGGATCGACCTCCGATCGGAGGCGATCGCCCTCACCCCCACCGCCAAGGAGGTGGTGACGGTCCACCGTCACCTCGTCGTCGACGGCGACGTCCTCCGGTATCGGCTGGAGATGGGTGCCCTCGGGCAGGCCCACCAGCTCCACCTCGAAGCCGAGCTCCGACGGACCGACTGAGGTCCCTCCCTCAGACGAGGCGCCGCATCCGCACGTGGGGTCCGATGCCTTCGACGTCGAAGGGCTCCGAGACGACCGCGAACCCGTAGCGGCGGTAGAAGCCGACGGCTCCGAGGCGGGCGTTGCACCAGACGACCGTGGCCCCGTCGTCACGAGCCCGGTCGAGGCACGCCTCCAACAGCAACTCCCCGACTCCCTGCCCTCTGACCTCCGGCGCAGTCGCCATGGCACGGATCCGTCGAGCAGCCGCCGCCTCGCCGGGAAGCGGTTCCCGATACAGGGCCGCCGTCCCCACGACCTCCTCACCCCGATGAGCGGCGAAGAAGACCGTCGAGGGGTCCTCCTCGCCCGGATCGACCAGCTCGTCCAGACGCTGGTGAGGCCTGAGCACCCGTCGCCGGAGCGCGCGGGTGTCCTCGGCGCGAACCCGGTGGATCAGGTCGGTGGTGGCCTCCAGATCGGTGACCTGCGAGAGCATCACCGAAGCGGAACAGTATTTGGTGTCGGTGAGCGACACCGCCCGAGCGAGACGATCGGGCACCACCTCGCCCACGACCTGGTAGCGAAGCCGGATCCTGGTCCACACCCGCGGTGGTTCGGATGCCCGTTCACCCCAGACCCTGACCACCAGACGTCGGAACGGCTGACGCATCCCGGTGAGGAGGTCCCGCATCGTCGAGCCGGCGCAGGTGGCGAGGCTGACGAGCATCAGCTCCATCGGACCCGGACCCGCCGGGGGACGAGCCTCCTCCGACGCGCCCTCCACCACCAGTCCGTGTCCCGTCGACGTGGCGACCCAGAAGGTACGACCGTCGACGTGGCGGGCGGTGGCGATGCGTTCCATGGGTCGCATGATGACAGAGCGGGCCGCCGAACCCCGGAAGCAGGCTGCGCCGCCTGAACCGTCCCGGGCATCCGCCCCGACAGACCCGGCGTACCCGGCGGGTCGACGCTCCCGGTACCCTGGAGCGGTCGTCACGGAGGTGTCCCCCGGGTGTCGTCACCGACCCAGCACACGACGAAGAAGTGGATGGTGCTCGCCACCGTCTCGATCGGGGTGATCCTCGCCACCGTCGACGCCTCGATCGTGAACGTGGCCCTCCCCACCCTGGTGGAGACCTTCGGCACCACCTTCGCCGTCATCCAGTGGGTGAGCCTCGGCTATCTGCTCACCCTCGCCTCGCTCACGATGGCCGTCGGGCGGCTCGGGGACGTGGTCGGGAAGAAGAGGATCTACACGACCGGTTTCGCCGCCTTCACGCTGGCGTCGGTGCTGTCCGGTCTCTCACCCGACGTGGGATACCTCATCGGTTTCCGGGTCGTCCAGGCCCTCGGGGCGGTGATGATCCTGTCGCTGGGGGTGGCCATCCTGACCGAGGCCTTCCCCCCGTCGGAGCGGGGCCGAGCCCTCGGCTGGGTGGGGACGGCCGTGTCGGTGGGGATCGTCACCGGGCCCGTCCTGGGCGGACTGCTCATCGGTGGGTTCGGATGGCGTGCGATCTTCTTCGTCAACCTGCCGATCGGGATCGCAGGGACCTGGATGGCGGTCCGCCACGTCCCGGCGACCATCCCCGGTGGGGACCGCCGCTTCGACGTTCCCGGCGCCGCGCTGCTGACCCTGACCCTGGCGTCGCTGTCCCTCGGCCTCACCCTCGGACAGGACGTCGGCTACCGCTCCCCGCCGATCCTCACCGCCTTCGGGATCGCCGGTCTCGGCGCCCTGGGGTTCCTGGCGGTCGAACGTCGGGTGACGTCGCCGATGGTACGGCTCGACCTCTTCGAGAACCCGGACCTGTCGGCGAGCATCGTGACGGGATTCCTCTCCTTCGTCGCCCTCTCCGGCCTGTTCCTGCTGCTGCCCTTCTACCTGGAGGACGTCCTCGGGTTCGACGTCCGAGCCGTCGGGCTGCTGCTGGGGATCGCTCCCCTCGCGTTGGGGACGGTGGCCCCCTTCGCCGGCGCGTGGTCGGACCGGATCGGCGTCCGCCCCCTCACCCTCGCCGGCCTCGGCGTCATGGCGGCGGCGTTCCTCGGCTTCCGAACCCTCGACGGGTCGTCGACCTGGTGGCAGTTCGCGCTCTTGGCGCTGCCCTTCGGACTCGGCATCGGACTGTTCCAATCACCGAACAACAGCGCCATCATGGGGTCGGTTCCCCGCAGCGACTCGGGCGTCGCCGGCGGGATGCTGACCCTCACCCGCCTCCTCGGACAGATCACCGGTGTCGCCGTCCTGGGGTCGCTGTGGGCGGCCCGGGTCGCCGCGGCGACCGGCACCCCGATCTCACCACCGAAGGCTCCGCCCTGGGCCCAGGTGGCGGGTCTCCGAGACACCCTCACCCTGTCGTCGGGCCTGATGGTGGTGGCCGTCGCCATCGGGGCCTGGGCCTTTCACCGAGACCGCCGCCGGGGCTGAACCCTCAGACCTCGATCCCCAACCCGGCCCGCCGAGCCGCCGCCAACGCGGCGTCGGCCGCCGCCACGTCCTGGGAGGCGATGCCGACCGACTTGAACAGGGTCACACCACCGTCCGGCGCCCGAACCCGCCCGGCGAGGAGATCACCGAGGGTCACCTGCGGCGTGACGCCGGCGGAGAGCAGATCACCGGCCTCGGCGAGCGCGGCGGAGACGTCGTCCACCACGACGAACGCGTCCCTCACCGTCTGGGCCGGCACCTCCACCATCTGCGGGGTGTAGGCACCGACGGCGTTGAGGTGCGTCCCCTCGTGGATCGCGTCCGGGTCGAAGAGGGGCTCGGTGGCGGGCGTGGCGGTGCAGACGATGTCGGCCTGCGCCACCGCCTCCGAAGGGTCGGCGGCGACCTCGCCGCCGACCCGCTCGGCCAGGATCGCGGCCCGTTCGACGCGTCGGCTCCAGACGAGGATCCGCTCGATGGGCCGGACCGCCCGGACCCCCTGGATCTGGTCGAAGGCCATCGCTCCCGCCCCCAGCATCGCCATGACGCGGGCATCGGGTCGAGCCAGCAGTCGAGTGGCCAGCCCCGACGCGGCTCCGGTGCGGATCGCGGTGAGGGTCGGACCGTCGACGACGCCCAGCGGCCTCCCCTCCTCGTCGAAGACGACGACGACTCCGACCGGATCGCCCGGGGTCGTCGACACCACCTTGACACCGGTGACCGAGCCGACCCGTCCGGGCATGAACAGCGACCGCCCCAGGAGTACCCGCTGGGGGATCTCCCGGTCGTCGGAGAACGCGTGCTCCATCGCCTCGATGGCGGCGCCCGGAGGCAGGACCCGCCGCACGTCGTCGGGGCCGAGTACCCGCATGGTCAGGCGAGGACGGTCTTCTGGCCGACCACGATGGGATCCCGATCGACGGCGAAGAATCCGAGCGGGACGTCGGTGTCGAAGTCGGCGCGAACCCCCGAGAGGGCCTGGGCCACCATCGAACCGATCATCGGTGCCAGTTTGAAGCCGTGACCGCTGAAGCCGTTCGCCACCCAGAATCCGTCCAGACCGGTCGGCCCGACCACCGGATGGACATCCTCTCGGTTGATCGTGTAGAGACCGGCGATCCCGGTGACGGATCCCCGATGGGCCAGGGCGGGAATCCGATGGTGCAGCCCGTGGATCTTGGTCTCACGGAAGGCCGCGTCGGCACCACGGCGCAACCGATCCGGATCGACGACCTCCTCTTCGTCTTCGGCGAGGATCGACCCCAGGAGCACCCGAGCCCCGTTGGCGTCGAGACGGAAGTAGACGCCGCTCGACGCGTCGGCGATCACCGGGATCGGACCCAGGTCGCTCGGCCAGTCACGGGCGATCACCTGCACCCTCGTCGGGTCGAGGGTCCAACCGAGCTCGACGCCGGCGAGCCGGTTGATCCGCTCACACCAGGGCCCGGCGGCGTTCACGACGGCGGCACAGTCGATGCGGGTGCCGTCAGCGAGATCCACCCCGGTCACCCTGCCGGACCGAGTCCGCACGCCCGTCACCTCGGTTCGAAAACGGATCTCGGCGCCGTGGAGCCGGGCCGCCTCTGCGAGGTCGGCGGCGGCGGCGGGGGCGTCCGCGTACCCTCCGCGCTCTTCGAGGAGGGCCGCCTCGAAGGGACGACAGACGTGGTCGGTGGCACCGGTCAGGTCGAACCGCTCGCCGCAGTCCGAGACGGCGGGGAATCGCTCCCGCAGATCCTCCGGTCCGAGCACCGACGTCTCCACACCGGCGGCGCGGAGACGCTCCGCGTCCGCCACCACCGAGCGTCGATCCTCGCCCAGCAGCCACAGCACCCCCGACTCGACCATCCGGCAGGCCGGATCGGGGAGGCCGGTGAACTCGGACCAATGCCGATAGGCGCGCTGTCCATCCCGGGCGAGAGCGACCACTTCGGGATGGGTGTATCGGCATCGCACGATCGCCGACGACGCCCCCGTCGATCCCTCGCCGATACCGGCACCGCGCTCGACGACGACGATCCGCCAGTCGGTCCGACGGGCGAGTTGGTAGGCGATCGACGCGCCGACGACCCCCGCCCCGATGACGACGACCTCGGCCCGGTCGTTCACGGCACGGTCACCACGTAGTCGTTGGCGTCGTCGCTCCACGTCAGCTCCACGAGACCCCGCGTCCGGGCAGCCTTCACGAACTGGAGGAAACCCCCGTACCCGAACCGCTTCTCGGAGAAGTCGGGAAGCCGCTTGCGGAGCTGGTTCTTCAAACCCGAGAGCTGAGGGGCGCCGTTCCGAGCCTGGATGTCCCGCACCACCTCGACGAGGGCACCGAACGCCTCCTGCTCCTCGGGGTTGGTGGCGAACGCCACCACCGGATCCCCCTTGGCGGGACCTTCCGACAGGGTCACCACGTGCTTCGACTCCAGGAACCTGAGCAGCTCCCCGAACGCCCGGAACCCGTAGTCCGCCTCCGAGAACGTCGGGTCCTTTCGCAGCAACGCACGCTTCAGCGACGAGGCGAGGACCACCTCCCCCGTCGACCGCTGCAACCCCGCCAGGGTCGACGTGACCAGACGCGCGAGCTCGTCGACGGACCGCTCCTTGGACTCCTCCTCCACCTCGGCGGGCGACTCCTTCAACGGCTCGACTCCTTCGAGGTTCTCGTAGAAGAGGAACTCGTCACATGCGGGCGGGAGCATGGCCGACGTCGACGCCTTCACCCCGACGCCGATCACCCGTTTGTTGAGCTCCCGCAGCTTGTGGACCAACGGGGTGAAGTCCGAGTCGCCGGTGCAGATGACGAAGGTCGAGATGAAGTCGCGCTCGAACGCCAGCTCGATGGCGTCGACCGCCATCTTGATGTCGGCGGCGTTCTTGCGAACCGCCCCCATCCGCTGGGGGATCTCGATCAGCTCCACGTGATTTCGGGCGAGCTCCCGGGAGTCCTCTTCGAACATCGACCAGTCGGCGTACGCCCGACGGGTGACGACCCGTCCCCGATCGGCGAGGGCGTCGGCGATGGGCCGGAAATCGAACCTGGCGCCGCCCAGGGCGTCCCGGGCCCCGATGGCCAGATTCTCGAAATCGAGGAACAGCGCGATACGCGCTTCGTCTGCATCCATGGGCGAAGCGTACCGGATGACGACACCGTACCCCGCGGCTCCCTTGCCGCCGAGACGGTCCCGCCGACAGGGGTCCCATGCGCCGCACCCTCGGAGCCGCGACTCTCACCGCCGTCGCCGCGGTCCTCGCCGGGCATCACCGCGCCCGCCGGGCGGTCGCCCGCCAGCCCGCCTTCGCCCCGGAGCTGCCCGGCAGGAAGAAGATCGTCCCCACCGACTGGGGATCGGTGGCGTATCGGCACCTGACCGCCCAGGACCCGACCGCTCCGGCTCTCGTCCTGGTGCACGGGTGGGGGAGGACCGCCGACACGGCGTGGTGGCGTCTGTTCCCGTTCCTCCGCGGCGAGGTCGTCGCCGTGGATCTGCCGGGCCATGGGATGTCGGAGCTGCACGCTCCCTTCACCTTCGAACGGGCCGCCGAGGCCGTCCGCACCGCCGCCGTCGATGCCGGGCTGCAGCGACCGGCCCTGGTCGCCCATTCGATGGGCGGAGCCGTGGCACTGGAGGCCGCCGCCGAACCGGCCGGCTTCTGTCATCTCGTCGCCATCGGCACCTCGGCCTTCTGGGTTCGCCCCCGGACCCGCCTCATGATGTCGGCGGCACCCTTCGTGCTCGGAGACCGGTCCCCCTTCGTCGTCCGTTCCCTCCACCGGACGTTCCGCAGCGATCCCGAGACGGCGCCGGTGGTCGCCTGGGCCCACGCGGTCCGTCCCCGGCGACGAATCCTGGTCGAGTCGGCCTGGGCTCTCCGCCGGTTCGATACCCGAGACCGCCGTCTTCGGCTCCCGCCCACCACCTGGGTGGTGACGCGACACGACACGGTCATCGCCCCTCGCTTCCAGCGAGCCTCGGCCGCCCTGGTGGGAGCGGCCGTGGTGGAGATCGACGCCGAGCATTCGGCCCCTCTCACCGACCCGGCCCTGGTGGCCGAGGTGATCGAGTCGGCGCTCCTCGGAGACCGCGTCGCGTGAGCCATTCAAGTTCTCGAACCGCCGCTGCCGATGACAGATCCATGGGCCATCTCCGAGTCAGCTCCTTCTGCCCCGGATGTGGCCGGATCCTCCCCGCCGGTGACTTCGGCTGGAGAGACATCCCCGGCGGGAGGCTCCACGACCGATGCCGCGCCTGCCGGGCATCCGAGCCCGCGTCGAGCGCCCGCTGCCCGTGCGGCACCGACGACCCCGACATCCTCATCCCCATGGACGGCCGGGGACGCCCGGTCGCCCGACGCGACGAGGTCGACCATCACCTCTGCCTCCGCTGCCTGAGCGGCCGGGTCGGGGGAACGGTGTGAAGGTCGGCGTTCCGGCACCCTTCGGTGCCGGGGTTCGGCGTGCCAGAATCGAGGAGTGGTGATCACATGCCCGGAGTTCGGGAAGCTTCGACTCAGCAGTCATGCGCAGAGCCGCATGCGCGCACGATCCATCGCACCCCAGGACATCTGCGAGGCACTCGACACCACCATCCACGAGTGGACCCATCGCGAGGATCACCACAAGCGGATCATGATCGGGTTGACTTCCGAAGGGCAGCACCTCAAGCTGATCATCGCATGGGACGATGAACCCCCGGTACTCGTGACGGCGATGTGGGTGACCCCGAGCGCCGAGTAGGCTCGGCTGGAGACCAGGAGGAGACTGTGGCGACGGTGACGGTGACCTACGACCAAGAGGTGGGGGCGGCGTACGTCACGGTGCGCGAGTTGCCGGCCGTCAGGACCATCGAGCTGGTCCCGGACAGGCTGATGCTCGATGTCGGAGAGGACGAGCGACCGGTGGGCTTCGAGATCATCGGACTCGACGTCCAAAGCCTCCGCACGTTGCTCCACACCGTCGAGGAAGCGCTCTCGGAGATCGAGTCGGAGACCGAGAGCGACCTGTTGACTCTGGCGTGATCGACGCCCGAACGCCCCCATGGACGGCCGGGGACGCCCGGTCGCCCGACGCGACGAGGTCGACCATCACCTCTGCCTTCGCCGGCTGAGCGGCCGGGTCGGGGGAACGGTGTGAAGGTCGGTAGTCTGAGGGTGTCCCGCCCGTGTAGCTCAGGGGATAGAGCAACTGCCTCCTAAGCAGTAGGTCGCAGGTTCGAATCCTGCCGCGGGCGCAACACCTCCCCCTAACCTCTGTGACCATGGCCGAACCCTTCTACGAGCCTCTCTCCTACCTCGACGCCTCCTTCCTCGCCCTCGAGACCCCCACCACCCACATGCACGTGGCCGGGGTGGTGATCTTCGACGCCGGGCCTCTGCTCCGATCCGACGGCGGCGTCGACATCGAGACGGTCAAGTCCCACATCGCCGCCAAGCTGCGATACATCCCGCGGTACCGTCAGCGCCTCGCCCACATGCCCCTCAACCGGGCACCCGTGTGGATCGACGACGCCCACTTCGACCTCGACTACCACGTCCGACACACCAGCCTCCCCCGCCCCGGATCGGACGCCCAGCTCAAGGCCCTGGCGGGACGGATCGTCTCCCAGCCGCTCGACCGGGCCCGTCCCCTGTGGGAGCTCTGGGTGGTGGAGGGGCTCGAGGGAGGCCGGTTCGCCCTCATCGCCAAGATCCACCACTGCATGATCGACGGCATCTCCGGGGTGGATCTGACGACCATCCTCCTCGACGTCACCCCCGACACCGAACCCGAGACCCCGGACCGTTGGGAGCCCCGTCCGGCACCCAGCGGTACCCAGCTCGCCGTCGCCGAGATCGCCAAGGCGGCCAGGTGGACGATCGACCATCTCACGTCGCTCGCCGAGACCGTCGAAGGCGGAAAGGAGCTCGGCGAGTCGGTGCTGCGACGCCTCGGAGCGGCGATCCAGTCCCTCCGATCCGGATGGCTCACCCCCGCTGCCCGAACGCCGCTGAACCCCGAGATCGGCCCCAACCGACGCTTCGACTGGACCGAGACCGCCCTCGATGCCACCAAGGCGGTGAAGAACGCCCTCGGTGGCACGGTGAACGACGTCGTGCTCGCCACCGTCGCCGGAGCGGTCCGAAGCTTCCTCCTCGAGCATCGCGACTTCGACGTCACCGGGATCGACTTCAGGGTGATGGCACCGGTGAGCGTTCGGCGCCCCGACCAGCGGGGAACCCTCGGCAACCAGGTGGCCATGTGGCTGGTGCGACTTCCCCTCGACGAACCCGACCCGGCGACACGACTCCGCATCATCTCCGAGGAGACGAGGCGGCTCAAGGAAGAGGACCACGCCCTCGGCGCCGCCACCCTGGTCGAGCTCAGCCGGGGCACCCCCCTGACGATCCTGTCGCTGGCCAGCCGACTCGCAGGCCACGTCGTCCGCCCCTTCAACATGACCGTCACCAACGTCCCGGGACCCCAGTTCCCCATGTACCTGCTGGGAGCCCGGATGTTGGCCAACTACCCGATCGTGCCGTTGTGGGCCCAGCACGGGGTCGGGATCGCGCTCTTCAGCTACGACGGCGTGCTGCACTGGGGCATCCACGCCGACTGGGACACGCTCCCCGACAGCGACCAGTTCATCGCCGCGATTCACCGGAGCTTCGACGAGCTGCGTGCGGTCGCGACCGGATGAGCGCGTACGGACGCAACCTGGCGGCGGCGCTGTTCGGCGCCAGCGCCATCTCCTTCTCCGCGATCCATGTGAGGTTCGCCGGGGTGACGCCGGTCACCGCCGCCGTGTTCCGGTCCGCCTACGCCCTCCCGCTCCTCTGGGTCGCATGGCTCGTGGTCCGTCGACGGGACCGCCGGAGCCCTCGCGCCCGGCTCGTCGCCTTCGGGTCGGGTCTGGCCCTCGCCGCCGACCTCGTCGCCTGGCACGCGTCGATCGACTGGATCGGAGCGGGGCTCGCCACGCTCCTCGCCAACGTCCAGGTCGTCGTCGTGACGTTGGCGGCGTGGGCCCTCTTCGGGGAGCGCCCCAGCCGCCGCTCCCTGGTCGCCCTCCCCGTCGTCCTCGCCGGGGTCGCCTTGGTGACCGGACTGGGACGGGCAGGTGCCTTCGGGGACCGTCCGGTGCTCGGCGTCGTCCTGGGCGTCACCGCCGCGGTCTTCTACGGGATGTTCCTCCTCGCCTACCGACACTCCAATCGCAGCCTCGCCCCCGCCGTCGGCCCGCTCCTCGACGCCACCGCCGGCGCCCTCGTGGGCTCGCTCCTCGCCGGCGTGCTGGTCCCGGCCTTGGCCTTCGACCCGAGACCGGCGTGGCCATCCCACGGCTGGCTGCTGGGCCTGGCGATCGGTACCCAGGTGGTCGGGTGGCTGCTCATCGGCTATGCGCTTCCCCGGCTCCCGGCGCGGGAGACCTCGTTTCTCATCCTCCTCCAGCCGGTGCTGACGATGGTGTGGGGTGGTCTTCTGTTCTCGGAGCGAGTCTCCCTCGTCCAGGCGGCCGGGGTCGTCCTCGTCCTGGCGGGAATCGCCGCCGTCGTCACCGAGCGTCACGCCCCCCGGCTCGCCAGAATCCCTCGAGGAGGGCGTTGAAGATGGACGGCGCCTCCATCGGTGGCATGTGACCCACCCCCGGGATCACCTCGAGCCGGCCATCCGCCACCTCCGCCATCTCCTCGGCTTCGGCCACCCCCACCAGCGCGTCCTCCTCGCCGACGACGACCAAGACCGGCACCTGGCTGCGGGCGAGAACCTCCGTCCGGTCCGGCCGATCCCTCATCCCCCGCAGCGACGCGACGATCGACTCGGTCGGCGTCTGCTCCACCATGGTCCGGAGGCGGGCACGGACCAACGGATCGGCATCGGCCGGCACCAGCACCTCGAGCATGGCATCGGCGAGGGACTCCCTGCCCCGTGAGACGACGGCCTCGATGGTGGCGTCCCGCCGAGCCCGAGCCTCGTCGGTGTCGGGTCGTGTTCGAGTGGCGCAGAGGACGAGGCTGCGGACCAGATCGGGATGACGCTCGACCAACGCCAGCGCCACGTAGCCTCCCATGGAGAGCCCGACGACGTCGGCCCCGTCGGATGAGGCCGACCGAATCACGGAGGCCACGTCGTCGGCGAGCAGATCCATCGTGTGCACCGGGTCCCCCACCCAGGGGGTACCGCCGCTCCCCCGAAGGTCGGGGGCGAGGAGGCGACGTCCCTCGACGACGCCCAACTGGTCGGCCCACATCCGATGGTCGAGGGGGAACCCGTGGATGGCGACCGCGGTCGGACCCCGACCGGCGGCCGCCACCGTCATCACCAGTCCCCGCATGCCCCCGTAGGTCGTCAGGTCGTAGCCGAACACCGCACCCCTCCTCAGCCTCCGAACACTTCCACCACCATCAGGCCCAGCGGTCCCCGCACCGCGGCGATCCCCACTCGGTCGAAGGCGGGATTCACCATGTTCGCACGGTGCCCCGGGGAGGCGGCCAGACCGTCGTGGACGGCACGGGCGGAGGCGGCGAGCGCCAGGTTCTCCCCCAGGGTCGCCAACCGGATCCCGGCCGCGGCCACCCGATCCTCCACCCGACCGGTCACCGGCGACAGGTGCGAGACGTACCCGGCCACGTACATCTCCTCGGCGTGCCCCAGGGCGACGGCGGCGAGCCCCTCCGACCAGGCGAGAGGCGGGACTCCTTCCTCGGCCCGGGTCTCGTTGAGCAGCTCGAACACGAGGCGAGCCGCTTCGTCGTCCACTTCGAGGGACGAGGGGTCGGTCTCGCCGAACTCCACCTTCTCGTCCCCCTGCAACAGCAGCCGCCTCGAACCCAACGCCGTCTTCAGGTCCCGGAGGGCCGTGAGGACGTCGTCGCCGACCAGCCGGTCGAAGACGGAGCCCGCGACGCCATCGGTGAGGGTGGTGACGACCACCGAGTCGTCGAGGGCATCGTCCACCGGCGCCGGCATCGGCAGGGCCCGCAGGAGGGAGGCGATGAGGACGA
>JALSJV010000173.1 GCA_026989215.1 Acidimicrobiia bacterium | reverse complement strand
TGGACGATCGAAGGGTACCCGTACCGGAGCCGTCATCGGAGGAACGCCGCCAGGGACGGCTGGAGCGCCTTGGCGAGCGCCCCCTGAGCGGCCTGATACGCGACTTCTTGGAGTTGCAGCTCCATCACCGCTTCGGCGAGGTCCACGTCCTCCACCGCCGAGAGCTGGGAGCGGAGGTTCACCTCCTCGGTGTCGGCGCGGAACCGTGCCGCCTCGATCCGGCTTCCGGCGGCCCCGAGCCGGCTCCGGGCGTCGAGCACCCGTCCCATGGCCCGGTCGAGGGCGTCGAGGGACGCCCCGAGCCCGGCCTGGTCTCCGGAGCGGAGCTGGGTCTCCACGGTGTCGAGGAGGCTGAAGAGGTCTTCTCCGTCGGCGAACCCGAAGACCTCGTCGGCGGTGACGTTGATGGTGACGACGTCGGTGTCGGAGACCCGTCGGGTGATCGCACCGTTGTCACCCTGGTACGTCCAGGTCCCTCCCACGTTGGCGACGGGATCGTCGGCCGCGTACCCGGAGAAGAGGGGACGTCCCCGATGTCGGGCGTTCGCCGAGGACAGGAAGACCTCCCCGAGCTCCGCCACCTCGTTGGCGATCGCACCCAGCTCGTCGGCGTTCGCCGTCGAGTTGCGGGCCGTGACCACCAGCTCGCGTACCCGCTGGAGTCCGTCCACGACCGCTCCCAGGCGGGTGTCGGCCAGCTCGACCCACATGGCACCGTCTTCGGCGTTGCGCTTCGCCTGGGCGTTGGCGGCGAGTCCCGCCCTCACCGAGAGGGCCCGGTTCATGCCCGCCACGTCGTCGGAGGCGGTGAGGATGCGCTTGCCGGTGGCGAGGGCCTTCTGGGTACGTTCGAAGGAGGAGAGCCGGGCGCTCATCCGGCGCACCGCCGACTCCACCATCATCCGGTTCGTCACTCGCATCGTCATCGGTCGTTACCTCCCCACCACGCCGGTCCGGTTGATGAGCACGTCGAGCGCCTCGTCCACCGCGGTGATCGTCCGGGCGGCCGCCTCGTACATGCGCTGATACTCCATGAGCGTCACCATCTCCTCGTCCAGCGAGACGCCGTGGGTGGCCATGCGGGCCACGTCGGCGGCCGTGACCAGGTCCCGCTGGGTGGAGGCCCCGAGCTGTGCCGAGGCGGTCTGGGTGCCCAGATCCGTGATGATGGCCCGCAGCGATTCTTCGAGGCTCACCGTGCCCCCGAGCGCGGCAGGCTGGGTTCGCAGATCGGCCAGGGCCGTGGCCACGGTCCCGTCGAAGGCCGGGAAGGGGGGCCCGGCGCTCGATGCGGTCGCCAGCAGGTCGGGATCGGTGAACGCCACTCGCAGGGTGGCGGCCGGGGCCGTCGGGTCGTAGGTCAGTAGGTCCCCGCCGGGACCCGAGGTCGAGAACCCGGTGGCGTGCACCGCATTGAGGGCGTCGGCGAGGTCGGTGGCGAACTGGTCGATCCGCCCCGTCAGATCCACCAGCTCCTGGGTGAGGAACTGCTGGTACCCGCCGGCGTCGCCGCCGGGGACCACCGCCACCCCGCTCGGGTGGAGGATCTGCAGGGTGGAGGTGTCGAGGCTCAGCTCCCGTACGTCGGTGCCCGCCACGAGCGAGATGCCTCCGATCATGACCCGCACGGTGCCGTCGCCCTCGTCGAGGAACGAGGCCCCGACGGTTCGGGCCAGTCGGTCGAGGAGGACGTCCCGCTGGTCGAGGAGGTCGTTGGGAGTGCCCGGACGGGCCGAGGCGTCGAGGATCGCCGCGTTCAGGTCGGCGACCCGGCGGAGGACGTCGTTGGTCTCGGAGATGGTCGCCTCCAGCGAAGAGACGGCCGACGCCCGAAGGTCGGTGAGCCCCTGGGCGACGTCGTTGACGCGCGAGGCGACCGAGTCGAGTTGGTTGATCACGGCGATCCGGGAGGCACGGTCGGGTGGGTCGAGGGAGAGGTCCTCGAAGGCGTCCCACAGCTCGTTGAGTTCCGCGGTCAGACCGGCGTCGGGCTCGGCCAGGATCAACTCGGCCCGGGAGAGCAGCTCGGCCCTCACCTCGACGGATCCGAGGGCGCTGTCGGCGCCCCGGTACCGGAGGTCGAGGAAGCGGTCGCGGATCCGGGCCACGTCGGTGACCTCGACACCGAGCCCCACCTGACCGGAGGGATCGGTGCGCGAAGGCCGGGCCCGCAGGTCGACACGCTGACGCGTGTATCCGGGGGTCTGGGCGTTGGAGACGTTGTTGGCGGCCACGTCCATCGCCAACTGGGCGGCCCTGAGTCCGCTGAGGGCGACGTGGAGTGCCGAGAAGTCGGTCATCAGAGCACCTCGTCGAGCTGGGTGGGGATGACGGGCATGCGGGAGGCGGTCCGTCCGTCGGCGGTGTAGGTCGACAGCCCTCCGCCGCCCACCATCGCCCCGAGGGTGGCGGTGAGGTTCTGCACGGCCATCGTGGCGAGCCGCCGGTTGTCGACGGTGGCCTGTTCGATCTCGTCGGTGAGCCGATGGAAGTGGTCTCGATGGTGATCGAACATCGTGCGGTAGGGCTCCGGAGCCCATTCGGCGAGGTAGGAGAGGGTGACCCGCGCCGGCGGTTCGCCGAGGGCCTCGGCGAGGCGGGCGACGGCGTCGACCCGATGCTGTTCGAAGAACCGGAGGCGCTCCATCACCGCCTCGACCTCGGCCATCGCCTGGCCCACGAACCGCGCCTCGTCGGCCGCCAGGATCAGGCGGGCTTCGACCAACTTGAACAGCAGCTGCTCGAGCAACCGCCGCTCCGCCGTCAGGGTGTTGGCAAGCTCGACGAGTTGCTCCCGATAGACGAGGCTCATCGAATCACCGGTCGGCTGCCCACGGCTCCGGGTAAGCGAAGATGACCCGGCCCCGAGACGGCCGGGGCGCTACCCTCCCGGGCGAGGAGAGGCGATGTCCGAAGACGTCGAGCAGTTGAGGGCGAGACTGGCCGAGGTGGAAGCCGAACTGGAGCGCGTCCGTCTCACCCTCGACGTGATCGGGACGATGGACCTCGACGCGGCGATCCTGAACCGAAACGGCATCCTCGAGGCCCTCGACCGAGGGCGCCGGTGGATGGCCCGCCGCGGCGACATCTACGGGCTCCTGATCGTCGAATTCCCCGGGTTGGTGACCCCCGATCCCCGAGATCCGGATCACATCGAGCTCATCAAGCACCTGGCGGCCACCATCGCCGCCGGCGTTCGCGAGGTGGACGACGTGGGACGGGTCGACGAACAGCGGTTCGCCGCGGTGCTCGCCGACCTCACGCCCGGATCGGTACGGGTGGTGGCGGATCGGGTCCGGGATCTGGTCGGGATCGTGGTTCGGAGCCTGCCCGAGGTGGGCGGGGTGTTCCGAGTGGGGGCCATCGAGGTCCTCAACACGACCCACACCTCGGGTGCCGTCCTGGACCGGGGGATCGAGACCGCCCTCCAGGCCGGACCCGGAGACGTGGCCGTCAGCCGACTCTGAGCGGCGGCCCGCACCCACCTCGGTGGGGCGTGCCGGCCCGGACGGCGAGCCGTTCATCCCCCACGCTGCGTCCTCCCGCACCTATGCTGCAGGTATCCGACCGGAGCCGACATGATCCGCCTGCATCGAATCCGGGGGGAGGAGATGTTCCTCAACGCCGACCTCATCGAGTCGGTTCAGGCCACCCCCGACACCGTCATCACGCTGGTGGATGGCCGCAAGCTCGTCGTGCAGGAGACGCCCGAGGAGGTCGTCGACGCCATCCGCGAGTTCCGGGCCTCGGTGCTTCGCCGTGCCGACGACCTCCGCGACGCCGACGTGGTCCCCTTCCCCACCGACCGGGCGTGACGACGCGGGACCCCACCGGCCGTGTCCCGACCTGACGGGCACGGCTCGGTCGACGTGGGGCGGCTCAGTCCTCGGGTCGGAGGGTGGGGAACAGAAGCACCTCGCGGATGTGACTCCGGTCGGTGAGCAGCATCACCAACCGGTCGACGCCGATCCCGAGGCCTCCGGTGGGCGGCAGCCCGTATTCGAGGGCGCGGATGTAGTCGAGGTCGATCGGATGGGCTTCGTCGTCGCCGGCGGCCTTCGCCCGGGCCTGGGCTTCGAACCGCCGCCGCTGGTCGATGGGGTCGTTCAGCTCGGAGAAGGCGTTGGCGTACTCCGAACCGGCGATGAACAGCTCGAATCGTTCGGTGACGTGGGGGTCGTCGCGGTGGACCCGGGCGAGAGGGGAGATCTCCTTGGGATGGTCCATGACGAAGGTGGGTTCCCACAGTCCGTCGGCGACGAGCTCTTCGAACAGCTCGTCGAAGATCTTGCCGTGGCCCCATGCCTGCTCCGGTTCCACTCCGTGGCGTCGGGCCAGGGCACGGAGATCGTCCATGGTCATGTCGTAGGAGACGTCCGCTCCCACCGCCTCCCGCACCGCGTCGAGATGCCGGATCCGCCGGTACGGCGGGGTGAGGTCGATCTCCCGCCCCTGATAGTGGATGACGGTGGAGCCGGTGGCGACCTCGGCGACGGCGGCGAAGATCTCTTCGACCATGGTCATGATGTCGAGGTAGTCGGCGAGGGCCTCGTAGGACTCCAGCATCGTGAACTCCGGGTTGTGGGTGGCGTCGATCCCTTCGTTCCGGAACACCCGTCCGATCTCGAAGACGCGCTCGAGGCCCCCGACGACGAGACGTTTCAGGTGGAGCTCGGTGGCGATCCGGAGATACATGTCGAGGTCGAGGGCGTGGTGATGGGTGACGAAGGGCCGGGCGAGGGCGCCGCCCGCCTGGGTCTGGAGCACCGGCGTCTCGACCTCGAGGTAGCCGCGGTCGGTGAACTGGCGACGAAGCTCCGAGACGATCCGCACCCTGGTGGTCGCCACCCGGCGGGACTCCTCGTTCATGATGAGGTCCAGGTATCGGCGCCGGGAGCGAAGCTCGGTGTCGGTGAGCCCGTGCCATTTCTCCGGGAGGGGCCGGAGCGCCTTGGCCAGCAGGGCGAAGCGCTCCACCGCCACCGACAGCTCCCCCTTCTTGGTGGTGATCACCCGCCCGGTGGCACCGACCCAGTCCCCGACGTCCAGCTCGGAGAACCGGTCGAAGTCCTCGGGGTCGAGACGTCGGGCGTCGCAGAAGAGCTGGATCCGACCCGAGGCGTCCTGGACGGTGGCGAACACGAGCTTCCCGAAGCTGCGTTTCAGCATGATGCGGCCGGCCACCGACGCTTCGACGTCGGTCTCCGCCCCGGCTTCGAGGTCCCCGAAGGTGGTGTGGAGCTCGGCGGCGAGGTGGGTGCGTTCGAAACGGGGCGGGTACGGGTCGACGCCCGCGGCCCTCAGCGCCTCCAGCTTCTCGAGGCGGGCGGCGGTGAGCGGGTGGGCGGCCAGGTCGGAGGTCTCGTCCATGAGGCCTCGCACTCTGGACGCTCCGGCGCCGCATTTCAAGCCGGAACGTCGAAGACCAGCACCCCGTGTGCACCAGAATGCGGATTCCAACACCTCCTGCACACAACGATCGTCCCCGGCGGCTGAGCCTTCACCACACCCAGGGGATGAGGCGACGTCGCACCCGGCGCCGGTAGTCCTCGTACTCGGGATAGGCCAACACCAGGTTCGCCTCCTCATGGATCGATTTGCGCCAGAAGAACCCCGCCATCGCCACACCGAGGAGGACCGCCACCGGATTGGCGTCCCAGAGTCCCAGGCCGACCAGACCTCCGACCACCGCCCCGTAGATCGGATGCCGTACCAGCCGGTACGCCCCCCGGGCCACGAACCGCGCCCCCGGCCTCGGCTGAGGAAGCGGGGTGAGGGAGCGTCCCAGCACCAGCGTCGCCGACACCCCCAGCACGACGGCGGCGGCCACGAGACCCCCACCCAGGATCCGCAGGACCGGTGGAGGTTGGGGATCCCCGAACCACACCATCGCCGCCCCGAACAGGACGAACAGGACGAGCTGGGCCGCGACCCACCCGTATCCCCGCCATCCGAGACTGGGGATCCCGGTCCTCCAATCCCCCGACCACCGGAACACCCGCTGACCCCGGAGCCCCCCCAACGCCTCGGCGGCGGTCGTCCCCCGCCCGACCGGCGCCTCCGGCCACACCTCGACGAGCGGCGCCAGCACGAAGCGGCGTTCGGCGGCCCGCGGGTGGGGGATCCGCAGATCGTCGTCCTCGACGACCCGCCCTTCGACCACCAGCAGGTCGAGGTCGAGGGTCCTCGGCCCCCAGCGCACGTCCCGGACCCGGCCCGCGTCCGCCTCGATCCGATGCAGCGCCGCCAACAGCTCCGGCGGCTCCAGGGCGGTGTCGAGGATCACGACCGCGTTGAGGAACGGGCCCTGGTCGGGGCCACCGACCGGTTCGGTCTCGTACAGCGACGACACCGCCTCCACCTCCCCCAGCGACCCCAGCGCCTCGACCGCCCGCCGGAGGTGGCCGAGCCGGTCACCCACGTTCGAACCGAGACCGACCGCCGCCCTCATCGGGATCGCCGGATGACCACCGCCACGTCGGCGACGGCGACGGGGATCGGCGCCTCCGGCTTGTGCACCGTCACCTCCACCGCCGAGACCCGGGCGTCCTCCAGCACCAGGTCGGCGACGCGCTCGGCCACCCGCTCGATGAGATCCCACCGCTCGGTCGCGACCCGGTCGTGCACCGCCTGGACCAGCGCGCCGTAGTCGAGGGTGTCGGCGAGGTCGTCGCTCGCCGACGCCGCCGACAGGTCGAGGGCGGCGACGACGTCGACCAGGAACCGCTGACCCCGCTCCCGCTCCTCCGCGAAGACGCCGTGACGCGCGAAGACCTCGATCCCCCGCAGGACGATCTGGTCGGTCACGACTCGGGCGCCGAGATCAACGCTCGCCCCTCCGGTCCCAGGGGACGCCCCAGGATCTCCTGGATGAGCGCCGACGCCAGGATCGGATCGTCGACCAGCCCCGACGCCATCAGGTAGCCGCCGAGGAGACCCGCCAGCGTGTCGTCGATGATCTCCTTGTGCACCAGCACCCGGGCCCGGGGGTCGGCCAGGGCCGCGTCGAGGGCCTCATAGAGCCGGGCCGGGTCGTCCGGGGCGACGGGCACGCTGATCGGCACCTGATACGCCACCAGGCCGTTGTCGCGATAGGCCTGGAGGTTCTGGTTCCCGGGGAGGAGGGTGATCACGGTGGTGATCCCCGCCTCCTTGATGAGCCAGGTGATCTCCTCCTCGCGGCGCACCCGCCGATGCTGGAAGCCGTGTCCTCCCACCCGTTCGCTCACCGCCAGCCGGTTGGCGATGACCCAGGTGAATCCACGTGGTTTGAGTCCGGTGATCATGCTTGCCATGGGCTGTCTCCGACGATAGCTTCCGCGACCGCGGCCGCGTCCCGTGCGAGGGGGACATCGTGGACACGCACCACCGAGACCCCCTGGGCGATCGCCAGCGCCACCGTCACCGCCGTCGCCTCGTCGAGCCGATGCGCCTCGGCGGCACCGGTGATCCTCTGCAGGAAGCTCTTCCTCGACGTCCCCACCATCACCGGGTATCGGTGGCGGGCGAGCCGGTGGAGGTGGCGGAGCAACGTCAGGTTGTGGTCGACGGTCTTGCCGAATCCGATCCCCGGGTCGAGCACGATCGCCTCCGGCGCCACCCCCGCCGCCTCGGACCGGCCCGCCTGGGCGAGGAGGAAGGCCTCCACCTCGGCGACGACGTCGTCGTAGCGGGGGTCCTGCTGCATGGTGGCGGGCTCCCCCTGCATGTGCATGATGACCGCTCCCGCACCCGCCTCGGCCACGACCCGGCGCATCTCGGGATGACGCAGACCCGAGACGTCGTTGACGATCTCGGCACCCGCCTCCAGGGCGGCGGCCGCCACCTTCGGTTTCCGCGTGTCCACCGAGACGACCAGCCCCGCCGCCGCCAGCTCCCCCACCACCGGGATCACCCGGTCCAGCTCTTCGCCTTCGGGCACGGGCAGCGCTCCGGGGCGGGTCGACTCCCCGCCGACGTCGACGATGTCGGCCCCCGCCTCGACCATGGCGTAGGCGTGTTCGATCGCCTGGTCGGCGTCGACGTATCTCCCGCCGTCGGAGAAGCTGTCCGGGGTGAGGTTGAGGATGCCCATGACGAGCGTCCGCTGCAGGGGAAGGATCCGGCTCCGGGTCTGCCAGTGCCGGGTCATCGGCCGCGGATCAGGCTCAGCGCCTCCGCCCGAGTCGCCGGGTTCTCCCGGAAGATCCCCCGCACGGCCGAGGTCGTCGTGATCGACCCGGGCTTTTTCACCCCGCGCATCGCCATGCAGAGATGTTCGGCTTCGATGACGACCAGCGCGCCTCGGGCACCGACCCGGTCCATGAGGGCGTCGGCGATCTGGCTGGTGAGGCGCTCCTGCATCTGGGGACGCCGGGCGTAGCCCTCCACCAGCCGCGCCAGCTTCGACAGGCCCGTCAGGCAGCCGTCGGGCATGTAGGCGACGTGGGCGAAACCGTGGAAGGGCGCGAGATGATGCTCACACATCGAGTAGAAGGGGATGTCGCGCACCATCACGATCTCCTCGTAGGTCTCCTCCCCGAAGAAGGCGTCGACCTCGTCGGCGGGATCCCGATGGAGCCCGTCGAAGATCTCGGCGTAGAAGCGGGCGACCCGCTCGGGGGTCTCCTTCAGTCCCTCCCGGTCGGGATCGTCGCCGATCGCCTTCAAGATCGTGCGGATGGCCTCGGCGATCGCCACCTGATCGACGGACACGCCGACTCCTCTCAGCCGGTGGGGGTGGGCTCGGTGGGCGACGCCGCCGCCACCTCTCCCTGAACGCTCCCCGTGCCCGATCCGTTCGATCCCGGGTCGGGCTGGCGGATCCGGAGCGTCCCGTCGGGATCGTGCACCCATTTGGGGACGTCGGCGAAGATCTCCGCCACCTCGTCGCGCCCGAGCGTCTCCCGCTCCATCAGCGCCTCCACCATCCGCTCCATGGCGTCACGGTGGGTGTCGAGGATCTGGCGGGCCTCCTCGTGGGCGGCGGAGATGAGCCGCCGGATCTCCTCGTCGATGTGGGCGGCCACGTCGTCGGAGTAGTCGGCCCGGCGGGTGTAGTCCCGTCCGAGGAAGACCTCCCCGTCGGGTTTGCCGTACTGCAACGGCCCGAGCCGGTCGCTCATCCCGTACTCCATCACCATCTTGCGGGCGATCTGGGTGGCCTTCTCGATGTCGTTGGCCGCCCCCGTGGTGGGGTCGGCGTAGATGATCTCCTCGGCGGTCCGCCCACCGAGCAGCATGGCGAGCTGGTCCACCAGTTCGGAGCGTCGCACGAGGACCTTGTCGCGGGTCGGGAGCGCCAGGGTGTGGCCGAGGGACCGTCCCCGGGCGACGATCGTCACCTTGTGCACCGGGTCGGCCTCGGGCAGCGCCCACCCGACGAGGGCGTGCCCGGTCTCGTGGTAGGCGATGAGCCGTTTCTCCTCCTCGCTCATCACCTTGCTCCGCCGTTCCGGCCCGGCGATGACCCGGTCGATCGCCTCCTCCAGCTCCACCATCCCGATCTTCGGCTTGCGTTTGCGGGCCGCCAGCAGCGCCGCCTCGTTGATGAGGTTGGCGAGGTCGGCCCCCGTGAACCCGGGGGTGCGACGGGCGAGGACCTCGAGGTCGACGTCGTCCTCCAGGGGCTTGCCCCGGGCGTGGACGGCGAGGATCGCCTTCCGCCCTTCGATGTCGGGGGCGTCGACGACGATCTGACGGTCGAAGCGACCGGGCCGCAGCAGGGCGGGATCGAGGATGTCGGGCCGGTTGGTGGCGGCCATCACGATCACCCCGGCGTTCCCCTCGAACCCGTCGAGCTCCACCAGGAGCTGGTTGAGGGTCTGCTCCCGCTCGTCGTGCCCGCCGCCGAGCCCGGCACCCCGGTGACGCCCGACGGCGTCGATCTCGTCGATGAAGACGATCGCGGGGGCGTTCGTCTTCGCCTGCTCGAAGAGGTCACGGACCCGGGAGGCGCCGACACCCACGAACATCTCGACGAAGTCCGAGCCGGAGATCGAGAGGAAGGGGACGCCGGCCTCGCCCGCCACCGCCTTCGCCAAGAGCGTCTTGCCGGTTCCGGGGGGACCGAAGAGGAGGACGCCCTTGGGGATCTTCGCCCCGATCGCCCGGTAGCGGTCGGGGTGCTGGAGGAAGTCCTTGATCTCCTGCAGCTCCTCGATCGCCTCTTCGAGCCCGGCGACGTCGTCGAAGGTGACCCGAGGCTGGTCTTTGGTCACCATGCGGGCCTTGGCCTTCCCGAACTGCATCACCCGGTTCCCGCTGCCCTGCATCTGCATGAAGATGAAGACCATGAACCCGATGAGGAGCAGCCACGGCAGGAACCCGAGGAGCAGCTCCCACATCGACGGCGGCTCGGAGTTGGAGGCGACCTCCGGCACGTTGGCCAACAGCAGGTCGGTGAGGTTCGCCTCCCAGCCCTCCGGGTAGGCGGTGACGAAGTCGAACGCCCCCTCGGGGGCGGTCGAACCGACGAACCGCCCTCGGACCTGTTTCGATCGGAGCAGCATCTCCGCCGACTCGACCTCGCCGTCCTGGATCCGCTCCACGAGGGTCGGCAGCGAGATCTGGGTGGGGGCGCCGATGGCACCGAACCACTGCTGCGCGAGCACGGCCAACACCACGAAGACGAGGCCGTACATGAGCAACGTGCGGGTGGTTCGGTTCACTGCTCTCCTCTCTCGGACATGGGTCGATGCGAGCCCGGTGGGCGCCGGCCGGGGGAACGTCTCTCGGAACTCCCGACGCCGCCCATGCTACGGGAGCATCGGACCTATCGGAACCTTTCTCGTCACTCCGACGCCTCCATCACCCCGATGTAGGGGAGGTTGCGGTACTTCCCCGCCAGGTCGAGCCCGTAGCCGACGACGAACTCGGGGCCGATCCGGAAACCCGTGTACCGGACGTCGATCGGGACCCGCTGGATCCCTTCTTTGACGAGCAGGGCCGCCACCTCGAGGGAGGCGGGTCGCCGCACCCGGAGACTCTTCATGAGGTAGTTGAGGGTGAGCCCCGAGTCGATGATGTCCTCGACGATCAGCACGTCCCGGTCGGTGATCTCCTGGTCGAGGTCCTTGAGGATCCGCACCACCCCCGAGGTCTGGGTGGAGGCCCCGTAGGAGGAGACCGCCATGAAGTCGAACTCGACGGGGAGGTGCACGTGCCGGGCCAGGTCGGCCATGACGATGAACGCCCCCTTGAGCACCCCCACCATGAGCAGGTCCTTGTCGCGGTAGTCGGCGGTGATCGCCGCTCCCATCTCCTCCAGCTTGGCGGCGATCTCCTCCGCCGAGATCAGGGTCTTCACCCGGTCCACCGTTCCTCCTCCGACACGATCACGGAAAGGTAGCCGTCGGCGTCCGCCCGCAACGAACCGGCGGCCCGACGCACCCCCGGAATCCACAGGATCCGGCCCCCCGTCTCCACCACCGGCCACCCGGGGCGCTCCCAGGGGGGGACACCCGCCTCGGCGAGGGCGTCGAGGACCCGCTTCGACCCGTGGCCGAGGGCGATCCGGTCGTCGGTCCGCACCCGGCGCACCCGGGTCTCGCCTCCGGGAGCCGGGACGGTCAGGGTCCACGGGGAGAGGGGGAACGGGCGGGGCGGCGCCCCCACCCGGGCGTCGAACCGCCAGCGGCCCCACCGGATCGTCCGGCCCGGACGCAACGCCGCCGTCGTCGCCTCGACGTCGTCCACGAAGTCGAAGGCCACCTCCAGCCAGGGCCCGTCGAGACGGGCCTTCAGCCCACCGGCGAGCTCCAGGGAACCGGATCCGGCGTCGACGAGGCCGAGGATCCGGGTCACCTCCCGCGCCGGGAGCGGGTATTCGGCTCCGGCCTCGGCCACGAGGGCCCGCACCGCCTCGGTGGCGGCGGTCCGGCCGAGGGCCCGCACCACCCCCCGGGGGAGACGGGCCGCGGAGCCGTCACGGTCGAAGGGGAGGCGACGCAGACGCTCCTCCCAGGCCTCCACCTCGTCTCGGAGCAGCTCGGCGGTGCGGGCGAGGGTGCGCCGGGCTCCGGGGGCGATCCGCGCCTCGATGGCGGGGAGCAGCTCACGGCGGATCCGGTTCCGCAGATGGGCCGGATCGTCGTTGGCCGGATCGTCCATGAACGGCAGCCCCAGCAGGGTCGCCAGCTCCCGGGTGGCCGCCCGGGGTACCCCGAGGAGGGGTCGGGCGAAGGGCGGGCGGCGGGAGGGGATCCCGGCGAGGCCCCGAGGTCCCGACCCCCGCAACAGATGGTGGAGGACGGTCTCGGCCTGGTCGTCCCGGGTGTGGCCGGTGAGGACCCATTCGCCGGGGCGGCGCCGCTCCACCAGCGCCCGGTAGCGGGCCGCCCGTGCCCGGCCCTCCGGTGACGCCCCCGGCCCGACGTCGACGGCGACGACCTCGAACGGCACGCCCAGGCGACCGGCGACGGCCTCCGCCGCGTCGGCCAGCCGATCCGACGCCGGGAGGCCGTGGTGGACGTGGACGGCCCGCACCGCCGCTCCCGACCGGGCGGCCACCCATCCGCAGACGGCGGAGTCCGCACCGCCCGACAGGGCGACGAGCAGGGGGCCGTCGGGGAGGTCGGCGACGTCGGCGACGAGGGAGGTGAGCCGCCTCAGGCGACGCGTCGCAGCCATCGTGTCGGCTCCTCGATCTCGACGAGGGTGGGGAGGGCCTCCGGGCCCTGCCAGGCCCGATCCACCGCCGACCATCCGCCGCGGCGTTCCACCGCCAGCACGAACCGTTCCCCCAGCTCGTACTGGCGGACCTTCAGCTCCATGCCGGTGAGCCGCAGCAGCGCCGCGGTGCGGGGGTCTCGGCGTCGGGCCTTGAGGAGACGGGACATACGCTCGGAGGTCCGCAGCACCCGAGCCCCGATCCGGTCCATGACGACGTGCCCGTGACCTTCGAGCAGGGACATGAGCGCCTGGACCCGGTCGAGCACCTCCCGCTGACCCGGCGAGGCGAGGAGACCCCAGACGCCCCGTTCGTCGACGAGGGGACGCCCCGCCCGACGCGCCGCCAGCATCTCGTCGACGACCCGCTTCAGGCGGCCCGGTTCGGGCCGGGCCTGGTCGACGAGCTCGGCGACGAGGGAGAGGAAGTGGTCACGCAGCCAGGGCACCCCGACGAACTGGGCCCGGTGGGCGGTCTCGTGCAGCGCCACCCACAGCCGGAACTCGGACGGTCGGAACTGATGGGCCCGTTCCATCGCCAGCAGGTTCCCTCCGACGAAGGCGATGGAGTCCCCGGCGTCACCTCCCGGCAGCACCAGCTCGTACTGGCCGAGGACACGACGTGACAGCAGCCCCAACACCGCCCCCGTCTCGGCGGCGAGGAGGCGGCGGGCCAGGGCGTGGGCCGCCCCGGCGGCTCCTCCCACCCGTTCCAGACGTTCGGCGAGCCGCCGCTCGGCGGGAGCCAACAGCTCGGCGAACACCTCCAGGTTGCGGTCGACCCATTCCTGACGGGAGACGACGAGCACCGTCGGGGCGCCCGGGAGCGCCAACCCGGTCTCGGCGGCGACCAGTTCGTTGGCCCGGGAGACGGCCTCGGCGAGCTCCTCGGCGAGCTGGTCGACGTGGTAGCCGGAGGCGAGGGGATACGAGCCCGCCAACCTCCCGGCGACCCGCCCGGCGAGGGGGCGGGTGAGGGCGCTGGTCACCGGACCAGCTTGTAGCGTCCCCGCACGACCCGCACGAAGTACTGGACGACGGTTCCGAACACCGTCAGCAGGGCGAGGACGATGAGGAGGGGGACCAGGTAGCGGTAGGTCCATGGTTGGGTGGTCTCCACGGCGGCGGGGGGTTCGACGACGACCGCCGGCTCCATCGGCGCCACCTCTTCGGCGGATCCCGCCTCGGCCGGGGGCGTCTCCTGGGCGGCGACGGGGGCCGCCCACCCGACGACGAGGAGCAGGATCAGCAGCGGGGCGACGACACGTGAGCTTCGCATGGAGCCGAGAGGATACACGAGCCGGGCGGCCCCGTCGGCCACGCCCCCGGGGTGGAGGCCCGCCGCCTCAGATCTCGGTCTCGTGGGCGGTCTCCAGCGCGGCCCGTATCTTGGCGATCACGTGGGGAGGCACCTCTTCTCGGAGCCGCTCACGGACGACGATCTTCAACCGGTGTTCGAAACGGAAGACGCCGTCGCAGGGGGGACAGTCGGCGAGATGGGCTCTGATGCGGTCGCTGCTCACCCGGTCGAGCTCGGAGTCGAGGTAGAGGTAGAGATTGGCGAGCGCTTCGTCACATCGGTCACTCATCGGCCACCTCGTCGGGCAGTAGCCCGCGTCGCTGTGCGAACTCCCACAACGCCTTCTGCAAGGCCTTTCTTCCCCGGTGCAGCCGAGACATCACCGTCCCGATGGGGATGTCGAGGATCTCGGCGATCTCCTTGTAGGAGAAACCCTCGAGGTCGGCGAGGAGCACGGGGAGCCGGAACACCTCCGGGAGGGACTCCACCGCCTTCTTGACGTCGGCCTCCACCAGCCCTTCGAGCACGGCGTCTTCGGCGCTGCGAGCCGATGCCGCCGAGTGCTCCGACCCGATCCTGCGGTACAGGTACATGTCCTCGAGCTCACCGAGGTCGACCTCGCTGGGGCGTCGGGATTCCTTCCGGTACTTGTTGATGTACGTGTTGGTGAGGATCCGATACAGCCAGGCCTTGAGGTTGGTGCCGGCCTGGAAGGTGTGGTAGGCCCGGTAGGCCTTGAGGAACGTCTCCTGGACGAGGTCTTCGGCGTCGGCGGGGTTGCGTGCCATGCGGAGCGCCGCCGTGTAGAGCTGGGGCGCGTACTGCATGGCATCTCGTTCGAAATCCGCCTGGTCCGCCACGGGGTGGAAGGTAGCAGTTCGGTGTCGACGTTCGGTTCGGTCCCCGGCCCCGGTCGGGGGCACTACGATGAGGCTCCCGCCGGAGTAGCTCAGTCGGCAGAGCGGCTCACTCGTAATGAGCAGGTCAGGGGTTCGATTCCCCTCTCCGGCTCCGTTTGTACGTCCCGCTACGGACGGGACCCCACCGGCTCCGATCCCTCTTTGCTCGGACCCCGGGTCCACCCCCACGTGCGTGGGGACATCATCGCGGCGGTGTCGTCGAGCAGGGCGAAGTTCGGTCCACCCCCACGTGCGTGGGGACATCAGCGTTGGAATCCACGACGACCATGACCACGCCGGTCCACCCCCACGTGCGTGGGGACATCGCGCCGATCCACGTCGCGGTGAGGACCGTCGGTGGTCCACCCCCACGTGCGTGGGGACATCTACCTCTCCACGAGCAAGAGACTGGCTCAGGCGAGGTCCACCCCCACGTGCGTGGGGACATCCGCCGACAGCAGGTCGATGCGGCGGCCAGGTTTCGGTCCACCCCCACGTGCGTGGGGACATCTCGAGGCGTATCGGATCGGCCGGGAGATCGGTCGGTCCACCCCCACGTGCGTGGGGACATCCCCTATTTCGGAGATTTTTCAGGCTATTGAGCCGGTCCACCCCCACGTGCGTGGGGACATCGACAAGCTGACCCACGCCTACGCGCTGGCGAAGGGTCCACCCCCACGTGCGTGGGGACATCCCTGGTGGTGATGGTGGTCATGTCGGTGTCTCCGGTCCACCCCCACGTGCGTGGGGACATCCCACCCGGTCCCTGATGATCTCGCCGTAGCATGGGTCCACCCCCACGTGCGTGGGGACATCATCCGCGACACCATCCGCTGCACCGACCTCCGGGGTCCACCCCCACGTGCGTGGGGACATCATCGTCGAATGCGGCCTCGTGAGGATCGGCGGCGGTCCACCCCCACGTGCGTGGGGACATCTGGACTCAGCATGATCGTGGGATCGTGCCACACGGTCCACCCCCACGTGCGTGGGGACATCACACGCATCCTCCGAGAAGTGAAGCTTTATGAGGGTCCACCCCCACGTGCGTGGGGACATCGTGTTCCGCCGACGTCCCCGCGGCATGCTGACGGGTCCACCCCCACGTGCGTGGGGACATCTCACCCACCAGCCGCTCCGGACACCTGACGACAGGTCCACCCCCACGTGCGTGGGGACATCGACCGACACTGGACCGCCGACGACTGGACCCGGGGTCCACCCCCACGTGCGTGGGGACATCCTGGGCTCCAACCCGGTGATCCGCGGCATGGAGGGTCCACCCCCACGTGCGTGGGGACATCGGTGAGCCGGTCGGTGCTCCGGTGACGCGGCCGGGTCCACCCCCACGTGCGTGGGGACATCGAGAAACTGCGACTCGTCCGGGGAGATCTGGACGGTCCACCCCCACGTGCGTGGGGACATCGAGCTGTCGTATACGGTGCCGTCTGGCGTTGTGGGTCCACCCCCACGTGCGTGGGGACATCCCGGATCTCGGAGCCATTGGACACCCCTTTCGGGGTCCACCCCCACGTGCGTGGGGACATCGCGGCGGTGCGGGCGAGCGGGATCCCGGCATGGGGTCCACCCCCACGTGCGTGGGGACATCTCGGCGATCCCCTCAACGTCGTGGTCGAGTGGAGGTCCACCCCCACGTGCGTGGGGACATCTAGACGAGCCGGTCGATCTGACGCATCTCCACGGGTCCACCCCCACGTGCGTGGGGACATCGGCTCCGAGCCGCTTCGCCACACCGTCGGGGACGGTCCACCCCCACGTGCGTGGGGACATCGGACTATGACCGGTTCGTGGAGGCGGTGACCCGGGTCCACCCCCACGTGCGTGGGGACATCTCGTCCAGTAGGACCATTTGGTGACGTTGTTGCGGTCCACCCCCACGTGCGTGGGGACATCTCGTCCAGTAGGACCATTTGGTGACGTTGTTGCGGTCCACCCCCACGTGCGTGGGGACATCCTCGGCGACGCCCGGGAGGCGCTGCGGATCACCGGTCCACCCCCACGTGCGTGGGGACATCCCGTTCGTCGGTCGCCATCGGCTCCCACGACCAGGTCCACCCCCACGTGCGTGGGGACATCGGCGGCCCGCGAATCAAAACAACAGAGTTTCATGGTCCACCCCCACGTGCGTGGGGACATCGCGACCTACGGCACGCCGGTCACCCCGAGCCGGGGTCCACCCCCACGTGCGTGGGGACATCGAAGCCGCGCGGGACGACCTCGGCGACGTCCTGGGTCCACCCCCACGTGCGTGGGGACATCTCCCGGACGATCTCCTCGGGGTCGCGGCTGCCCGGTCCACCCCCACGTGCGTGGGGACATCTTTGGACCCCAAGGTTGTGAGGGGTGTGGTCGAGGTCCACCCCCACGTGCGTGGGGACATCCCGTCGACGGCTG
>JALSJV010000172.1 GCA_026989215.1 Acidimicrobiia bacterium | reverse complement strand
CACCCAGTTGAGGCCGTTGAGGAGATCGTCATCGGTCTCGGCTGCCGCCACCGCCATCAGCGCCAACACGGCGGGGTCGGAGGCCACGAACCGGCCCTCGTGTTCGGGTTCGAGGGCCACCAGGTCGTCGGCGAGGGCGACCAGGTCGGGGGTGAAGGGCGGGATGCGGACCAGATACTCACCGGGCTCCCCGTCGTCGGCTTCGAACTCGTCGACGATCTCCCCGCCGTACTTCTCGACGAGGGCCTCCACCCGGGAACGGTCCGCCGAGGTGACGATCAGCTCCCCGAGGATCAGGTCCGAGACGGTGCCGTCGGGAGCCTCCAGCCTCCCCACCGGGCGGGGAGGGTCGCCGTCCTCCAGACCTTCGACCTCGGCGACGTCGGGGACCAGTTCCGGGTCGACGACGAACACCACCTGGTCGTTCCCGAAGGCTTCGACGGTGGGCACGGTGGTCGCGGTGGGTGTGGCGCCCTCGCCGGGGGAGGGGGCGGAGGGCGGCGGAGGGGTCACCGGCGTCCGACCCGCCGCGAACCCGACGACGGCGGCCGCCACGACGGCGGCGCCGACGTAGAGGCGGCGTCGGCGCCGCGCCTTGTCGCTCGCAATCCCCGTCACGGCGGCACATTCTGGCATGCGGACCCGCCGGGAGGAAGGGACGTCGTAGGGTCAGATCACCCGGTCGCTGCCGCCGTCGACGGGCACCTGGGCGCCGGTGGTGGCGGCGAAGGGTTCGTCGAGCATCGCCGTCACCAGCCGCGCCACCTGGGCGCTGGTGATCTCGATCCCCAGGAGGTTCCGGGTGCGGTACTCCTCGGGGGTCATCCCGTACCGGGCCGCCCGCTCCGCCACCAGCTCGGAGGTCCACAGCCCGGTGTCGAAGACGGCGTCCGGGTGGACGGTGTTCACCCGGATCCCGTCGGACGCCCACTCCAGCGCCGCCACCCGCACCACCTGGTTGGCAGCCGCCTTCGACGCCGAATACGCCACCGCTCCCGGTCCGGGGGCGGGCACGTTCTTCGACCCCACCACCACCACCCGGCCACCCCGTGGGGCGGCGGCGAGGTGGGGATGGACCAGCCCGAAGAGGGAGACGAGGGCGTCGACGTTCACCGCCATCGCCCGGCGCCACTCCTCCGCCTCGGTGTCGGCGAGGGGAGCGGACATCGGGAACACCCCGGCGGCGGCCACCACCATGTCCACCCCGCCGAACCGTTCCACCGTGGCCGCCACCGCCCCGGCCAGCGCTTCGGAGTCGGTGACGTCGACCGGGATCCCCAGGAACGCCCGGGCCTCGAAGGCGTCGACGACGGAGTCGGCGACGTCGAACCCTGCCACCGCCGCCCCGGCGGACAGCAGCGCCTCGGCGCAGGCCCGGCCGATCCCCGACGCCGCCCCCGTCACCACTGCCACCTCCCCGGTGAACCGTCGGGCGGGTCCGGCCAGTGCCAGCTTCGCCTGCTCCAGCTCCCAGTACTCGACGTCGAAGATCTCCCGTTCCCCCAACGCCACGTATCCGCCGAGACCCTCCGCCGCCTCGATCACGTCGATGGTGTGCAGGTAGATGTCGGCGGCCCGGTCGGCGGCCGCCACGTCGACACCCGCCGTCACCATCCCCCAGGCCTGATCGAGGATCACCCGGGGGGCGGGGTCGAGCCGGGTGAGGTCCCGACCGTCCCGGTTCCGCTCGAAATACGCCTCATATTCGGCGGCGTAACCGGCGACGTCCCGTCCCAGCAGGGGCAGTCGCTTCGTCCACAGGACATGGTCGGGGGTGGCGGGGCCCTGGCGGGCGATCCGCTCCAGCCGGTCGTCGTTGACGAAGGCCCAGGAGCGGTCGTCGGTGTGACGTCGGAGGATCATCGGCCGTCCCGCCACCCGGGACACGTCGGCCCGGAGCCGGGACAGCTCGACCGGGTCGACCGGCGGAGGGGGTTCGGCCGGTGACGGGAAGGAGGTCCTCCGGGCCGCCAGGTACGCCTCGGCTTCGCCGACCGCCTCGATCATCAGGTCGTAGGCCTCCCGGGTCGTCTCCCCCCAGGTGAAGATCCCGTGGTTCAACAGGATCATCCCCACCGTGTCGGGGCCCCGGTGACGGTCGAGGAACTCCAGACAGGCCTTGGCGAGGAGGAACCCGGGCATCACGTAGGGGACCACCACCATCCGCTCCCCATACAGCTCACGGATGCGGGCCTCCCCGTCGGCGGTGTTGGTGACGGCGACGACGGCGTCGGCGTGGGAATGCTGGACGGCGCGGTCGGGAATGACGGCGTGGAGGATCGACTCCACCGACGGGTTGGGGGCGGTGGGGTCGAGGAGGCAGCGGCGGAGCTCCCGCATCATCTGGGTGTCCGACAGCTCGTCCAGCGCCGCCAAGGCCCGGGTCCGGGCCAGGTCGAGGGGGGAGAACCCGGCGGTCTCGATCGTCGCCAGGTTCCAGCCGCTCCCCTTCACCCACAGGGTCTCCACCTCCTCCCCGAACACGTCCCGTTCGGTGGTCTTCACCGACGTGTTCCCGCCGCCGTGGAGCACCAGCGCCGGGTCGGCTCCGAGCAGCCGGGACCCGTAGACGCACTCCTCCAACGGTCCCTGGAACCGGGCCGCCTCGGTGTCGTCCCAGCGGTTCCTCACCCTGCCACCTCGAAGAGGGCGGGGAGGGCACGGTCGATGACCCGGTGC
>JALSJV010000171.1 GCA_026989215.1 Acidimicrobiia bacterium | reverse complement strand
CCTCCACCGTCGAACCGGCGGTGACGAGACCCGGTGTCGGATCGGGGAGGGCGGTATCGGGGTCGCAGTCGGCGACGGGGATCCCGCTCTGATCGGCGTACACGACGGCAATGTCGGCGTCATCGATGGCGACGGCGACGACCTTGTCACGGACCGCGTCCCGGATCCCCGCACAGTCGAGGTATGGAAGCGTCCCAGTCCCGTTGTCCCCAATGGTGGTGGCGTACCTGGCGCCTTCCCGGGCGCCGGTCCACACCGCCGTGTAGGCGGTGACGAGGCGGGCGAACTCGATCACGCCGAAGGGCATCAGGAACAGCAGCGGGGCGACGAGCGCGAACTCGAGCAGGGTCGCACCGCGCTCCTCCGTCGAGCGGTCGCGCCTGGTGGCGGCCCACACCCTTGCCATGGCGTCTCCCTGGCGTCGTCGTTCCCAGCCCCCTACAAGACCCGGCGACGGCGCCTCCGTTACACCGAGCAGATCGCCTCCGCCCGGTTTCAGGCCGAAGTCGGTAACGTACGGACGCCCCCCGACGGCGCTCAAGCCGACGGGAAGGCGGACGACAGGGACCCTGGATCGCGATCCGGCGACGCGGAGAGAGCAACCTCCCTCCGCGGAGGACGACCCCGACGACGAGGACACGATGCCCGAACGACTTCACGAGACGTGGATCCACTCGAACCGCTTCATCCCCCGGCGCTTCGTCCGCCCCATCGAGACGTTCATGTCCAACGAGGCGTCGTCGGGCATCGTCCTGCTGCTGGCGGCGGTGGCGGCCCTGGTCTGGGCGAACGCGCCCTTCGGGGAGACCTACGAGCGGTTCTGGTCGACCGAGCTCGTGATCGAGATCGGCGGGTTCCATCTCGCCGAGACCCTCGAGGCCCTCGTGAACGACGGTCTGATGGCGATCTTCTTCTTCCTGGTGGGGTTGGAGATCAAACGGGAGCTCGTGCTCGGGGAGTTGAGGGATCCCAAGGCCGCCGCCCTCCCGGTGATGGGCGCACTGGGCGGCATGATCTTCCCCGCCCTCATCTTCGTCGCCCTCGTCGCCGGGCAGGGCGGTGAGGCACTGCGGGGCTGGGGAGTTCCCGTCGCCACCGACATCGCCTTCTCGCTGGGGGTTCTCGCCGTGCTCGGCAAGCGGGTCCCGACCGGCGCCAAGATCTTCCTGTTGGCCCTGGCGATCGCCGACGACCTCGGCGGGATCCTCGTCATCGCCCTCTTCTACACCTCCGGCCTCAGCTTCGTCTGGCTGGGTCTCGGACTGGCGGGCCTCGCCCTCATCTACCTGGCCTCGAAGGTGGGGATCAGGTCCTACGTCTTCTACACGCCGATGGCCTTCGCGGTGTGGTTCTTCTTCCTCGAATCCGGGGTGCACGCGACGATCGCCGGAGTCGCCCTCGCCTTCCTCACCCCGGCACGACCGATGTACTCGGTACCCGAGTACGACGCCAAGGCCCGACGCATCCTCGACATGTACGTCCCCAAGGGGGAGACCCAGGTCCAGCGGGAACGCTCCGACTTCGAGGCGATGATGCTGGCCGACATCGCCCGGGAGAGCGTCTCGCCCCTCACCCGACTGGAACACCGACTGCAGCCGTGGGTCGCCTTCGGGATCATCCCCATCTTCGCCTTGGCGAACGCCGGGGTGCGGTTCGAGGGGAGCATCAGCGACGCCCTCCTGAGCCGGGTCGCCCTCGGCGTCGCCCTCGGCCTCCTCGTCGGCAAGACCGTCGGCATCTCCCTGTTCACGTGGCTCGCCGTCCGTCTCGGATGGGGACGTCTCCCCCGGGAGACCACGTGGCGCCACATCGTCGGGGTGGCCGCCGTCGCCGGGATCGGGTTCACCGTCGCCCTGTTCATCGCCGCCCTGGCGTTCACGACGCCCGAGTTCGCCGACGAGGCCAAGGTCGGCATCTTCGCCGGATCGATCCTCGCCGGGCTCCTCGGGGCCGGGATCTTCCTCACGGCCCCCCGCGCTCCCCAGGAACCCCTGGCCAAGGAGCCGCCTCGGGAAGAAGAGGTCCCGGTCGGAACCTGAGACGACCCGATGTCGCCCTCGGCGTCCCCCGGCCCTAGGCTGGCCCGGTGAACGACGACCATTCCTGGATCACCTGCCCCGAATGTGGCGCCCGTGCCGGGCTCCTCTCACCCCCGCCGCCGGGCGTCGACATCCCGCCCGGGACGGTGCTCAGCTACCGCTGCCCCGACTGCATGGAGCGGTTCGACTTCGTCTTCGACGACGAACCCGGTCCCTGAACCCCCGACGTCGATGGGCATCTCAGAGGTGCTCGGAGAAGAAGGCCTCGATGCGACGCCACGCATCCTCGGCCGCCTCGGGAACGTAGCCGACCGCCATCAACGGACGCCCGATCAGCGCCTTCGCCAGCCGGTGACCCTCGGCGTCGTTCATGAACGAATGACCGGCCTCCGGATACCTCTTCACGTCGTGGGGGATCCCCGCCGCCGCCAGGGCCTCCTCCACCCGGTCCGCGTACTTGGCGAACATCCGATCCCGCGCCCCGTACGACGCCACGACCGGACAGGATTCGGCCAGCCGATCGAGGGGAGGCTCGCCGTAGTTCGGCGCGACCACCTTCACCGATCCCGACACCCCCAGAAGGAACGCGACGCCGCCCCCCATGCAGAAGCCGATCACCCCGATGCGGTCGGGGTCCACCTCGGGTCGCCTCTTCGCCCAGGCCACCGTCGCCTCGGCGGCGTCGATCAACGGCCCTCGGCCTCGCCGAAGATCCCGCATGGCGGCCATCACACACCGGAGGCCCCCCGCCATCAGATTCGGCGCGATCGCCACATAGCCGAGGGAGGCGACCCGGTCGGCGATCCGCCGGATGTCCTCGTTGAGGCCGAAGATCTCATGGAACACGAGAACCCCCGGACGCGGCTCGGAGGCCTCCGGAAGTGCCACGTATCCATCGACCTTCCCCGTCGCCAACTCCAAGACGAGATCGGAGCCCATCGTCGCATCGTAGAAGAGGCGGCCCGGAGACCGTCGGATCCTCGGATCGGTGTCCCGCCAGGTCCGCGGCCAGAATGGGCCCGATGAACGTCTACGACGCCGTCGTCGTCGGTGCCGGACCCAACGGTCTGGCAGCGGCCGTGACCCTCGCCCAGGAAGGGAGATCGGTGCTGGTGGTGGAGGGAGCCTCCCAGGTGGGCGGGGGCACCCGCACCGCCGAGCTCACCCTCCCGGGCTTCCGCCACGACGTCTGCTCGGCGGTGCATCCCTTCGGTGTCGGCTCCCCGTTCCTGCGGTCCCTCCCGCTGGAGCGTCACGGACTCCGCTGGGTCCACCCCGACATCCCCCTTGGGCATCCCCTCGACGACGCCCCCGCCGTCCTGCTCCATCGTTCGGTGGACGACACCGCCGAGGCCCTGGGACCCGACGGTCCCGCCTACCGGCGCCTCTTCACCCCGATGACGAGACGTTGGGACCGTGTGGAGCGCCACGTGCTCGGCCCCCTCCTCCGTCCGCCCCTTCGCCACCCGTGGGCGACCATGAACTTCGGCCGACTGGCCATCCGGTCCGCCCGTTCGCTGGTCCGCCGATTCCGCACCGATGCGGCCAAGGCGCTCTTCGCCGGCAACGCCGCCCACGCCTTCCGGCCCCTCGGCGCCCCCGGCACCGCCGGATTCGGACTCAGCCTCATGACCTTGGCACATCGCCACGGCTGGCCCTTCGCCGCCGGCGGTTCCCAGGCGATCGCCGACGCCCTCGCCTCCTACCTCCGTTCCCTCGGCGGCGAGATCCAGACGGGCTGGTGGGTCGAGGACCTCGCCGCGCTCCCCCGCTCCCGTGTCGTGCTCCTCGACCTCACACCGAAGGGTTTCCTCCGCCTCGCCGCCGACCGAATCCGGAGCAGCGAGGCCAAGCCGTACCGCCGGTTCCGGCCGGGGCCCGCCGCCTTCAAGATCGACTACGCCCTCGAACGACCCGTCCCCTGGGCCGACCCCCGCCTGGCACGGGTGGGGACCGTGCACCTGGGTGGCACCTTCGCCGAGATCGCCAAGGCCGAGCGTTCGGCGTGGAAGGGACGCGACCCGGCCCGTCCCTTCGTCCTCGTGGCGCAACCCAGCCTCTTCGACCCGTCACGGACGCCCGACGACCGGCACACCCTGTGGGTGTATGCCCATGTGCCCAACGGTTCCGACCACGACTTCACCGAGGCGATCGAAGATCAGATCGAGCGGTTCGCACCCGGCTTTCGGGAGATCGTCCTCGCCCGCAACGTCATCACCCCCGGCCTGTGGCCCCAGATCAACCCCAACCACCTGGGCGGCGACATCAGCGGCGGAGCCCACACGCTCCGCCAGCTCCTCTTCCGCCCGGTGATGCGCCGCAACCCCTATCGGACACCGCTGGCCGGGGTGTTCCTGTGCTCGTCGTCGACTCCACCGGGAGCAGGCGTCCACGGCATGTGCGGCTTCCACGCCGCCCGGAGCGCCCTGCGTCTCCTCCGATGACCGTCATCGCCGACATCGAACGAGCGGCCGGCCGAACGGTCCCCGCCAGGGAACGACGATGGACGGCCGCCTGCTGCCGGCCTCCGAGGGAGTGACCGGGCGGATGCACTCGGTGACCTGTCTCGGCGTGGTATCCGCCGACCTCCACCCGGCCATCGCAGCCACAGAGGACTGGTACCGCACCATCATTCCTGCCAACGGTGAGGCCGGTCCTTGACGGCGCCGAAGCCCAGACGGTCACACAGAGCCCAGAAATCGTCGCGGGGAACGCCCCGCCACTCCAGATCGGCGAGGCCCTCGGCGAGAGGGGCGTCGGTCCGCAAGGTGGCCAGGGTGCGGTAGAGGAGCACCTCGTCCCATCGTTCCCCGAGGATCCCCACCAACCTGTCCGCCGACCTCACGTCGAGCTCCTCCGGGTCCCGGGGGATGTCCTCCAGGTGCCGATATCGGGCCAGCACCTTGGCCGCCGTCTTCGCCCCCCATCCGGGAAGTCCGGGAATCCCGTCGGCCTTGTCGCCGACGAGCGCCAGATAGTCGGGGATCGACTCCGGTTCCACCCCGAACTTCTCACGGACGCCGACGTCGTCGTAGGTCAGGTCGCGTCGACGGTCGTGAGTCACGACCCGAGTCCCGACGACGCACTGCATGAGGTCCTTGTCGGGGGTCTCGATCACCACCTGTTCCACGTCGTGTCGCCAGCGTGCCGCGGCGGTGGCGATGGCGTCGTCGGCCTCGAACTCCACCATCGGCCACACCACCACCCCCAACGCCGCCACGGCCTCCTCGGCGACGGGGAACTGGGCGAGGAGCTCGGGAGGGACCCCTTCGCTCGACTTGTACCCGGAGAACAGGTCGTTGCGGAACGACTCGATGACGTGGTCGGTGGCGACGGCGACGTGGGTGACCCCGGGGCGACGCAACAGCGACAGGAGGGTCTCGATCAGACCGAGGGTGGCCCCGATCGCCATCCCGTCGGGTGTGGTCCGGGGAGGCCGACCGAAGTGGGCACGGAACAGTTCGTAGGTACCATCCACCAGGTGCAGACGCATCCGACGGATCATACGGAGCGACCCGCAGAAGATCCCTGGGCCGACCTGTCCGCTCGCCTCGGCGACCTGGGCGCCGCCCTCCGCGACCGGTACCGGGAGGTGTCGGAGGATGCGCCCGAGCAATACGAGGTACGGGACGCCCTGCGGACCCTCGGCGCCGCCGCCGAGGCCCTGGCGGCGTCGGTGGGATCGGCGCTGCGCGACCCAGAGGTTCGGGAGCGCCTGAGGGACGCCGCGGCCGGGCTGGTCACCGCCGTCGGCGCCGCCTTCGAGGAGCTGGGAGAGGAGCTGGCCCGCCCCCCACGGGATCCCGGATCGCCCCCCGAGTCCCCCTGACCCCCATGCGTGCCGGAAACGTCCTCATCGTCCTCGGCCTCGTCCTCCTCGTCGTCGGCCTCATCGTGCGGTTCGCCCCCTCCGGGCTGTTCTCCTGGTTCGGCAACCTGCCCGGGGACATCCGTATCGAAGGCGAGCGGACCCGGGTCTACATCCCGATCACGTCGATGCTCCTCGTGTCGCTGATCCTCTCCGTGGTCCTCAACCTGATCGCCCGCTTCTTCCGGGGGGAGTAGGTTCCGTCCATGCCGCTCATCACCGTCGACGCCCTCGCCGCTCGCCTCGACGACCCCGACCTCCGGCTCTGCGACGTCCGCTGGTATCTCACCGATCCCGGGCGGGGACGCCGTGAGTACGAGGCCGCCCACCTGCCCGGTGCGGTGTTCGTCGACCTCGAGGCCGACCTCACCGGACCCACCGGTCCCGGTCGGCACCCCCTCCCCTCCCCCGGACGTTTCGCCACCAGGATGGGGGAGCTCGGGGTGGGACGTCACCACACGGTGGTCGTGTACGACGATGGGGGTGGGGGGGTCGCCGCCCGCCTGTGGTGGATGCTCCGAGGCATCGGTGTGGCGTCGGTGTTCGTGCTGGACGGCGGACTCTCGGCCTGGCGGGCGGCGGCCCTGCCGCTCACCACCGAGGTGCCACGGCCGTCCCCCGTCGACCTCCCCGCCCCGCCCACATGGCCCGGCGTGGTCGATCGATCCTTCGTCTCCGCCCGCCTGGGGAGCTTCGACCTCATCGACGCCCGGGCCTCCGAACGGTATCGGGGAGAGGTCGAGCCGGTCGATCCCCTCGCCGGGCACATCCCCACGGCGGTGAACCTTCCCTACACGGAGAACCTGGACGAGACGGGGCGCTTCCGCGCACCCGCCGAGCTCGCCGCTCGTTACGCGGGCCTCGGCGCGGGGCGGCCGATCGTCGCGTACTGCGGCAGCGGGGTCACCGCCTGCCACGCCATCCTCGCCCTGGAGCTCGCCGGAGTGAGCGGGGTGCTGCTGTACGAGGGCTCGTGGAGCGACTGGTCGTCGGTGGAGGGGGCGCCGGTCGCCGTCGGACCCGACCCAGGGACGGTCTGACGGATGCCCGTGCCGACCCGGGCCCTCGAGGCCCTCGAGGCCTCCGACCACGACGAGCTCCTGCGTGTGGTGGACGGACTGTGCGCAGCCAGGGACTGGGATGGTCTGGTCGAGCTGCGGGCCCGATGCCGGGAGGCCGTGACCCGAGGCAAGCAGGTCTGGGCGATCGACGAGCACGTCAGGTATCGCCTCGCCCTGGAGGCCCCGGCGGCATGGGCGGGGCCGGTGGTCGACGAGGGCCCCGCCCGCTTCACCCTCGGCCCCCTCACCGAGGTCGTCGCCCAGCGCCACACCTGGACCGAGCTCGACCCGTATCTGGGTCCCGGCCCGACACGGGCAGCCGTCGCCCACGAGCGGGTGATCCGAGGCGAAGACCTCACCGGAGCGGACGTCGATCCGGGCGTCTTCGAGCTCCCCCTCTCCCTGCAGGCGTGGGAGCCGCGGTACCCCCTGGCGGAGTACCAGAGCGACCGCGCCGAGTTTCCCCCGCCGGAGTCGCCGACCCTCGTCGACATGGATCTGCCCGCGGAGGCCGCGTCGACCAGCGACGAGGCCGCCGAGGCCCTGGGCGAGCTGGTCCGGGTGTGGGTGGAGGAGTCGAACGGCCGAGCGACCGTCAGCGCCGTGGAGGGGTCGGCCGAAGCGGCGATCAGGGCGATCGGGGTCCGCCGAGCCCGCGGAGCCGACCTCGGACCGGCCGAGGCCCTGGCCCACATGGCATGGGCGGGGGCGTCCGGTGGTGCCCACGGCCGCCGGAGGGGGATGGCGGCGGGACGCCATGCGGCCTGGTGGGCCGCCGCCGAGCTCGCCGGCCTCGACTGGCCTCCCGACCCCGACGAGCTGGGAGCGGCACTCGGTGAGCTCCGGTGGGTGATCTGGTCCGACGGGCATCAGGTCGGCTGGTTCCTCCGCCTCGCCGCCGAAGATCCCGCCCACCGACTCGCCTGGGCGATCGCCGCCGACGATGCGATGTGAACCCGGAGCTCTGCGAACATGGGCCGTGGGATGACCGCCGAGTCCGTCCGTCTCGCCTCCGTCGCCGTCCCCGCCGAACACGGCGGCTGGAGCCTCACCCTGGAGCCGGTGCTGCTGGGACTGCTCGTGGCTCCCGGACTTCCCGGATTGCTCATCGGGGTCGCCGCCCTCTTCGCCTTCCTCACCCGCACCCCGGTGAAGATCCTCGTCGGGGACCGGCTCCGGGAGCTCCGCCATCCCCGCACGCGACCGGCGGCCCGCTTCGCGATCCTGTACGGAGCCGTCACCCTCGGCGCCCTCACCGGAGCCGCCGTCGCCGACCCTCCCCCGCCGACCTGGTGGGCCCTGGCGGCCGCCGTCCCCCTCTTCGCCGTCCAGTTCGCCTTCGACGTGCGGGCACGGGGCCGCCGACTCCTCCCCGAGCTGGCCGGGACCGTCGGGGCGGGAGCCTTCGCCGCGGCCATCGCCCTCGCCGGCGGCGCACCCGTCGCCGTCGCCGCCGGGTTGTGGGTGGTGATGGCCCTCCGGTCGCTCGCCGCCATCCCCTTCGTCAGGATCCAGCTCCGCCGCGCCAAGGACAAGTCGGTCTCCCTCGCCCAGGGCGACGCCACCCAGGCGGCGATGGTGGCGGCGGCGACCATGGCATGGTGGTCGAGGGCGGTCCCCGGCCCGGCCCTGGCGGCATTGGTCGCCCTCGCCGTCTTCCATGTGGCGGCGGTCCGCCTCCCCGTCCCGACGACTCCGATCATCGGCGCCCAACAGGTCGTGGCGGGCCTGACGGTGGTGCTCGTCACCGCCCTGGGGGTTCTCGCCCCCTGACCCACTCCACCCGTTTTGGCACCCAGATCGCGCGGAATACGCGACATTCAGCCGCCAAAACGGCGGGGAGGAACCATTTTGGCACCCAGATCGCGCGGAATACGCGACATTCAGCCGCCAAAACGGGTGGAGAGGAACCGATCGATGGGGGTCTGGTGGTCGGCGGGGAGGTCGTGGAGGTAGGTGTATCCGAACCGGCCCTTGATGCAGAGGTTGCCCCGGGTGACGTCATGGTCGAGGGGCGAGGTCACCTTCACCACCCGCCCCTGCTGGGTCCACAGCTCCAGGTTGCAGCCGACCCCGCAGTAGGAGCACACCGTCGTCGTCACCGTCTGCTCCTCCGGATTCCACTGCCCCGCCCCACGGAGGTCCCATTCCGTCTTCGCCTGCAGCGCCCCGGTGGGACAGACCGCGATGCAGTTCCCACAGAACACGCAGGCCGAGTCGGGGAGGGCGACGTCGTACTCGGTGGAGATGTGGGCTTCGGCCCCCCGGCCGGCGACGGCGATGGCGAAGGTCCATTGGGCGTCGACCCCGCAGGCCTCGACGCACTTGTAACAGAGGATGCACCGCCCGTAGTCCCGCACGTAGAGGTCGTTGTCGACCTTCGGTTCGGGACGGGGCGGCCGGCTCCACCGTCCCGGATCGGCCCCGTACTCGGCCATCCATTCCGCCACCTCCGGGGCGAGATCGAGATCGACCACCGAAGCCAGGAGCTCCAACACCATCCGGCGGGCGGTCCGAACCCGCGGCGAGTCGGAGCGGACCGTCATCCCGTCTTCCGCCGCCCGGGAGCAGGCCGGGACGAGGGTGCGGGAGCCCTCCACCTCGACCACACAGATCCGACAGACGTTCACCGGGGTGAGGGTCTCGAGGAAACAGAGCGTGGGGACCGACACCCCGGCGGCACGGGCGACGTCGAGGAGGGTCGCGCCTTCGGGGACGGTGACCTGCCGCCCGTCGAATCCGAGGGTGACGGTTCGGGTCACGACCTTCCTCCGATGAGCCCCAGTGCGACCGCCGACCGGACCGCGTTGGCGGCCGTCTGACCGAGGCCGCAGATCGAGGCGTCGCCCATCACCGCCGCCAGGTCGTCCAGCAGGTCGAGCCGGCCCGCCGCCAACGCCTCCTCCTGCCTCCGGGTGCCCTCCCGGCAGGGGACGCACTGTCCGCAGGATTCCTCCCGGAAGAACCGGGCGATCCTCCGGACGAGGTCGTCGACGTCCGCCGAGGCGCCGACGGCGATCACCGCCCCCGACCCGAGACCCGCCCCGGCCGAGGCCATCGCCTCGAAGGTGAGCGGCAGGTCGAGGGCGTCGGCTCCGACGAAGCCGCCGGCGGCACCACCGACGAGGACCGCGGCCAGCCGCTCCGAGGGGCCTCCGGCGGCGGCGAGAACCTCACCGACCGTCGCCCCGAAGGGGACCTCGACCACGCCGGGCGAGGCCACCGCACCGGAGACGGCGAACAGTTTGGTCCCCGTGGAGCGCCCCGCACCGTCGGAGGCGAAGGCCATGCCGCCGTCGGTGACGATCCGCAGCACGTTGAGCAGCGTCTCGACGTTGTTGACCAGGGTGGGCTTGCCGAACAGGCCGTGGGTGGTGGGGAACGGCGGCTTGCTGCGGGGTTCCCCCCGATGACCTTCGATGGAGGCGATCAGGGCGGTCTCCTCACCGCAGATGTAGGCGCCCGCTCCCCGACGAATCTCGACGTCGAAGGCGAACCCGGCTCCCATCACGTCGTCGCCCAGCAACCCCCGACGCCGACAGGCCTCGACGGCGGAGGCGAGCGCGGCCAAGGCTTCGGGATATTCGCCCCGGAGGTACACGAACCCCTGCTCGCATCCCGTCGCGAACCCGGCGATGGTCATCGCCTCGACGAGCGCGAAGGGGTCTCCTTCGATGAGGACCCGATCCTTGAACGTGCCCGGCTCCGACTCGTCGGCGTTGCAGATGAGGTAATGGGGTCGAACGGGAGCCGACGCCACCGCCTCCCACTTCACGCCGGTGGGGAAGGCGGCCCCGCCCCGCCCCACCAGCCCGGAGTCGATGACCTCTCTGATCACCGCGGCCGGGCCCATCCGGATCGCGGCCCGCAGCGCCCGATACCCGCCCGCCGCCCGATAGGCGTCGAGGTCGCCGGGGTCGACCCTCCCGATCCTCTCGGTCAACGGTCCCCGAGCGCAGATCGGTGTCGGCTCCGGCGGCCGGTCGAGATGCGGAGGGTCGAAGGGCGCGAGGGTCCGGCCCGACGTCCCCACCTCCTGGACGAACGCCGCCGACCGCCGGTCACAGCGTCCCAGACATGGGGACCGCTCCCACATCTCGCCCTCCGGTCCGATGAGGGTGTCGAGATCGGAGATCCGGTCCTCGGCGCCCGCCATCCGGCAGGCCAGGTCGTCGCAGACGCGTAGCATCCGACCGGGCCGCTCCTCCAACGACAGGAGGTCGTAGAAGGAGGCGACGGCGTACGCCTCCGCCGGCGGGACCTCAAGCCGGCGACAGATCTCGTCGAGCCCGCCCCTGCTGATCCACCCCACCTGGGTCTGGAGGGCCCAGAGGGCGGGGAGGAGGAGGTGGCGGCGTCCTCGGGCCTCCCGACCGGCGGTCACGACCCGCTGGGAGGTCGATGGCGGCGGCGCCACCGTGTCGAGGGCGGCCCGTTCGGCCTCGGTCGCCCGGACACCCATGAACCGGATGTCCATCAGAGCTTCTCCACCCTGATCGCGGTCGCCTTGAACTCGGCGGTACCCGATTTGGGATCCCACGCCTCGATGGTGAGGCGGTTGACGTCGGATTCCTCCGGATAGTGGAAGGCCATGAAGGCGAGGCCGGGTCGGAGACCGTCGGTGACCCGGACGGGCGCTTCGATCGTCCCTCGACGTGACACCACCCGGACCCGCTCCCCGTCCCGCACCCCGAGGGAGGCGGCGTCGAAGGGGTCGAGGTCGAGGGTCCCACCGATCCGACGCGGGGCGGCGTACCGCCCCGACTGGACGCCGGTGTTGTACGAGTCGAGGTGCCTCCCCGTCGTGAGGCGGATCGGGTACTCCTCGGTGAGCCGGTCCACCGGCGGGTCGTGCTCCACCGGGGTGAAGGGGGCGGGGGGACCTTCGATCGGAACCTTCCACAGCCGGGAGTGGAGAAACAGCTCGCCCGGGTCGTCCTCGGACCGGCAGGGCCACTGCAACCCGCCGTGGGCCTCCAGACGCCGGTAGCTCATCCCGGCGTGGATCGGCGACAGCGACCGAAGCTCGTCCCACACCTCCTCGGCGGAGGGATGACCCCAGTCGACCCCCAGCCTCCGGGCCAGTTCGGAGAGGATCCATCGGTCCTCCCTCGCCTGGCCGGGAGGGTCGAGAGCCTTGCGAACCCGCTGCACCCGCCGCTCCGAGGAGGTCACCGTCCCCTCGGCCTCGGCCCAGTCGGCGGCGGCGGGGAAGACCACGTGGGCGAGACGGGCGGTGTCGGTGAGGAACAGATCCTGGACGATGAGGAGGTCGAGCCCCGAGAGCAGCCGCCGAGCCCGACCGGCGTCGGCTTCGGAGGTGGCGGGATTCTCCCCGATGGCGTAGACGGCACGGACGATCCCCTCCTCCATCCCTTCGAACATGCGGGTGAGGTGCCGTCCGGCCCGGGGTGGGATGCGACACCCCCAGGCCGTCTCGAACTTGGCGCGGGCCTCCGGGTCCTCGACGTCCTGGAAGCCTGGGAGCTTGTTGGGAAGCGCCCCCATGTCCCCGCCCCCTTGGACGTTGTTCTGACCCCTGATCGGCACCAACCCCGACCCGTACCGACCGACGTGCCCGCACAGGAGGGCCAGGTTGATGAGCGCGAGGACGTTGTCGGTGGCGTTGTGGTGCTCGGTGATCCCCAGCGTCCAGCAGAGCTGTGCCCGGTCGGCGGTGGCGTAGGCGTGGGCCAGGTCGCGAATGGCCGACGCCGGCACCCCGGTCACCTCTTCCGCTCGTTCCAGGGTCCAGGGTTCCACCGATTCGGCGTAGGCGTCGAAACCGACGGTGGCCCGACGGATGAACTCCCGGTTCTCCAACCCGGCCGAGAGGATCTCCCGCCCGACCGCGTTGGCGAGGGCGATGTCGGTACCGACGTCGATCCCCAGCCAGACGTCGGCGAACCGTGCCGACTCCGACCGCCTCGGATCGACGACGTACAGCCGAGCTCCGTTGCGAACCCCCTGCAGGAGGTGATGGAAGAAGATCGGGTGGGCGGCGCGGGCGTTGGAACCCCATACGACGATGAGGTCGGTGTCTTCGATCTCCCGGTAGGAGCTGGTCCCACCTCCCGCTCCGAACACTGCCGCCAGACCGGCGACGGAAGGGGCGTGTCAGGTGCGGTTGCAGGAGTCGACGTTGTTGGAGCCCATCACCACCCGGGCGAACTTCTGGGCGAGGTAGTTGGTCTCGTTGGTCGCCTTCGAGCACGCCATCAGCGCGAAGGCCTCCCCTCCGAGCTCGTCCCTCACCCGGGCCAGGCCGGCGGCGGCGACCTCCAGGGCCTCGTCCCACGAGGTCGGTTGGAGCTCGCCGTGACGCCGAACCAGCGGTTCGACCAGACGGTGACCGCGGGTACGTGGCATGGGCCCGAGCATATCGTGTCGACGCTGCGGAGTGGTCGCTGTACACAACCCACGAGAGCGTTCACGTCGACGACGTCAGCGTGCCCACACCGATCTGGACGGCACTTCCTCAATCGTCCCGATGGATCCCGAGATGGAACATTCTCCGATGGCCACCGGGCGTCCGACGTTCGAGCCAGATCGGGCGTGACAGAGAGCGCGCAAATCGGTGACGGAAGGTTGGTCCGCTTTCGCGCTTCGGTGAGACATTCCAGAGACACCCACCCCTGATACTGGGCGGCACAACGAACGAGCCGGGACGCTCCTGTCACGAGCCCGATCATGATGACGAGGAAGGCGAGGAGAGAGAGTGAACGAGGCGCATGGTCCGACGCCGAGCTGCTCGTCGCGCTCTCAGAGGAGGATCGGACAGCGTTGGAAGAGCTGCACGGGAGATGGCGCCGCCGCCTCGTCGCGTTCTTCGTCGCGCGAGGGGTCTCTCTGAGCGACGTCGATGATCTGGTGGCAGACTGTTGGCTGACCGTGTGGCTACGACGGTCACGCTACACCGGCACCGATGGTTCGGCCTGGCTGTTCGGGATCGCCCGCTGGGAGTTGGGAAAGTACCGCCGTCGCCACACTGCCAGGATGATGCAGCTTGAGCGGCTGGCTTCCATCAACGACCTCGTCGACATTTCCGATATAGAACGCGTGATCAACCGAGTCGATGCGGAATCTATGCGCCTGGAGTTGCGGGAGGCTTTGCTCGACCTCCCAGAAATAGAGCTCCGTGCCGTCGCTCTCCGGGTGGTGGAGGGACGAACGTACCGCGAGATCTCCGAGATATGCCTTTGCTCCGAAGGAGCAGCCCGAATGCGTGTCCATCGGGGAATCCAGAGGCTTCGATCCAGGCTCCAAATCGGTTAGAGCTTGCCGACCAGAATCGATGCCACCGCCCCGACGTGACGCGATCCCTCCTTTCCGGTGCACACGGATGAACGACGTCGGCTCTCAAATGCGAAGGAGGCCCGCGGTGAGTTCGGTGTCAACCCGGTGGATCCTTGCCTACGACCTGCACTGCGGTGGCTGTTCCGCTCTGGCGGAACGGGTTGCCGAACGTTCTGGCGGAAGAATCGAGATTGCGGACCTCTCCAACTCAGAAGTTCAAAGGTTGCGAAGCGTGGCGTTCGAAGGCAGGCCCCCTTGGGCACCCACCTTGCTGCAGGTCGGACCGGCCGGGGTCCGTGCATGGAGCGGAATGGGACTGAGAGTCCGACTTCTGTGGCGGCTTGGTCCACGGAGAGCATGGGCGGTGGTCAAAGCCCTGGGAGACAGGGAGGGTCCGGATACCGGCCGGAGGCGGCTGCTCAAGGTGCTCACGAGCGGCCTGTTCGGTATGGCCGCCGGCCTCGGGTGGATCGGAGTCGAGGGTGGGCATCGCGACAAGAAAGGACTGGCGAGGGGAGAGGTTCCCGGGATTCGGACATGGCGTACAGTCGGCACGGAACGAAAGCTCCTGGCCGACGCACAGACTCGGACCGCCTCCTTGTCGCGCGCGGATGGCCTGGCCATCGATGCTGCGAAGTCATTTGCTTGGGAGCGTTCGACGTTGGTCGAGTACGAAGGTGGAGCAGCAGCAGTCGTGGTGCCGGCCATCGACTCACACCAGACAGAACTCGAGCGAACGTACGTCCTTCTGGGCTACGACACGCGTAACCGCGAGATTGGTGGCGCTTTACTCCTTGCCATGAGGCGACGGTCGACGGATGATAACGAACCGGTCAAAGTCGACTTTGCGACGCTCAGTGGCCACCCGATCGTCGGCTTCGAGATGGACCAGCAAGCTCGGGAAATGCGAAAAGTCGTCCACGACCCTCCCGGGACCAACGAACCGCTCATCCTGGCGATGGACAGCAGCCAAATTGCCTACCACAATTACTGGCACTGTGTTGGAATCTGCCTTCGGCGAGATTGGGACAAACTCCCGTGGTACATGCAGGGAGCATGTTTCGGCGCTTGCAACGGATGTATGTTCTCTGGTGCGTGGTGGGGATGTGCGATCTGTGCAGGGTGTCTTGGTGGGTACGCCGCGCACTGTCTGTTCAGCCATTGCTAGACGGAGATGTCGACGCGACGATTGAAGACCTACATCGCTGTTCGACGCCACACGATAGGAGAACAGGACACGAGAGAGAGGTGATCGTGATGCGAACGGTGATGGAGGTGGGACTGACCTTCCTCATGGCGACGGTGGCCCTCCTCCCTGGTGTCTCCCAAGGGTGGCGGAGCTCGGCCGTCGTCTTCCTCGCCGTTGGAGCACTGATCAAGATCGCGGAGGCGAAGGGCTTCAACCTGTCGGGTCCCAAAGCCCCTCCCTGGGTGATCGCGTTGTTGGCCGGATCATTGGCCGTGTTGTCGTTCGTCGTGGTGTTCGATGCCCTGACGCGTGCCGAGTAGCCGGGTCGAAGAACACCATGTATGGACACGACGCGGTGCAGCCTGTACCGGGGTACGCGGACGGCTGCTGACGACGCGAGCCTGAAGAGGCCAGCGAGACGTTTGGCGCGCCGAATAGGTAAGGTCGCTCTCCCTTCCCGAGGATCCCGAGAAACCCGTCCTATTCGTCGCCTGACTCCCGATTTCTCACCGACATCCCGCAAAGGGACCCACATCGGGAACCGGCTACCCGTGGGATTCTGGACGATGCAGCAACCACACTCCGAACTCCACCCGGACTCCCTCCCTCACGCCTCCTCGACACGCACCGAGATGGTGTGCCAGCCGGTCGCCCCGTCGGGGGCCGGAGGCCGGAGCTCACCATCCTGGAGCACCCCGTCCCCGTCGGTCGCCCGGACTCGGAGGACGTGGGTTCCGGGAGTCGGGTCCCACTCGATCATCCACTGCCGCCAGGTGTTCTCCGACAGCGGCTCCGACAGGACCGCCTCCCGCCACGGCCCGTCGTCGATCTGCACCTCCACCTTGGAGATCCCCCGGGTCGGAGCCCATGCCACCCCGGCGACGGCCCGGCGCTGCGGGGCCAGCCGCGCGTTGTGACGGGGGGTGTCGATCCGCGACTGGGTCTTGATCGGAGCCTCCTTCGCCCAACCCCGAGGAATCCAGTAGGCGTCGAACCCGTCCCAGGTCCGCAGCTCGATCGACGACAGCCACTTGGTGGCCGACACGTATCCGTAGAGCCCGGCCACGACCAGTCGGGCGGGGAAGCCGTGTTCGAAGGGGAGAGGCTCCCCGTTCATCCCGACCGCCACCAGAGCCTCCCGACCGTCGTACACGGCCTCCAGCGGGAACCCGACGGTGAAGTCGTCCACGGAGCGGCCCACCACCTGTTCGGCTCCCGGCCCGGGGCGGGCCCGGTCCAGCAGCTCACGCAACGGCACCCCCATCCAGGTGGCGGTGCCCACCAGGTCGCCGCCCACCTGGTTGGAGACACAGGCGATGGTGATGCGCCGCTCGATCATCGGCATGTCGAGGAGCTCCGGATAGGTGATCTCGAAGGGTTCGGCGACGTTCCCCTCGATCCGAAGGGTCCAGGTGGCGATGTCCACCCGAGGGGTGGAGAGGGCGGTGTCGATCCGATAGAAATCCCGGTTCGGGGTGATGATCGGTGACACCCCCGGAACGGGGAGCGACGCGTTGGGGGGGACAGGCGGAGCCGCCGAAGCAGGCTCGGGGAGGATCACGTCCCCGCGACCGGCGAGGACCCGTTTGGTCCGTTCCAACAGGTTGCGGCCCACGAGCGCCGAGGCCGCGCCGAGCACCAGCACCGCCGAGGCGGCCCGGAGAAATGCCCGCCTCCCTTCGTCCGTCGGCTCCGCCGCCCGCTCCAGGAGCTGCACCGTCACCCACCAGCCCGCCCCTGCCGCCACCAGGCCGGCGAGAAGCGGCATCGGCACCTCGGTGCCGGGCTCCCGGGCGGCGGCCAGAGCACCCGCCACCCCGAACAGCCCGAAGACGAGTGCCGCCGCGCCTCGGCTGCGTCGGGCCACGGGACCGACGACGAGACCGCCGAGGAGGGCGGCGACCACGATGATCCCCGCCAGCAGCGCCGGTTTGTCGGCGGTGCCGAAGATCCGGATCGCCAGATCTTTGATGGCCGGGGGTACCACGTCGATGACCCAGCCGCCGACGGCCTCGACGAGGGACGGCACCCCGGCGACGAGTCCGGCGACGAGCTCCGCCGCCGCCAAGGCGGAGAGCGCACCCACGGCACCGGCGACTCGATCTCTCATGCCGTAGCACTGTACGGACATCTCCCGGGAAACCGTTCCGATCGGTGGGGAGTTCACCGAATCTTCAGCGGACGGGTAGCGTC
>JALSJV010000170.1 GCA_026989215.1 Acidimicrobiia bacterium | reverse complement strand
TGGGAGTCGTGGCGGTGGGACTGGCCGCCGTGGCCGGAGCCCTCGTCGTCGCCGCCCGCCGCCGCCCCGAGGAGCCTCCCCTCTCGGAAGTCCTGACCCGTGCTCCTGAGCGAGAGCTCGTCACCGTGGCCGCGCCCGCGCCGCCCACTCCCGAGCCTCCGCAGGTCGTCGTCACCGAAGAGCCTCGCGTCGTCGAGGTCTCGCCCGAGGAGGCCGGGGTCACCCGGCGACAGTTCTTCAACCGGGCGATGCTGGCGACCTTCGGTGCCTTCGTCGGGGCCCTCACCCTCCAGTCGCTGGCCTTCCTGTGGCCGAAGCTGACCGGCGGCTTCGGCTCGGACGTCAACGCAGGCAAGGTCGAGGACCTGCTCCGGAAGACCTACAACGACGACGGCACGATCACCCCGGTGTATCTGCCGGAGGCGAAGGCCTACGTCGTCCCCGCCCCGGATCCCCTCCCGGCGATCTACCAGGGGAAGAACGTGGTCGCCGGTGGGGTCTTCGCCCTCTATCAGCGCTGCACCCATCTGGGATGCCGTGTTCCGTGGTGTGGGGCCTCGCAGGGATTCGAGTGCCCCTGCCATGGCTCGAAGTACAGCGTGATCGGTGAGTACTTCACCGGTCCTGCCCCTCGGAGCCTCGACCGGTTCGTCGTCGAGCTGAACGATGCCGACGAGCTGATCATCAAGACCGGCCAGATCGTGCAGACGCCCCGCCTCGACCGGCTCAACGTCCCCTATCCCCAGGGTCCGTCCTGCATCGACCTCTGATCCGCGCTGGGTCTCCAGCCCTGGGCTCGCAGCCACCGTGGCGGTGGTCTCGAGCCCTCGGTTCACTCAGCTCTCTGGGTTCGCCACCACCGTGACGGTGGTCCCGGGCCCTGGGCCGGTGACCCCCGGATAGGTTCTGGGTGGTGCGGCACGGCGAGGTGTGCAACGCTCAGCGCTCCCGGGACGTGGATGTGATGTGAACGACGAGGCGATCTACCGCTCGTTGGCAGCCGACCTGACCCGGTACGCGACCGCGTTGGCCGGCCCCGACGAGGCCGCGGACATCGTCGCGACGGTGGTGACGCGGACCCTCGCTCGCCGCGGCGGACTCGCCGGGCTCCGTGAGCCCCGTCCCTACCTGATGCGGGCGGTGCTGAACGAGGTCCGGAGCCGCCACCGAACCCGGACGCGGCGTCCCCTCGTCACCCTCGCCGAAGGCGGCGATCCCGCCGTCTGGGAGGAACCCGACCTGGTTCTCGAGCTGGTGGAGGATCTGCCACCGCGCCAACGGGCGGCGGCGTTCCTCGTCTACTGGCAGGGATGTACGCCCACCGAGGCCGCGGATCTGATGGGCTGCCGCCCCGGCACTGTCCGCCGCTACCTGCATCTGGCCCGCCGCAAGCTGGAGGAGGCCCTCCGTGAGTGAAATGTATCGCGATGCCTTCCAGACCCTCGTCGACCGCGCTCCCGATCCGCCCACCTGGGAGGAGCTGTCCGCCGGCACCTTCCCGCGTCGGAGGGGCCGGGGTCCTCTCATCGCCGTGGGGGCGGCCGCCGCCGTCATCGTGACGATCGGAGCCGTCGCCTGGCTGTTACCCGGTGGGGGAGGCCTGACTCCGGCGGCCGGAGAGGTGGACCACGCCCGCGTCGCCTTCCAGGAGCAGGTGACCCTCATCTGCGAAGGTGGCAGCATCTCGGACAACGGTGGGTTCGACGAGGCCACGATCGACATCTACGGGCCCGGTCCCGACGATCGATGGAGGGCCGACGTGACCTTCCCCGACGGATCGGTCCAGAGTTACCTCTACGAGGGAGGTCCTGCCAGCCCGTCCCGGGCCTGGGTGAGTCCCGGACTCGCCACCCCCGGTGTCGCCACCAGGTTCCGTGACGTTGGATGCACCTATCCGACACCCGAGGGTTCCGCCACGTGGAGCCTGAGCGGGGCTCCGATCATGGAGCTGCGGATCCCGTCCGAGTTTCTCACCACCGAGCAGAACATCGGGGAACGTTCCGGTGATCTCCTGGAAGACTTCGAGAGCGCGCTGGGACTGATCGGCTCGCGTCCCGACACCTGGCGAGGTGTCCCGGTCACCGTCTACGTTCGGGACCGCGGATACGTCGACGACGTGGGTCGGCGGGTGACCGCCTCGACAGAGTGGTGGGTCGATGTCGCTGCTCGTCGGGTGGAGCGCATCGTCGACGTCGGCGATCACGAAGGGCTGGGGTCGTGGCGTTCGGAGCTGGCGGTGGTCGCCAGGTCGCGCCCGGCGCCGGGCCCGGAGCTGTTCGACCCAGAGGGGATGACCCTGGTCTGGGACGTCGCCGAGGTCGAGCCGTCGGCGGCGCCGACCACCACCTCCATCCCGCCGCTGTCCGAGCCGCTCATGGCCGACGCGGTTCCGGTGGGCCCCGCCGAGCTGCCTGCGACCGCACTCGAAGATGTCGCCGACCTCCGGGACGGTGACCGGCTCTTCCGGCTGTCGGTGGGGGACCGTGCCCTGTTCGTGCGGCTCCGTCCCGGCGTCCGACCGCTGCTGTTTGGCACCTCGTGTGATCTCCTCACGTCGGTCGCGCTTCCTGCGGGCTGGGACGGGATCTGCACCGAGCGGGTCGTCGACGGGATGGTTCGCAGCGGTGTGTTCTCCTACGAAGACGCGGCGGGCCGGTGACCCCCTCAGTGGAACAGGAGGAGATCGAGCGGCTCTGCCCCGTCGAGGTGGTAGGTGTCGGGGTCGGGTGCCCGT
>JALSJV010000169.1 GCA_026989215.1 Acidimicrobiia bacterium | reverse complement strand
CACGGTTCGTTCGCCCTCGGGCCCGACCAGGCGGATCTTGGCGCCGACCGCCACCATGACCGGGGCCAGATCCGATGACGACACCGCCCAGCACCACTTCTTGGCCGGGGCGACCCAACACACCTCCCCTCCGGCCTTGAGACACGGTTCGGCTGCCTCCCGCCAGGTCTCGGGGATGTTGAGCCAGTGACAGCGCGTGTCCACACACAGGTTGCCTGCGACCGTGCCGCGGTTCCGGAGCTGCGGGGACGCGACGAGCGCGGCCGCGTCCCGAACCACCGCCGGGACGCGCTCGTCGGCGACGAGGTCGGAGAGCGTGGTGAGGGCGCCGATCCGGACCGACCCGTCCGCCTCGACGGCGATACCGACCAGCCCGGGGATGCGCCGCAGGGAGACGATCCGCCGCACTCCCGGGTACTGCCGCCGTTTGAGGTTCGGGACGAGATCGGTCCCTCCGGCGACGACCATCGTGGCGTCGTCGGCGAGGAGCGTCACGACCTCGGCGAGGTCGGTGGGAGCGGCGTGGTCGAGGGGAGGGAGACGGAGCATCAGCGGCCGGGAGGGTCGACGGGGAGGGGCGGACGGAACTCGTAGTCGGGCAGCGTCGTCGGACCGTACCGACCGGGCTTGCCCCGCGCACGATCTCGAAGTGCCGCGACGACCTTGTCGGGACGAACCGGCACTTCGTCGATGCGGACGCCGACGGCGTCGTAGATGGCGTTCACGACCGCCGGGATCACGGGGAGGAGGGGACCCTGTCCCACCTCCTTGGCTCCGAAGGGGCCTTCGGGATCGATGGACTCGACGATGATCGCGTCGACGTCGCACATCTCGAGCACCGTGGGGATCTTGTAATCGAGGAGGGAGGGTCCGTCATGGAGCGCTCCCCGGAACGCCTGCTCCTCCATCAGGACCTCGCCGAGGGCCATGTGGACGCTGCCTTCGATCTGGCCCTGGACCAGCAACGGGTTGATGGAGCGTCCGATGTCGTGGGCGAGCCACACCTTCTCGACCGTCACGACGCCCGTCTCGGGATCGACGGTCACCTCGGCCACACACGCCGAATACGAGTAGGCGGGCGACGGACCCACCCCGGCGCCCCGGTAGTCGCCCTTGATGTCCTTCGGAGGCTTGTAGGAACCGGTCGCCACCAGCAGCCCCCATCTCGCCTCGGCGATCTGCACCGCCTCTCGCCACGGAATGCGCCGCTCACCGGCCAGAACGATGCCCCGGCCCAGCTCGACGTCGTCGGGATCCACCTCCCACTCGTCGGCGACGGCGGTCAGCACGAGGTCGGCGAGGCGGGTCGCCGCCTCCAAGGCCGCGTTCCCGGCCATGAACGTCACCCGCGACGAATAGGAACCGAGGTCGATGGGGGTGAGGTCGGTGTCGGCGGTGACCACGGTGAGCTCTCCCGGTTCGAGCCCGAGCGCCTCGCCGACGACGGTCGCCAACATGGTGGTCGACCCTTGCCCACAGTCGGCCGCCATCGAGTAGACGGTGACGCCACCGCCCCGGTCCACCTTGAGCATCACCTCGGACTGGGGCATGTCGTTGAAGTAGATGGGGAGCCCGGCCCCGGACAGGTAGGCGCCGACGGCCAATCCCAGACCCCGACCGTCTTCGAGTCTCCCGTGGCGGTCCCGGAACTCGGACGCCTCGACGACCCGGTCGAGGCATTCGGCCAGCCCGCAACTCGTGATCCGGAGATGGTTCACCGTCACACTGTCCGGGGCGATCAGGTTGCGCTCCCGGATCGTGATCGGATCCAGCCCCAGATCCTCCGCCGCCTTGTCGAGGTGGACCTCGAGCCCGAACCGACCCTGCGGGGTTCCGTGACCCCGCTTCGGCCCACAGGCCGGTTTGTTGGTGAAGAACCGCACCCCCTGGAAGCGGTAGGCGGGGATGTCGTAGGTGACCGGCTGGAGCTGGCCCGTGTACAGCAACGACGCCGCGCCGTAGCTGCCGTAGGCGCCCCCGTCCAGGTAGGTCTTGAGCCACATGGCGGTGATCCGACCGTCTTCGGTGAATCCGGTCTTGATCCACATGAGGACGGGATGCCGCCCCCGGTGGGCGTAGAAGACCTCCTCCCGGGTGAGCATGATCTTGGTGGGTCGGCCGGTGACGAGGGCGAACTTGGCGGCGACGAGCTCGTGGGCGAACACGTCCGTCTTGCCGCCGAAGCCGCCACCCGTGGGACACGCGGTCACCCGGATGGCTCCCTCGGGGATCTCCAGCACCTTGGCGAGGATCCGGTGGAGGTAGTGGGGGACCTGCGTGGAGGAGTACACGTGCAGCCGCCCCTCCTCGGTGAGCAGCCCGATCGCCCCGTGGGACTCGAGGGCGGCGTGGTTGTTGCCCTGGTAGAAGAGGACGTCCTCCCGGATGTGGGAGGCGGCGTCGAACCCGGCGTCGACGTCGCCGAATTCGAGGGACACCTCCCGATGTCGGTTGTTCCGAGGCCCTTCCCCGTGGATCGGCTCGTCGACCACCTGCGCCGCCTCGACCATGTCGGTGACGGGTGGGAGGGGTTCGTACACGACCTCGATCGCCTCGATGGCGGCCTGGGCGGTGTCGGGATCGTCGGCGGCGACGGCGGCCACGGGATCACCCACATGACGGACCTTGTCCACGGCGAGGGCGTGCTCGTCCTGGCTGACGGGGAGCAGCCCGAAGGGCACCGGGAGGTCGCGTCCGGTGAGCACCGCCCGTACGCCCGGCATCGACGCGGCGGCCGACGTGTCCACCGACACGATCCGGGCGTGGGGCTGGGTCGAC
>JALSJV010000168.1 GCA_026989215.1 Acidimicrobiia bacterium | reverse complement strand
TCGGCGGGGACGGTTGCGGCGCCGCTGGAGGGCAGACCGGAGAGGAGGCACCGGAGGGTGTCCCCGTCGGGATCGGTGAACAGGAGGGGGACCTGAACCAGGGTCTCCTCCGAGGTGGTGACGTCGAGGGGAGCGAGACGGGGGAGGTCGTTCACCGGGGTGACGACGAGGGTGAGCGCGCCCTCGGAGCACCGTCCGCCCAGGTCGCAGACCCGGTAGCGGAGGAGGTCGGTTCCGTTCCAGTCGGGTGCCGGCGTGTACCGGATCCCGTCGAGGGTCGCGGTGGCCTCGCCCCGGCTCGGTCCGGTGGTGACCGCCAGGCTGGCGGGATCGAGGTCGCCGTCGGGGTCGGAGTCGTTGGCGAGGACGCCCACGACCACGGCCGAGTCCTCGGGGAGGGTCGCCTGGTCGTCGGTGACGAGCGGTGCCGACGGCGCGGAGGGGGTGGTCCCCGGTGGTGTGGTGCCCGGCGGTGGGGTGGTGGTCCCCGGTGGCGTGATGCCCGGCGGTGGGGTGGTCCCGGGTGGCGTGGTGCCCGGTGGGGTGGTGGTCCCGGGTGGCGTGGTGTCCGGCGGTGGGGTGGTTCCGGGTGGGGTGGTGTCCGGCGGGGTGGTGCCCGGTGGGGGCACGGTCCCCGGCCCGGTCGCCCCCGAGGGCGCGCCCGCCCCATCCGTCGCCGGGGCGCCGGTGGTGAGGCGGGGCTCATCGACGCTTCGGTTCCTCGCCGGGGTCTGACCGTCGGCAGGCGAGACGAACGCCACGACGGAGGGGTCCTCCATGGGGAGGACGTCGGGGATCTCGATTCCGTCGACGGAGGGCCGGTTCGGCGGTGCCGTCACCGGGCGCAACCCGGCGGAGGCGATCACCATCTCGGTGACCTGCTCGGCGACCTCGGAGGGCTGCACCGGAGCGATCGGGGTGGCGACCACACCCGAGAGAACCGCGGTGGTCATGACCGCCGAGGTCGCCATCACCGTCACCATGTCGCGCCCGAGACGCTCGATGCCGCCGAGAAACGGGATCTCCGCCAGCACCGCCAGCGGACCCATCGCCCAGCGCAGACGTCCCAGCGAGACGTTCATGAGGGCCCGGGCGACGATCGGATCGAACTGGGTTCCGGCCATCGCCGCGATCTCCCGCCTCGCCCCGGCGGGACTCATCGCCGCCTTGTAGGCCCGGCCGCTGGTCATGACGTCGTAGGCGTCGGCGACCGCCACGATCCGGGCGCCGTAGCAGATCTCGGTCCCCGACAGTCCGTAGGGATATCCCGATCCATCCCAGCGTTCGTGGTGATGCTCGATCGTCTTCGCCCACTCACCCAGCCAGGGGATCAGGGGCTCGACCAGCTTCATCCCGTGGATGGGATGACGACGAACGATCTCCCACTCGTCGGGATCGAGAGGTCCGTCCTTGTTGAGGATCTCGGCAGGCACCTCCAGCTTGCCGACGTCATGGAGGAGCGCGGCCCACCGGAGACGATCCCGGTCGTCTTCGCTCAGACCCAGCTCTTCGGCCAGCAGCTCGGTGTAGGCGCGGGTGCGCTCCGCATGGCCCCTGGTGCGGCGATCGTGCTGGCTGAGGGCGGCGGCGAGGGAGAGGATGAGCTCGGCGGCCTCCCCGAGGTCGGGATTCTCGGCGGCCTGGGCCTCGGCGACGCGCCGCCGGAGATCGGCGACGTTGCCGACCCGTCGGGCGACACGGAGGCGCGACGGCGCCCGATCCGGAAAGACCATGGTCATCCGCAGCAGGACCGCCAGGGGGAGGAGGCGGCGGGCCAGGCGATCGGTCAGGGTCGCGGCGAGGGTGGAGACACCGACGACCGCGCTCCACCAGGCGATGATCCCGACGGTCCCCCTCGGTGGCGGCAGGAACGACGCGAGGGTCGTCCCGGCGAGGAAGCCCAGGCCGAGGGGTCCGGCGAAGATGAGGCCACGCACGGCCATGGACGCCCAGACTCTGGGCCGCCATCGGTTGTCCCGGGGTCGGTCGGTCCCCCTCGTGGTTGCACCCTTCTACGACGACACATGTATCGGGTCGAGGAGGGTCGGTGTGAAGGAAAATGGGTCGCCGGGCCCAGACGCTGAGCTCAGACCGTCCAGGGGGCGGGGGCCTCCGGGTCGATGTCGTACCGCCGCATCGCGTCCTCGACCGTCGCCGGATCCACCTTCGAGTCGCGTGCCAGAGCGGCGAGGGTCGCCACCACGATGTGTCCGGCGTCGACCTCGAAGAAGCGGCGGAGCGCAGGACGGGAGTCGGATCGTCCGAAACCGTCGGTGCCGAGGGTGACGTAGGTTCCGGGGACCCACGGCGCGATCTGGTCGGGAACCATCCGCATGAAGTCGGTCACCGCCACCACCGGCCCACCGATCCCGCTCAGGGCATGGGTCACATACGGGCTGAGCGGCTCCGCTCGGGGATGGAGCCGGTTCCAGCGCTCCACCTCCAGGGCCTGCTCACGCAGGGCCTTGTAGGAGGTCGCGGACCAGAGCTCGGCGGCCACCCCGTAATGCTCGGCCAGCTCGTCACGGGCCTCCCGGGCGGCCAGGAACGCCGTTCCCGAGAACAGGATCGCCGCCCTCGTGGGCACGGCCTCGGGTGCACCCTCCCATCGGTACAAGCCGTCGAGGATCCCCCGGTCGACTCCCTCCGGTTTCGGCGGCATCGGGTAGTTCTCGTTGTACAGGGTGAGGTAGTAGAAGACGTCTTCCTCGTTCCCGTACATGCGCCCGATGCCGTCCTCGATGATCACCCCCAGCTCGTAGGCGAAGGCCGGGTCGTAG
>JALSJV010000167.1 GCA_026989215.1 Acidimicrobiia bacterium | reverse complement strand
GTAGTCGGCGTGTCGGGCCGCCACCCGCAGGGTCCGCTGCTCCCCGCCTCCGGCCACCCACAGGGGGATGTGGGGATCCTGGACCGGTCTCGGTCGGCAGATGGCGCCCCCCAGGGCGTAGTACTCGCCGTCGAAGTGGACCTCGTCTTCGGTCCACATCCGCTTCATGATCTGGACGGCCTCGTCCAGCATCCCGATGCGGACCGACGGTCGTGGGAACTCGTAGCCGTAGCCCCGATACTCGTGTTCGTACCATCCGGCTCCGATCCCCATCTCCAGTCGGCCTGCGGAGATGACGTCGATGTTGGCGGCGACCTTCGCCAGGTAGGAGGGTGGGCGGTAGGCGACGCAGGTGCACATCTGGCCGAGCCGCACCGTGTCGGTGGCGACGGCGAGCGACGCCATGAGGGTCCACGCCTCGTAGGTGACCTCCTGGGTGGGGACGGGGACGGTGTGGAAGTGGTCGTACACCCACAGCGATTCGTAGCCGGCACCTTCGATGGTCCGGGCGACGGCGGTGATGGTGGCCCAGTGATCTTCGGGGGGGATGCCGACGAGGTCGAGTCGCCATCCCTGGGGGACGAAACATCCGAAACGCATGTGCCGACGGTAGCGGGTCCGCAGCCCACTCCTTGCCGCCGGTCCCCTCCGACGAAGCGTCCGAGGCGCATGCACCGGCGCCGACGTGTCAGGTGGCGGCGTCCCGCAGAGCCTCCAGGACCTTCCGTTCGATCCTGGCTTCGTCGGTCCAGCGTTCCTCCAGGTTCTCCACCCCCACCCAGGTGAACAGGGCCCGTCGCAGCGCCTCGTCGTAGCCGTCCCCTTCACCCGGATCGAACCCGATGGCGCCGAGGAGGCTCCTGAGTTCGGCGGCGAGCTCCGCGTCGACGTCGACGAAGTCCAGGTCGCCGGGTCGGGGGAAGAGGAGCCGGTGGAGGTCGAGGAGCCGGGCGAGCTCTGGGACCGGGTCGGCGTGGTCGTCGACCCTGAGGTCCACCGCCACGTCCGAGGCGCCCAGGTAGCCGCCGCCCGATCGAACCACCAACAGACCGGCGGATTGTCGGCCCCGTCGGTCCCCGCCGGCCCGGTCCCCCGCTTCGAGGGCCGCCACCAGACGTCCGGCCAGGTCGGCCGTGGTCGCCTCGTAGGCTTCGGCCATCGCCTCGACCACCCGGGGTCCGACGAGGATGTTCCCCTGGCAGGCGTAGCCGTCTCCGACGAGGCCGCCCGCCCAGTCGAAGCATTCGTCGCCGGTGTAGGTGGCGGCGCCGCCGGAGGCGTCCACCATCCCCACTTGGCGAAGCGCCCGCTGAGGGTCGGCGGCGGTGACGGCGGCGACCGCCTCCTCCGCCGATGCTCCCCGCCCCATCCGGTCGAGCCCGTCGGGCCCGTAGGCGAGGTTGGCGTAGGACTGGGTGGCGACCGCTCCGGCTCCGGCGCGGGCGAAGGGCACCACCGCCCCGGCGGCGAGGAATTTGGAGGCGACGGCGACCCCCCATTCGGCGGCGTCGGGGTCGTGGGCGACGATGGAGAAGGTCATGGCCGAACCCTACCGACGGCCGAGACCCGCCGTCCGCCGGGTACCCTCCCGTTCCCATGCCCGTGGTCGTCGCCCTCCCCGTGAAGTCCTTCTCCGACGCCAAGGGGAGGCTGGGGGGCGTGTTGGGTCGGTCCGGTCGATCGTCGGTGGGCAGGGCGTTGGCCGACCGAACCCTCGACGTGGTCCTCGACGCCGGAGGTGAGCCCCTCGTCGTCGCCGGGGACGACGAGGTGGCGGCGTGGGCGCGGTCCCACCAGGTCCCCGTGATCGGTGCCCCACCGGGCCTCGATGCGGCGGCCCGGGCGGCGCTCGACTGGGCCGGTACCCGGCCGTGCGCGGTCCTTCATTCCGACCTGCCGCTCCTCCGCTCGGAGGATCTGGGTGAGCCCTTCGCTGCGCTGGCGTCGGGACGCCCGGTGATCGCCCCGTCGTCCGACGGCGGGACGTCGCTTCTGGGGGGTTCGCGTAGGTTCTCGTACGGGCCGGGGAGTTTCCACCGCCACCTCGCCGCCCTCCGCCATGTGGACCCGCTGGTGGTGGTCTGCGCCGGGCTGCTGTTGGATTTGGACGGCCCCGCCGATCTGGCGGCGGCGTTGCGTCACCCCCGGGGAAGCTGGCTGTCGGAGGTGGTGGCCCGATGACGTCGGGCACGGCTCCGCCCACGATCTGCCGGCCAACCGCGCCGTTCGGTGCAGCGGCCCGCTGACCGTGGGCCCCCGCTTCGGCGGGGGCCCACGGGGTGGTCACGGGTTCCGCTGGTTCAGGGAATGTCCGGGTAGTACTGGGCGGTCAGGGTGCCGTACACCGACGCGATCCCCGATCCGGCCGTATCGGCGTACACCTGGCCGATGGCCTCGAAGGTGTACATACCTCCAGATACGTAGAAGAACCGGGTGTTGGAGAAGGGGTATCCCCGCCCCCCGTTGTCACCGTAGACCCACACCTCTCCCGTGTTGGGGGTCCAGGAGCCGGTGAGACTCGTAGTCAGGATGAGGCGGTCTCCGTCGTCGGGAATGGCCTGGCCGTCGAACCGGACGACGACTCTGCCCGGCTTCGGGATGTCGAGGGTCACGGCCCCCAGAATCTTCTGGGTGTTGAAGTCGAGGCTGGTCTTTTTGATGATCGTCACCGCCGCCATCGGATGACCCTGGGGGAAGGTCGCCTTGGAGATCTCCGCCGCCGTCTGATACCGGTCCGCACCGGCGATCCGGTCCACCGTCGGAGCGTAAGCCCCCAGCGCCGCCTCCACCG
>JALSJV010000166.1 GCA_026989215.1 Acidimicrobiia bacterium | reverse complement strand
CGGTGACGGTCGAGGAACTCGCGGCAGGCCTTGGCGAGGAGGAACCCGGGCATCACGTAGGGGACCACCACCATCCGCTCCCCATACAGCTCCCGGATGCGGGCCTCCCCGTCGGCGGTGTTGGTGACGGCGACGACGGCGTCGGCGTGGGAATGCTGGACGGCGCGGTCGGGGATGACGGCGTGGAGGATCGACTCCACCGACGGGTTGGGGGCGGTGGGGTCGAGGAGGCAGCGGCGGAGCTCCCGCATCATCTGGGTGTCCGACAGCTCGTCCAGCGCCGCCAGGGCCCGGGTTCGGGCCAGGTCGAGGGGGGAGAACCCGGCGGTCTCGATCGTCGCCAGGTTCCAGCCGCTCCCCTTCACCCACAGGGTCGCCACCTCCTCCCCGAACACGTCCCGTTCGGTGGTCTTCACCGACGTGTTCCCGCCGCCGTGGAGCACCAGCGCCGGGTCGGCACCCAACAGCCGGGACCCGTAGACGCACTCCTCCAACGGTCCCTGGAACCGGGCCGCCTCGGTGTCGTCCCAGCGGTTCCTCACCCTGCCACCTCGAAGAGGGCGGGGAGGGCACGGTCGATGACCCGGTGCAGCACGGCGGCGACCTCGTCGACGATGGCGACGATATCGTCCACCGACAGCGGCTCGGCGGACAGTCCCGCCGCCAGGTTGGAGACGACGCCGACCGACGCGTAGCGGATCCCCAGCTCGCGGGCGAGGATCACCTCGGGGCAGCCGGTCATCCCCACCAGGTCGCCTCCCATCCGTCGGGCCATCTCGATCTCCGCCGGGGTCTCGAACCGGGGGCCGTTGAAACACACGTAGGTGCCGGTGGGGATCAACTCGACGCCTTCGGCCCGGGCGGCGTCGAGGAGCGCCGCCCGGAGGTCGGGGTCGTAGGGTTCGGACATGTCGACGTGGCGGACCTCCTCGTCGAAGAAGGTGGAGGCCCGACCCCAGGTCAGGTCGATGAACTGGTCGATGAGGCGCAGGCTGCCGGGGCCGACCTCGGGATGGAGGCTGCCGCTCACCGCGGTGGCGACGATCGCCGACACCCCCAGGGCGTCGAGAGCCGCCAGGTTGGCGCGGTAGTCGATCCGGTGCGGCGCGATCGAATGGTCCCGCCCGTGGCGGGGCAGGAACGCCACGGGGCGTCCCCCCATCGTCCCCACCGTCACCGTCGCCTCCCCGAACCGGGTCACGACCCGTCGATCCTCGGCCCCTTCGAGGCCGGGGAGGGTGTAGAAGCCGGATCCGGTGATGAAGGCCAACATCGAGGTCATCCTGGTCGACGATAGGGGCGACCGATGGCTGCCGGGGGGATCGCCCGTCCGATCGCCCCCGCCAACACCACCATCGTCACCACGTAGGGGACCGCCTGCAGGAACTGGCTGGGGAGGGGAAAGCCCCCCACCTCCACGTTGAGGAGCTGGATGCGGACGCCGAGGGCCCGGGCGAACCCGAAGAACATGGATCCGGCCAGCACCGGCCAGGGACGCCACTTGCCGAAGATGAGGGCGGCGAGGGCGATGAACCCGGTGCCGTTCGTCATCAGGTCGTCGAAGGAGCCGACCGTCTCCAGCGAGAACTGGGCGCCGGCCAGCCCGGCGATGCATCCGCCGAGGATCACCGCCTGATACCGGACCCGGATCACGTCGACGCCGAGGGTCTCCGCCGCATGGGGGTTCTCCCCCACCGAGCGGACCCGCAGCCCCCATCGGGTGCGGGTGAGGACGAAGGCGCTGGCGGCGAAGGCGACGAAGGTGAGGAAGAAGATCGGCTTCGCCGAGAACAGGCCGCCGACGATCGGCAGGCGGGAGAGGACCGGCACGGACAGCTCCGGGAGGGTGGTGGCGGAGTCGGCGTTCAGAGGAACCAGCACCTGGCTCCGCAGAAAGGAGGTGAGTCCGATCGCCAACAGGTTCACCGCCACCCCGGAGACGATCTGGTCGGTGCGGAGGGTGACCGACATGAGGGCGTGGAGGGCGGCGAACAGCCCCCCGGCGGCGACGGCGATCAGCACCGCCACATACAGGGGGAGCCCTCCGGCACCGCCGTTGATGAGGGCGTAGGCCACAAAGCCGATCCCGGCTCCGGCCAGCATCATCCCTTCGATCCCGATGTTCACCACCCCGGACCGTTCGCTCCACATGCCCGCCAGCGCTCCGAGGGCGATCGGCGAGCCGAGGCGGAGCGACTGGATGAACAGGGGGACCAGGTTGGTGCTCTTGTTGGGGGAGAGGGCGAGGGAGGCGACCAGCAGCATCAGCACCCCCAGGGCGCCGCCGACGACGAGACCGCCGTAGACGAGCCGTCCCCGGTGGACGACGGCGGCGACGCCGAAGAGGACGAGGGCGAGCCCGATCCCCACCGTCGCCGTCGACGGGCGGAAGCTCCAGGCGAGGGCGTCGGGGCCGGTGCCGAACAGGAACCGCTCCGGCTCGTCGGGGAAGGCGGGCGCCACCCGGGCGACCAGCACCAGTCCGAAGACCAGGTAGATGACCCCCAGGGCACGGACCCGGTCGAGACTGACGCGACGTCGCAGGGCGAGACCGTTCACGTGCTCTCCGCCTCCCGTGGGGCGCGCACCCGGAACAGCCAGCGGATCATGGCGTCACCGGCGATGAACACCAGCACCGTCGCCTCGATGATCCGAACCAGGTCGGTGGACATGCCCGCCCGCTGCTGCATCAGCGGCGCCCCCGACAGCAGGGCACCCCACAGCAGCGCCGCCGGGACGATCCCGTAGGGGTTGGCTCGGGCGAGCAGGGCGATGGCGATGGCGTCGAACCCGACGTTGACGAACAC
>JALSJV010000165.1 GCA_026989215.1 Acidimicrobiia bacterium | reverse complement strand
ACCGTGGGAGGGAGCGGCGAGGTCGGCGTCGACGAAGACCTCCACCCCCGCCACCACACGTCCCTCGCCGCCACCGGCCAACGCATCCTGACAGATGACGGTGAGGGCGTCGGCCCGGGCCTGAGCAGCCGTGACCGCCGGATCGTTGGGGAACCGATCCACCGTGGCGGCGATCGCCTTCTCCACCACCGCCCCATCCACCCCCGCCAACTCCCCCCACAGCCTGTAGAAGGTGAGATCCAAGCTCGGTTGGAGATGCAGAAACCGAGACGCGAACACCTCCCGCTCCCCCCAGACGTCACCGGTCCGTGGGCCGCCACCATCCGCCGCACCCCGGCCAGATCCAACCCGAACGACCACTCGACCGTCTCGGCATCCGCCCCGGCCGCCTTCAACCTGGTCACCGCCACCGCCCGATCCACCGACAGCTCCCCCGCCGCCAACCCCTCCTCCACCTCGACGTCGCCGGCCCGAGCCAACCCCAGCAGCCGCCGAGCCGCCGCCGGCTCACAATCCAGCCGAGACGCCAACCACTCGACCATCGACCGAGACCCATCCACCAACGCCACCTGCGCCACATCGAGAGCCCGGATCAGCGGCAACATCACCGCCGTCACCCGCGACAACGCCTCACCGGCCTCGGCCAGCCGCCGCTCCAACGTGTCGATCGAAACCTCCATACCCACAACATACCGACTGGGTACGACAGAACACGATGGGTTACATACGAGCCATGACACACGGTCCGGAGCGGTCCCCGTCGGGAGGCGACTCTCCGACCGATGCAAGCTGCCGGGACCGCAGGCGGTGTCGCCGCCCCCGGTGGGTATCGTGGAGGACCTGTCCACCCAGAGGTCCCGATGCGTTTCCGAACCACCCAGATCCACGGCGGGGTCGAGCCGGACCCGACCACCGGCGCCATCCTGCCGCCCGTCTACCAGTCCACCACCTTCGTCCAGCCCTCGGTGGAGGAGTACATGGCGAAGGGATACTCCTACTCCCGGACCGCCAACCCGACGGTCCGGGTGTGGGAACGGAAGATCGCCCTCCTCGAAGGGGGCCACGACGCCGCCGCCTTCGGGACCGGCATGTCGGCCATCAACGCCGTGTTCATGGCGTTCCTCAATGCGGGAGACCACTGCATCGTCTCCGACGTCGCCTACGGCGGCACCTACCGGCTGGCGACGAAGATCTACACCCGGTTCGGGGTCGAGTTCACCTTCGCCGACACCTCCGACCCCGGCGCGGTGGCGACGGCGATTCGATCGAACACCAGACTGATCCTCACCGAGACCCCTGCCAACCCCACGTTGAAGTACACGGACCTCGCCGCCGTGTCCGAGGTCGCCAGGGCCCAGGGCATCCCCCACGCGGTGGACAACACCTTCCTCACCCCCTACTACCAGCGGCCCCTCGAGCTCGGCGCCGACCTGGTGATCCACTCCACCACCAAATACCTGGACGGCCACAACGCCACCGTCGGCGGTTCCGTCGTCTCCGCCACTCCGGAGCTGCACGAACAGGTCGCCTTCGTCCAGAACGCGACGGGTTCGATCATGTCCCCCTTCGTCGCCTGGCTCACCCTGCAGGGGGTGAAGACCCTGTCTGAGCGGATGGACCGCCAGTCCGACAACGCCCTGAAGATCGCCCGGTTCCTGGAGTCGCACCCGAAGGTGACGACCGTCCGCTACCCGGGCCTCGAGTCCTTCCCCCAACACGACCTGGCGAAACGGCAGGCCTCCGGCTTCGGCGCCATGTTGTGGTTCGAGGTGGAGGGCGGCCGGGAGGCGGGAATCCGGATCATGGACTCGGTCCGCCTGTGGACCCTCGCCGAGAACCTGGGGTCGGTGGAGTCCCTGGTCACCCACCCGGTGACGATGACCCACGCCGACGTCGACGAGACCGAGCGCGCCCGGGTGGGCATCACCGACGGCCTCATCCGGCTGTCGGTGGGCCTCGAAGACGCCGACGACCTCATCGAAGACCTCGCCCAGGCCCTGGAGAGGGCGTGAGGGTCGCCCGCGCGGGGAAGGGCGAGAGCGACTTCATCGAAGAATCCCTCCGCCGGGCCCTCGGCGTCGATCTTCCCGATCGCCCCTGGTCGGCGAGCCGACTCGGTGAAGACGAGGCGATGGATCTCGCTGTCGAAGCGCAACTGGAGGTGCGCCGCTCGGCAGCTCGGGGTGTGAAGTCGCGAAACTCGACGCCGCCCCCGACGACAGGGAGCGGGGAGAGCTCACGGAAGGATGCACCCGGTGCGGATCGTCGTTCTCGGGCTGGCGACCCTCGTCCTGGCGACGGGGATCGCCGTCACCGTCGCCCTCCCCTGGTGGGAGTGGCCGCTGCTGGGCCTGGTCGTGTTCATCCTGGTCCTCGCGGTCCACGACGTCGTCCAGCGCCGCCACGCCATCATCCGCAACTTCCCGGTGATCGGCCATCTCCGCTATCTGTTGGAGAGCATCGGCCCGGAGCTTCGGCAGTACATCGTCACCGACAACGACGCCGAACGCCCGTTCTCCCGGGATCAGCGTCGCTGGGTGTACGCCACGGCGAAACAGGAGAACAACCTCTTCGGGTTCGGGACGGACAACGACGTCCTCGCCGAACCCGGATATCTGGTGATCCGCCATGCCGCCTTCCCCGCACCGGCACCGCCGCCGGACAGCCCCGCCGGGTCCGAGCTGCATCTCGTCCCGATGGCGAAGGTCCTCGGAGCGACCCGGGGCCGCCCTGGGGCCTTCCGTCCCGACTCGGTGGTGAACATCTCGTCGATGAGCTATGGGTCCCTGTCGGCTCGGGCAGTGAGCGCCCTCAACGAAGGC
>JALSJV010000164.1 GCA_026989215.1 Acidimicrobiia bacterium | reverse complement strand
CGCTCATGGGGCGCCGCCCCGATCGCTGCGGTCAACTCGGCGTCGATCAATTCCTGGAGTGCCCGTCGCATCAGCTCCCGGAACAAGCCCCGAACCCGGTCACCACCGAGTTCCTCAACCAGCTCCATCAGTTCCCTCAAACGGGCATCATGGACATCGGCCATCGTGCGTCTCCTCTCGAGTCCGCGGCTACGAACTCGCCGGCGGTCGCACGGTGGCCCCACCGCATCACGGACCCCCGCCCCTACTTACACCACTCCAAGGGACATGAACTGCGCACCGCCGGTCCCGACCTGTCAACCTCAGGACGCGACACGAGAGGGAGGGACCGACGTGGCGTCGGTGGTCGTCGAGAACCTGTCGAAGACCTTCAAGGTACCGGTACGCGAGGAGGGGCTGGTGGTGTTGCTGCGGTCCCTGGTCCACCGCCAGTACCGGTATGTCGAGGCGGTCCGGTCGGTGTCGTTCAGCCTCGAGCCCGGCAAGGTCGTCGGTTTCCTCGGGCGCAACGGGGCGGGGAAGACGACCACCTTGAAGATGCCGTCGGGTCTCCTCTACCCGACGGCAGGTCACGCCCGGGTGATCGGCTTCGACCCCTCCGCCCGCGACCCCGAGTTGCTCGCCCGGTCGGCGCTCATCATGGGGAACCGCAACTCGTTGATGTGGGACCTTCCGGCCGCCGACTCCCTCGACGTCCGCAAGGCCATCTACCGGATCCCCGACGCCGACTACCGGACCCGCCGGGAACGGTTCACCGAGCTGCTGGACGTCGGCGACCTCCTCACCAAGCCGGTCCGCAACCTTTCCCTCGGGGAACGGATGAAGGTCGAGATCCTCGCCGCCCTCCTCCCCGCCCCGCCGGTGGTGTTCTTCGACGAACCGACCCTCGGCCTCTACCTGACGATGCAGAAGCGGATCCGCAGCTTCGTCGCCTCCTACGCCGCCGATGGAGGGGCGGCGGTGCTGCCGGTGCCCCGTTCTCAGGCAGCCGAAGTGGCCGGGCGTCTCCTCGCCGACATCGGCGTCCTCGATCTCAGCATCGAGGAGCCCTCGATCGAAGGCGTGATCGAACGGACCTTCGCCTCCGGTGACGCCGCCGCCGACCACCAGGCCGACCGATCGTGAGGAACCTCATCCCCGTGTTCGGGATCGAGGCCCGCCTGGCGATGCAGCGTCAGGCCCAGTACCGAGGAGCCGCGTTCATCAGCATCCTCGGGTTCCTCATCGAGCCGATCGTCTACCTCATTGTGTGGCAGACCGTGACCTCCCAGACGGGGGTGATCGACGGCTACGGGGTGACCGAGTTCACCTCCTACTACATCGTCTGGACCCTCGTCCGGGTCCTCAAACTGGCCCTCGCCCCCGGGTCGTAGGACTGGTGGGTCCGGTCGGGCCGGGTCGGCAACGACCTGCTGCACCCGGTGGATCCCTACCACCGGAACCTGGCGCAGATGACCGGATCGAAGATCGTGTGGATCGCCGTCTGGGTGCCGGTGGCGGTCTTCCTCGGCGTCCTCTTCCGTCCCGACCTCTCTCCCAGCCCCTTCCAGGTTGTCACGTTCTTCGTCGCCGCCTGGGCGGGCTATGTGATCCGGTTCAACATCCTCTGGGCGTTGGGGCTGGTGGGCTTCTGGACCACCCGAGCCCAGGCGTTGGTGGAGGTGGTGATCGCCACGGAGCTGCTGCTGTTGGGCCGGCTGGTACCGATGGCGGTGATGCCTGAATGGGTGCAGACCGTCTCGGTGTGGATGCCCTTCAAATGGACGTTCCAGTTCCCGATCGAGGTCCTGATCGGTCAGGTGGGGAGCGCCGAGGTGTGGCAGGGCCTGGGGATCCAACTGGTGTGGATCGTCGCCGGGGATGGCGCCATCCTCCTGGTGTGGCGGCGAGCGCTCGCCAAGTTCACGGCGGTGCGCACGTGAGCAGGCTCTCCCATTCCCTGAAGATCACCCTCGTCCACTGCGTCTGGGCGCTCAGTACGAGGTGCAGTACCGCCTCAACTTCGTCCTCCAGCTCATCCAGTCGGGGGTGAGGCTCGTCACCGCAGTGATCGCCATCCAGATCGTGTTCGGCTACACGTCGAACCTCGACGGGTGGGGGCGGTCGGAGCCGCTGGCGGTGCTGGGGGTCCACATCCTCTGGTGGGCGTGATGGCCACCTTCGTCCTCCCCAACATGAACCGGTTCAAGTACGAGGTGCACGAGGGGGAGCTCGACTTCGCCCTGGTCCGTCCCGTCGACTCCCAGCTCTTCGTATCCACCCGCCAGATCTCGTTCTGGAACGCCATGGACATCGTGGTGGGGGCGGTGGTGCTTTCCTGGGCGCTGACCGGGCTGGGGGGACGGATCGGCGCCGGCGAAGTGGCACTGTTCGCCCTCGGTCTCTTCTGTGGAGCGACGATCATCTGCAGCGTGTGGCTGGCCTTCACCACCAGCGCCTTCTGGCTCATCGACATCGGCGACTTGGACACGATCATGAACAGCCTGTACGACGCCGGCCGCTGGCCGATCCGTATCTATCCCTTCTGGCTCCAGGGAACCCTGACGGCGGTCGTCCCCCTAGGCGTGGCGATCACGGTCCCCGCCGAGGCCCTCACCGGCCGCGCCTCCGTCAGCTCGGTGGTGGTCCTCGTGGTCGTGACGATCGGAGGGTTGGTCGGTGCCCGCGCCTTCTGGAAGCTCGGGATCCGCGCCTACTCGGGGGCGTCTGCCTGAAAGAGGCGCTCAACGGTTGCGATGTTTGAAGCGGGCCCGATGGGCGGCCAGCCGAACCTTGGGAGACGGCATCGCCCGCTCGAGGGCCTCCAGCACGGCACCGACCCGT
>JALSJV010000163.1 GCA_026989215.1 Acidimicrobiia bacterium | reverse complement strand
GCCATCGACGACCCCGGACCACCCCCCACCCGCGGGATGCTCACCATCGCCGCCGATGGAACCCTCCTCGCCGAGTCCACCACCTGGCTCGACGCCGACCCCGTCATCGGCATCCCCGCCAACACCGTCGTCTCCCGCACCACCTACGGACCCGTCGAGATCGTCGACCGGCTCCCAGACCAGTAGGGGAACCCAGACCCACACATCGGCGAATCCACCAGTGAGGCCGCCAGGAAGACGGCGACCTCTGCAAACAAGGAAGCGAAAGGAGGGAGCGCGATGAGACTCCGGCTCGTCCTCGCAATGGCGCTGGTGCTGGCGCTGGGACCCGTGGGGCTCTCGAACGAGTCCGTCTCAGCCCACGAGAACCAGACGCAGGCATATCACGATGGGGTTTGCTACTGGTGGGGACAGCAGCAATGGATCGGCTTCTACGGACAGGAGGGAACCGCCAAAGGTGTCACCAGCCTCTGGGATGGAAGCTGTACGAAGGTTCGGGTGAAGCTTCGTTATCGAACATCCCAATCGTGCACTCTTGTCGTGGAGACGAGGAATCCGCCAGCTCATGCAGTCACGCGAAACGGCTACCACACCGACTACTCCGATGCCGACGTACTCCTCGGCGGTATCTGGTATGGCTTCCGAGTGGACCACCCGGGATCGTGCTAGCGCCAGCCCGGGTCGCGTTCGTTGGAGAAGAAGGCGCTCCGCATGCAGCGTCGGGATTCCGCATGTCCGCACGCGCTGGCTCGCAATAGGGGGAATCGTGGCGCTCACGCTCGCGGGATGCGTCGGGGGTGGGGAGGCGACGGAACCCTCGGGACTGGACACCGCAGTCACGGTGGGGCTCGACGACCCAAGGGTCACCACGTTGCCGACCGTCCCGAGCGATTCGCTACAAGCGGAGATCCTCGCCGATGGGAAGGTAAGCGACGTCGAGATGGAGCGAGCGCTGCTGGCGGTGGTGGCGTGCGTTCGCGACGGTGGGTACCGGGCGGAGTTGACGGGGTTCGTGCCGGGTGACGGGTGGACGTTCGAGGTAGGTGCCGAATCGGCAGAGGAGGCGGATCGGGCCGAGGCGCGCTTCACGCTATGCAGCGCGCGATTCCTCTCGGATGTCGAGGCCATCTACCTGGCCGCCAACAGCTTGACCGAAGCGGAGATCGAGCAGCGCAATCGCGCGATCCTCGAGTGCCTGGCAGCGGAGGGTCTCGACGTCGAGGGGATGAGCAGCGTCGGTGAGTTCCTAGTTGAGGCGCTGGATGATGAGGCGCTGGGTGCGTTCGCACGATGCGAGGAGCAGCAACGGTAAAGTTGATGCTCCTGTTCAGCAGTCTTTCGGTCGTCGAGCGCTACTGACCAGAGCATGCAGAGTTGATTCCCCGCACCTCGACGGAAAGCGCATCCGGCTTACTCGTGTGGTCCACGCGCCGTCCGAAGAGGAAACCCGGCGGCTTGGAGCGAGCCTTCGGGACCACGGCCTGTCTATGTGGAAAATCTCCTACCAAAAGACTATCGGCCGGATCATGGATGGGGACAGTGGTCCGGCCCTGGTCTACTTGGTGAGCTGCCGACCCGTCCGTCCCAGACATGCGGGGATGGAGTCGTGACACGGCGGATCCTGGGCGTCACGCTCACGGTGGTGATGGTGGCGGCGGCCTGCACAGGCGGGTCCTCGCCACCATCCACGGCCCCAGCCGACGACGGCCCCCCATCGCGGACATCATCGCCCTCGAAGGCACCGAAGCCCAGGCCCCCTACCTCGCCGACGGTGAAGTGACCCCGGCTGAGCGCGAAGCCGCCTTCTTGGCCATGGTTGCCTGCATGAAGGAACGGGGCGTGGAGGTCACCGACTACGAACTTCAGCCGCGAGGGGGAGAGAGCATCTTCGTCACGTCGGACCTTCCCGAAGAGGCCGAGGACCGGGTCGTCCGAGAGTGCCGCCAGGAGTACTACCTAGCCGTAGCAGCCGTATACGCCCGCCAACACGGACCCACGGCGGAGGAGGAAGCCAGAGAGGCTAAGCGGATCGCCGAGTGCATGCGGGAACGAGGCGTCGACGTCCCCGACGGCCTGACGTTCCTTGAGATGAACGACATCGATCCCTTCCAGGCAGGAATGTGCTACGAAGCGATCCGCGATCGATAGATCGACCGCTCGGCCGTGCATTCGACCGCGGTCGGTAGCCTCTTGGGCGGTGAGCGCGACTTCGTCGCCGCGGGTCGTTGGTCGCCGGAGCGTCGGGGGCCTCCGCCGTCGTGAAGACGGTCGTGAGTACGGCGGACGATTATCCAGTGTGGCGACTCACACGGACCCCTTCGGCGCCGAGACCCCGAAGGGGTCCGTGTTGCAGACGGCGAGGCCAGGGCGGCTTCGAGCTCCAGCGCCCGTTCCCAGCCCCGAGCATTCGCCTCGGCCCAGAACCTCGCCGCCCCGTCGGGATCGTGCGACCGGTCCGGTTCGTCGCCCGACGGGCGATGCTCACTGACTGCCGCTTGGAGAAATGGTGGTCTGCACCCAGGTGGTCTTCCCGGCTGCGCTGGGGCCTTCGGCCACGATGGTGCCAGCATCTACCCCGGACACCGAGGAGGTCTCGAGTGCCGCTCTCTCAGAGGCTTGGATGTGAGACGAGTAGCGGCTCCTCTCGGCGGGTTTCCCTGATGCCGGCAGAGGCGTAGGTCACCTCGAGGCGGTCGGCGGCGGGTTCGGTCCGAGGGGATGCCGGTGGCGCATGCCGCCCGGTTGATGGGGATCTCTCGGCAGTGTGCCCATCGGTGGTTGGCCCGTTTCGACGCCGAGGGCGACGCCGGTCTGGCCGATCGTG
>JALSJV010000162.1 GCA_026989215.1 Acidimicrobiia bacterium | reverse complement strand
CAACACCACCCCCGCGGCGATCACCCGGCGCAGGTCCACCCCGACGGGGACGGCGTCGATGGCGGGGGCGTAGAGGCTGATGCCGGTGGACTCCAGGCGGGACTGGACGTCCAGTTCGTCCTTCCTCGACACCAGCTCGGCCTTGCGGGCGGCGGTGCGTCGCTGCTCCTCGAGGAGGGCCGCCAACTCGGGACGGTTCCGTTCCAGGCCGGAGATCACCTGCAGGGTCTGGATCTGCTGGAGGACGTCGTCGAGGGCCGCCCGCACCGTCGCCAGCTCCTCGCCTTCGGCCTCGGTGAGCCGGGCCTGCAGGTCGGCGAGGCGGGCGAGGGCGTCGTCGAACTGGCGTTCCAGGGCGGCCCGGGCCGGATTCGCCCCCAGCTCGGCGTCGATGCGGGCCTGCAGGTCGGCGAGCTGGGCGTCCACCTCGGCGATCGACTCCTCCAACTGGGTGGTGGCGGCGGTGAAGCTGGCGGCGACCGCCTCCCGGCGCAGCTCCCGATACGCCTCGGCGACGGCGTTCGCCCCCGCCACCGCCCGCTCGGGGGTGTCGGCGGTGAACCGCAGCAGGATCTGATCCGACGACGTGGTCCACTGCACCTCGAGACCCGCCAGCACCTCCGCCGGATCGGCGAACTCGGGGACGGCCGCCACCACCCGCTCGGCGACGGCGGTCGAACCGAGGATCGCCGCCTGGTTGGCGACGTACCGTTCGGGACGTTGCACCGCCCCGAAGTTGAACAGCGCCGACGCTCTCGGATCCTCCACGACGAAGGTGGCGTCGGCCCGGTAGGCGACCGGTCGGGTCGAGCCGTAGCCGAAGGCGGCGGCGACCACCACGACCACCACCACCAGCGACAGCCAGCGGAACCGCCACATCGCCCCCAGCACCGTCGGTTCGAAGGGCAGGGTCTCTTCGACGATCTCGGCCCTCACCATGGGAGAGATCATAGGGGTGGGGTATGACCGATGACGGGGGAAACGATCCTCCGTCGCCGTCGAAGCCGGGCTCCTTCCGGTACCTCGCCGGTCACCCGAACGGCATCACCCGAAGACGGCTTCGAGCTCCCGGCGCATCGCACGGTGAAGTCGCGCCTCCCTCGCCGACCCGGGCGTCCCCAACCTCTGCAGCCAGAAGGCGGCCGCCTCCTCCGGCGGCCTCCAGTTTCCACGCCGACGACCGAGTGCCCGACATGCGGCCCAGTACAGAGCCTGGTCCGCCTTGGGTGGCCCCCAGGCCGCACGTTCCCAGTCGAAGAGGAGCCGGATCCGGCCGTGCCGACGCAGATTCCACGGTGTGAGATCGCCGTGCATCGGTTCCCAACCCTCCCTCCGGTCGCCCCGAGCCCGCAAAACCGACAACGTGGCGCCGATCTCGGCGCAGATCTCGTCGATGGGAGCCTCGAAGTCGGGGACGTGGATCCCCGCCGGGAGTGGCGACAGAACCGCGTACTGCACCCCGGAGACGTTCCCTGCCGCCACGACCCGGGGCGCGACGAAGGTCGTCGGCGGCTTCGCGGCGACCAGCTCCAGAACCTCCGCCTCTCGTGCGATCTCGTCGCCCCCCACCTTCACGAACGCCGTGGCCTGGTCCCCATCCATGGCCAGCAGGGAGAAGCCGGAACGTCCACGCTGAGACCGGCGGTACAGGGCGACATGTTCGACCTGGATCCCCAGGCGCCGCAGTTCTGAGGCCAGCTCCGACCACAGCTCCGGGTCGACGACCCGGTCGGGCCCGACGACGGGAAGCCAGCCCGAACCCAACGCCCTGATCGCCTGCTGAGCCGCACGGTGCGCCAACAGACCCCGCCGTCGGCTGGGGCCGTACAGCGACGCGCCGACACGCACCACCGGTCGTGGGCGCCGCGGAACCACCACGTTGCCCCTCGCCGGCGGGTAGGCCCGGTGCGGCAGCGCCAGTGCGTCGACGATCAGCTCGGCCAACCGTCCGGGAGGCCGGGTGGCATCGAGACGGATCACCGGCCCCGGGACCGTGGCCCACAGCCGCAACTCCCTCCGAAGGTCCTCCTCCGACACCTCGGCTTTGCGGCCGCGGAGCACCGGCACCGACGCCTCCAACAACACGACGAGATCCGGCTGCGGCATCGCACCCACGACGAGTCGGGCGAGCCAGCGGGGTCCGTAGAACTTGAGCGGTGTCGGCTGGGCGAGATAGCCGTAGAGGTAGCGGTCGCCGACGACCAGACCCCCGGAACGGACCGCCGGGCGGAGCACACGAACCCAGGCGATCCATGCCTTCACCAGATTCCGCAGCAGCCGAACGACCCCCAGCAGGCGGCTTCCCGAACCGGTGTGCTTCGCAACCAGCTCGCCAGGGCGCGGCTCCGTGGCCGGACCACGCCGCCATACCGAATCCGGCAGAAAGTGGAAATAGACGCAGGATCCGCCGACACGGCGCATCACCTCGGCGGCCACCGTGGTCTTCCCGGCACCGTCCGGTCCCACGAGCACGAGGAAGCATCCTTGAGAAACTTCCTGGCCTGTTCGATAACCGCCCGAGTCCATCGTACGTGCGTTCGCTCTTCGATTTCAAACTTCCGGATATGTGGCCATGCGGTCACGTCGAGGGGGGGTTGTGTATGGGTGATGCCGCGTCGGCCTCGTGGTCATGGTTTTAGCCGGTTGCTTTGAGGGCTGCCACCTCCTCGGGGTCGGGGTCGGGCGTTTCGAGGGCTCGGATGCGGGGGTGGGCGAGGGAGTCGAGGCTCATGTGGCTCCTCTCATCTGAGTGGGGATTGACGGGTTCGGATGCGGGGTGGTGGACCGTCCCGGGTTTGGTGGAGGCTCCGGTCCTTGAGGAGGA
>JALSJV010000161.1 GCA_026989215.1 Acidimicrobiia bacterium | reverse complement strand
GACCCCGGGGTGAACCGGCTCTACCTGGCGACCTGCCGCATCCTCACCGAGCGGACCGGGATCCGCCTCGAACCCGACCTCGAGCTGCCGCTGTCCGACCAGTACAAGCACCACATCGTCCCCCCCGACCGGACCCGGTACCTGGCCGACATCGCCCACGAGCTCCGGCGGTACGACCGTTGGGTGGAGGAGCAGGCGGCCGCCGCCCAGGAGTGGTACCGGCTCGAAGGCGCCGTCCACGCCTTGGAGGAGGCGGGCGCCGACCCGGCTCTCGTCGCCGAGGTGCGGGCGGCGGCGGCACGGGCCGCCGAACGGCTCGACCCGGAGAACCGCCAGGCCCTGGAACGCTGGGACGGGCTGGTCGCCGAATACGACGGAGAGGAGTTCGTCTACTACGTCCGGGGCCGGGAGGTCAAAGTCCCCCTCTTCCACGAGACCCTGTCCCACACCCGGGTCCGGAAGGTGGCGCTGCCCCGATACGAGGCCTGGGGTGACCGGCTCCGCTGGATCCTCCGGGAGAACGTGCCGGGGTCGTTCCCCTACACGGCGGGCGTGTATCCGTTCAAACGCACCCAGGAAGACCCGACGCGGATGTTCGCCGGGGAAGGTCCCCCGGAGCAGACCAACCGCCGCTTCCACTACCTCGCCCTCGACATGCCCGCCAAGCGGCTCTCGACCGCCTTCGACTCCGTCACCCTCTACGGCGAAGACCCCCACGAACGTCCCGACATCTACGGCAAGGTGGGGAACTCGGGGGTCTCCATCGCCACCCTGGACGACGCCAAGAAGCTCTACTCCGGCTTCGACCTCTGCGACCCCTCCACCTCGGTGTCGATGACGATCAACGGTCCGGCACCGACGATCCTCGCTTTCTTCATGAACGCCGCCATCGACCAGCAGTGCGAGAAGTACATCCGGGAGCAGGGACTGGAGGCCGAGGTCGAGGAGAAGATCGCCGAGATCTACGGGGATCGGCCCCGCCCACGCTACGACGGCGACCTCCCCGAAGGGCACAACGGCCTCGGTCTGATGCTGCTGGGGGTCACCGGGGACCAGGTGCTCCCCCGGGACGTGTACGAGCGGATCAGAGCCGAGACCCTGCGGACGGTCCGAGGGACCGTCCAGGCCGACATCCTCAAAGAGGACCAGGCCCAGAACACCTGCATCTTCTCCACCGAGTTCGCCCTCAGGATGATGGGCGACGTCCAGCAGTACTTCGTCGACCACGACGTCCGGAACTTCTACTCGGTCTCGATCTCCGGGTATCACATGGCCGAAGCGGGCGCCAACCCGATCACCCAGCTCGCCTTCACCCTCGCCAACGGCTTCACCTACGTCGAGTACTACCTGGCCCGGGGGATGCACATCGACGAGTTCGCCCCCAACCTGTCCTTCTTCTTCTCCAACGGGATCGACGCCGAGTACGCCGTGATCGGGCGGGTCGCCCGGCGGATCTGGTCCCGGGCGATGAGATACCTCTACGGCGGGAACGAACGGTCCCAGATGCTCAAATACCACATCCAGACGTCGGGTCGGAGCCTGCACGCCCAGGAGATCTCCTTCAACGACATCCGCACCACCCTCCAGGCGCTCTACGCCATCTACGACAACTGCAACAGTCTCCACACCAACGCCTACGACGAGGCGATCACCACGCCCACCGAGGAGTCGGTGCGTCGGGCCCTCGCCATCCAGCTCATCATCAACCGTGAGCTGGGGTTGGCGAAGAACGAGAACCCGCTGCAGGGCTCCTTCATCGTCGAGGAGCTCACCGACCTGGTGGAGGAGGCGGTGCTGGCGGAGTTCGAGCGGCTCGCCGCCCGAGGTGGCGTGCTGGGGGCGATGGAACGGCAATATCAGCGCACCAAGATCCAAGAGGAGTCCCTCTACTACGAACGGCAGAAGGAGTCGGGCGCCTATCCGGTGGTCGGTGTGAACATGTTCCTTTCCAAGGAGGGTTCGCCCTTCGTCATCCCCGAGGAGGTGGTTCGCTCCACCGACGAGGACAAGGACCGCCAGATCGCCAACCTCCGCGCCTTCCACGCACGCAACGCCGACGCCGCCCCGAAGGCTCTGACGGCGCTGCAGGAGGCGGCGGTGCACGGCGGCAACGTCTTCGAGGCGCTGATGGAGACGGTGAAGGTGGCGAGCCTCGGTCAGATCACCCACGCCCTCTACGAGGTGGGGGGGAAGTACCGGCGGAACATGTGACCCCCGGTAGGCTGCCTCGTCCATGCCCCGGATCCACCTGTCGCCTCCCGACGTCTCCGACGCCGACCGCCACGCCCTGATCCGTGCCTTCGACGGGGGATGGATCGCACCGCTCGGGCCCGAGGTGGACGCCTTCGAGGCGGAGCTGGCGGCGGTCACCGGGAGAGCCGAGGCGGTGGCCCTGTCGTCGGGAACGGCGGCGCTGCACCTGGCCTTGGTCGTCGCCGGGGTGGGGGAGGGAGATCGGGTCGCCGTCCAGGACCTCACCTTCGCCGCCACCGCCAACGCCGTCGCCTACGTGGGAGCCGAGCCGGTGTTCATCGACTCGGAGCCCACGAGCTGGAACATGGACCCCGACCTCCTCGCCGAAGCGCTGCAGGAGGGACGTCGGGAGGGACGGCCGATCCGGGCCGTCATCACCGTCGACCTGTACGGACAATGCTGCGACTACGACCGGATCGAGAGGATCTGCTCCGAGTATGAGACGCTTCTGGTCGAGGACGCCGCCGAGGCGCTCGGCGCTCTCTATCGGGACCACCCGGCGGGGAGCTTCGGGCGGATGGGGATCCTGTCCTTCAACGGGAACAAGATCATCACGACCAGCGGCGGCGGCGCC
>JALSJV010000160.1 GCA_026989215.1 Acidimicrobiia bacterium | reverse complement strand
TGACGCTCCTCCCGGACGGTGCCGCCCGGGCCGCCCTCGGGCGCCACGGCATCGAGGTCGACGTGCTCGTTCCCCGACGGGCCGATCTCCGTCCCAAACCCGCGGCCGACCAACTTCTGGAGGCCTGCCGGATCCTCGGCAACGACCCGACGGAGACGGTCATGGTGGGCGACTCCACCTGGGATCACGCCGCAGCCGTCGCCGCAGGCATCGACTTCATCGGGGTGACCAACCGAGACCCATCCGAGTTCGGTCCCACGGTGACGGTGGTCGAGACCCTCGCCGGTCTGGTCCACCACGTCACCTAGGCGGAGTCCACCTCCGTCTCGGTCTCGCCGTCCTCGGACCCGTCCGTGGCCTCCCCGGCGGACCCTCCCGTCGGCGGCCGCCCACTCCGTCCCCGAGAAGCCCACCCTTCCCACCGGCTCCGGGCGAACCAGCGCACCAGCAGCCACACGACGACGGGCACCCAGGCGAAGGGGAGGAACACACCGATGGCGAGGAGGGTGAGCTGGAACAGCCTGATCAGGAACCGCCAGCTCCGCTGCAGCCCGTCGAAGAACCCGGGGACACCCTCCGGGATGACCGCCCGCAGCTCCATCGACGAGGTGACGTTGGCGACGGCGTCGCGGCCGGTGAGTTCCTCTCCGCCCTCGCCGACGGCCCGAGCGACGGCCGTGGTCCGGGTCCGCAGGGTGCGCTCCACCTGTCGGCTGGTCGCGAACATCACCGACTCCCCCGGCTCCAGCTCCGCCTCGGCGACACCGAAGACGACGTCGAGGTCGGCCAGGGAGAGGTCGAGCACCGGGTCCCGCAGGTCGACGATCCGCACCTTCGTGTCGCCGACGTTCCTCACCTCGAAGCAGAGGGTGACCTCGTCTCCCCGCACGACGGTGACCGACTCCGATCCGGGACAGGACAGACCGTCGTCGTCGGCCCCGGGGTAGGCGCTGGTCTCCAGCACCACGACCGCTCGGTTCACGAACTCGACGAGCCGGACGGTGATGGTGGCGAGCGCCACCTGGCGCTGCAGGGTGCGGAGCTGACCGCGGAGCTGCTCGAGGCGGGTCTCCCGCTCGACGAGTGCCGTCTCCAGCTCCGTCACCGCCTTCGTGTCGGTGGCGTTCTCCAAGAAGGCCCGAAGGCGTTCGATGCTCGCCTCCATCGTCTTGATCTGGCTCTCCAGGTCGACGATCCGTCCCGTGACGTCGGAAGCGGAGACGCTCTGGTTGCGCAACGTCCCCACCGACCCGATCCGCTCCAACGCCTCCGTGAAGTTCTCGGGCGGCACCTTGAAGGTCAGGATGCTCATCGGGTCGGGCTCGCCGCGGGTCTCCTGCCCGAAGAGGAACCCGCCGAGACCCTCCACGATCCGGGTCACCTCGCGTCCGGCGGCGGCGACGTCACGGGTCGCCAGCGTCAGGTCGGCGGTGAAGATGATGTCCCTGCCCAGATCGGCAGGCTGGATGGCGACCGCCGCGATCCCGGCGTCGCCCACCGCCTCCGACTCCGGGAGCTCGGGAGCCAGGGTCGGGGCCGGAGACACGGAAGCCGAAGTCGTCGCCGTCGTCTCCGCCGCCTGGGCTCGGCCACCGGCCGCCGCGGACTCCAACGACTCCTCGGCGTCACCGCCCGCACCCGCACACGCAGCCACCACCAGCGCAAAGGCACTCACGACCAGGATCGCTCGAACGTTCATGACACCCCTCCGGGGACGGTACACGGATTCGACGGTCGCCGCCGCCGTCCGGTTCCCGTCAGGGGGTCACGGCGGCGGCCGCCACCAGGGCGATCTCGCGGTCCTGCTCCGCCGTACCGCCGCTCACCCCGACCGCCCCGATCATCTCTCCCTCGACGACGACGGGCACCCCTCCCGGCACGGGCATCAACGGCCGTCCGTTGGCCAGCGCGGCGAGGGCCGGGGCGGCGGCGAACAGCTCGGCCCACCAGTCGGTGGGCTGGCCGAAGGCGGCCACCGTCCACGCCTTGTCCCGCGCCACCCCCACCGACAGCAGCGGCGCGCCGTCCATCCGCCCGAAGGCCACCGTCTCCCCCGACGGGTCGCAGACGGCGACCACCACGGCGATCCCCATCCGCTCCGCCTCGGATACGGCGGCGTCGAGCACCCTGCGGGCTCCCTCCAACGTGATCACGGTGGTCTGCCGGCTCTCGCTCACGTCCCCTCCTCTCGACTCCAGGTTCGGGCATGGTCCAACAACACGTCGCGGATCGGCCGATCGCCGGGATCGTCGGGGATCTCGACCACCACCTCGCCGCCCTCCACCGTCACCGGGTATGCGGTGAGCGTCCGCTCCGAACCGACCACCCTTCCCGTCGGCAGCCGGTACCTCCAGAAGTGCAGCGGGCAGATGAGGACACCGCCGTCCACTCTCCCGCCGGCGAGGGGCGAGGCCTGATGCAGACACCGGTTCTCGAAGGCCAGCGGAGTGTCACCCAACCGTACGACGACGGCCCGGCCCCCCGCCACGGCCACGCACCGGTCGGTGGGCAACTCGTCGATCCGTCCGACCCGTACTCGCATCACCTCAACCGTCGAGCTTCATCACGACCGCCTTCGACTCCGTGAAGAATTCGTAGCTGTAGTCGCCGCCCTCCCGGCCGAGGCCGGAGTCCTTGTAACCGCCGAAAGGCGCCCGCAGGTCACGTACGAAGAAGCAGTTCACCCACATCGTCCCCGTCCGTACCTCCCGGGCGACCCGGTGCGCCGTGTGGAGATCCCTCGTCCACACCATGCCCGCCAGCCCGTACCGGGACTGGTTGGCGATCTCGATGGCCTCCTCCACCTCGTCGAAGGGCATCACCATCTCCACCGGGCCGAAGATCTCGTCCTGGCACAC
>JALSJV010000159.1 GCA_026989215.1 Acidimicrobiia bacterium | reverse complement strand
TGGTCGCCCTCGCCGACGACCTGGTGGCCCTCGAACCCGAACACGAGGGCCGGTTCGTGGCCTCCGACCCCGCCGTGTTGGCGCTGATGGCGGTGGCGGCAGCCGAGACCGATGACGATCTCCTCATCGGCCTCAACTGGGTGGCGGCCCCCGCCGGTATCGAGGAGGGCTTCACCCGGGAGGCGCCTAAAGAAGGCGTCCCCCGTGACGCCTTCACCTGGTCCTACATGCGGTCCGGTTCCGCCCAGGACATCGGGGTCGATGCCGCCTGGCGACTCCTCGCCGGCTATGGCAGGCTCGGCAACCGGGTGAAGATCCTGATCGTCGACAGCGGGTTCAACCGCACCCCCGACTTCCCCGAGGTGGCCGAGATCGTGGAGGGGCAATGGGGGACGCCAGCGGTGTACGAGTGTGCTAGCGACCCCTGTCGCTGGCACGGCACCGTGGTGGCCATCGCCGCGGTCGCCCAGCTCGACAACGACTACGGGGTGGCCGGACCCGCGGGTCCGATAGCCGAACTGTATGCCTTCAGCCTACCTGCAGACTCATGGCGGACCTTGCGGCAGGTCAGGAAGGTGGTCGAGGAGCGGGATATCGACATCGTCAACATGAGCTACGGGCGCAAGGTGACCGTCTTGAAGAAGGCCGCGGAACAGCGGGAGGAACGCCTCATCGGACGTATCGTCGACGCCGGCGCCCTCGTCTTCGCCGCCGCCGGCAACGACGGGGAGGACGTCGACGCCGTCTCATGTAAGAACGGAAGGTGCCGGGAATCCTTCGTGATCCTTCCGTGCGAGACCGAGGCGGTGATCTGCGTCGGCGGAATGGGCTCGCGCACCACCGCCAAGGCCGAAGGCAGCAACTACGGGTCGAAGACCGACGGACGCTCGGTCGAGATCTACGGTCCGTACAACATATTCTCGATCAAAGACCCGGCCGCCCCCTACGCCACCAACGACGTCGTCCTCGTGAACGGCACCAGCGTCGCCTCCCCCTTCGTCGCCGGCGTCGCCGCCCTGGTGAAGGCAGCAGACCCCAGCCTCGGTCCCGACGAGATCTGGGAGATCCTGCGGGACACCGCCCACCAGGGGGGCCTCGATCTCGACCAACCCATCCCCGGACACCAGCGGCGGATCAACGCGCGCGACGCCGTCGCCCGAGCCCTCGGTGTCACCGTGGAGCCACCCGAGATCACCATCACCGCCCCGGCCGACGGCGAGGAGTTCACCCTCAACGAGTTCCCCGAGTTCGCCGCCACCGCCACCGAGTTCAGCGGACTCCCCCTTCCCATCCTCTGGGAGTCCGACGTCGACGGGCCCCTCAACGCCGAACCCACCTTCGACAAGGTCGCCGTCACCGACCTCTCCCCCGGAGTGCACACCATCACCGCCACCGTCACCGACATACTGGGGCAGACGACGACCGCCTCCATCACCGTCGAAGTGGTCAACCAGCCTCCCCAGGCCTCCATCTCCTGGCCGCAGCCGGGTACGAAGGTGTACAAGGGAGACGCCCTCACCTTCGTCGGCGAGAGCTACGACCCGGACTGGTTCGGCCCGCTGCCGAACAACTATGTGCAATGGTTCTTGGAGAACAAGAGCGGAGCCCTCGTTGGTGATGCACTCGGCCATAGCTGGACTCCCGCCTTCATCCTCGGACCCGGAGAGTACGTGGTTCGGTTCAACGCCTCCGAGACCCCCTACCTCGCCACCGCTCAGAGCACCCTGATCGTCCTCCCCGTCCCGCCCGGCGAGTCCGTCCCCCAAGTCGAGATCACCCTCCCCGAAGCCGACCAGGTTTTCGGCACCGGCGGGGAACCGGTGACCATCCAGTTCCAGGGCACCGCCGTCGACGAACAGGATGGGACGATCCCCGGTACCCGGTTCCGGTGGACCGCCACCAACGAGGCGGGCACCGTGGTGGAGCTGTGCCGAGGCTCCAACTTCCCCAAGAACCCCTACCCCGATCCGGGGGACATCGGCGACATCGCCGCCCCACCCCAGAGTCCAGGCGGCTTCACCGTCTTCAAGAGCTGCTCGTCCTTCACCGCCGAACTCGGGCCCGACGTCGACGCCGCCACCACCTGGGCGATCCGCCTCGAGGCCGCCGACTCGGCCGGGCTGATCGGGACCGCCACCATCCCGATCGTGATCAACTTCGCGGTCGGCTGACCTCGGAAGCTCCGACGCTTCGCCGCTGTATGCTGCCCCGCCATGGACACCACACCTCTCCAAGACGCGTTGAGCGCCCTGAGCACGGCCGAGAGCTCCCTCGAGAAACTCCGGAAGGGGTGCTGTGACCCCGACCGTGTCCCCTGCATCGCCGATCTGGACGGGATCCTCGACGAGACCCGAACGATGCTCGGTCGGGTCGAGTCCGACCCCCACGCCGCCGAGGTGGTGGTCACCGCCCTCGGCGACGTCGGCGCCCAGCTCGGCAAGCTTCAGGTGACCTGCTGCACCCCGAAACGGATCCCGCTGTACGCCCGGCTCCTGGAGGACCTCACGAAGGTGCAGCTCGGCGTCGCCGCCGCCACCGGCACCGGGCACTGACCACCCCCGTTCCCGTTTTGGCACCTGGATCGCGCGTGATCCGTCGAATCCTGGTGCCAAAACGGGGTGGTGGGGAGGTCACGGGCACAGCCCGATTCGTGTCGGAGGGTTCCGATACCTTCCGACGACGTGGCAACCATCGTCTACATCGACGGCTTCAACCTGTACTACGGAGCCCTGAAGGGCACCCCGTTCCGCTGGCTCGACCTCAGGGCACTGTGCCGGCGCCTGCTGCCCGGGGATGACATCGTCGCCATCAGGTATTTCACGGCCCGGATCATCGCCCGCCAAGGGGACCCGACGCAGCCTCAGCGA
>JALSJV010000158.1 GCA_026989215.1 Acidimicrobiia bacterium | reverse complement strand
GCACTGCGGCACCCCCATCCCCCCCACGCCTCACGGCGTGGGGTACTTCCCCCTCAGGGAGGGGGAAGAAGGTTCAGGCCCGGCCGAAGCGGCGCTCGCGCGACTGGTAGTCGACGATCGCCTCCAAGAGGGCGTGCCGATCGAAATCCGGCCACAGGATCCCGGGGAAGGAGAACTCGGCGTAGGCCGACTGCCAGAGGAGGAAGTTCGAGAGCCGATGCTCCCCCGACGATCGGATCACAAGGTCCACGTCGGGCATGTCCGGCAGATAGAAGCGGGAGGCGAAGGCCGCCTCGTCGATCTCCTCCGGGTCGATCTCACCTCTGGCCGCCTCGGTGGCGAGGCGACGAGCCGCCGACGTCAGCTCCCGTCGGCTCCCGTAGTTGAAGGCGAACACCAGGGTGAGACGGTCGTTCTCCTTCGTCAGCTCCTCCGCCTCCGCCATATGTCGCCGGTTCCGATCCGGGATCCGGGGGTCGTCCAGATCCCCGGCGAACCGCATCCGCACCCCATCGGCGTGGAGATCGTCACGGCGACGCAACAGCAGATCCTCGTTGAACCACATGAGGAACTCGACCTCTTCGGGAGACCGGTTCCAGTTCTCGGTGGAGAACACGAAGGCGGTGAGCCACTCGATGCCGATCTGAAGGGCACCCTCCACCGTGTCGAACAGCGCCTTCTCGCCGGCCAGGTGCCCGGCGGTACGAGGCAGCCCTCGAGCCCGCGCCCACCGCCCGTTGCCGTCGAGGATGAGTCCCACGTGCCGGGGGATCCGGTCGGGGTCGAGCCGAGAGAGGTCGAGGATGTCGTTCCCGCTCACGTCTCCAACACCCCGAGACTCACCAGGTGACGCTCCAGATGGTATTCCACGAAGCGGCGGGCCACCCCCATCGCCTCGGCGGCCAGGTCGCCCCCGTCGCCTCCGACCTCGGCCAGGTCCGCCCGGGCCAACACCGCCAGCCGTTCGGTGATCCCGGGACGAAGCCGCACCGCCCCCTCCACCCGGCACCGGTCACAGACGACACCGCCACCGGCGAAGCTGAACCGACCCAGCCCCTCGCTCCGACCACAGGACGCGCACGCGGCCAGGGCAGGCGCCACCCCCACCACATCCGCCAGTTTCAGCAGGAACGACGTCACCAGGTCCGGCCCCCCCGCACCCCCGTCCAGGGCTCGCAGCCCCCGTTGCAGCAGCAGGAACAGCCGGTGGGAGGACTCCCCCTCCTGGGCGACGACGTCGGCGGCCTCCACCATCGTCGAGGCGGCGGTGACCGCGTCGAGCCTCGCACGCAGCCGGGGGAAGGACTCGATGAGCTCGACCTGGGTGATCGTCCCGAGGTTCCGCCCCTCGTAGAGGACGAGGTCCACATGGTTGAAGGGCTCCAGCCGCCCACCGAAGCGGCTCTTCGTCTTCCGCACCCCCTTCGCCACGGCCCGCACCTTCCCGTGGTTGGGACTCAGCACGACCACCACCTTGTCTGCCTCCCCGAAGGGATACCCTCGAAGGACGATCCCCTGGTCGTTGCGAAGCGCCATCAGACCTCCGAGAGTAGAGGCCTCCGCCACCGACACCGCGGATGTCGGTGGGCCGCCCCGTCCCGTACACTGAGGCCATGGCTCGTCTCACCGAGATCGAACGCCAAGAGTTCGCCGCCTCCTACCCGCAGTGGAAGATCGAGGGCGAGGCGCTCCGCCGCACCTTCACGTTCCGGGACTTCACCGAGGCGATGGGCTTCGTCACCAAGGTCGCCCTCCTGGCCGAACGAGCCGACCATCATCCGGACATCGAGATCCGGTGGAACCAGGTGACCCTCACCCTGTCCACCCATTCCGAAGGCGGCCTCACACGGCGCGACACCGACCTGGCCGCCCGCATCTCGACATTGGCCCCCTGACCGGACCCGGCATCCCGGGTACCCTGAGGGCATGAGCGCCCTGTTGGAAGCCACCGCCCGGCGAGTCGCCGAGCTCGCCGCCGAAGAGCGACTGGCGGAGGCGGCGCTCCAGATCTCCGCCCTCGACCATCCCGGTCTCGACCCCCGGACCTACCTCGAACGTCTCGACGCCCTCGCCGCCCGGGTCGACGGCGACACCCACCTGGCGCTCCGCCGGGTGATCGCCATCACCGAGGGGATCGGTGGCAACGTCGACGACTACTACCACCCGGACAACAGCTTTCTCGACCGGGTGCTGGAGACCCGTCGGGGCAACCCGATCACGCTGTCCCTCCTCTGGATCGAGGTGGGACGCAGAGCCGGGCTGGAGATGCAGGGTGTCGGCCTGCCGGGCCACTTCGTCGTCTTTGCCGCCGGACAGCTCGTCGACCCCTTCCACTACGGAGAGGCGATCGGGTTCGACGAGGCCGCCCGCCTCGTCGCCGACGCCCTCGGCGGCTCCCCCCGCCTCGACCGAACCTGGCTGGAGCCGGTGAGCGGCGTCCGGATCCTGATCCGGATGCTCCGCAACCTGGAGCAGATCTTCCGGGAACGGACCGACGTCGAAGCCCTCGAATGGGTCTTCGCCTGCCTGGGCGCCCTCGCCCGGGTCGCCGCCGACCCCTCGGTCAGCCCCTGAACCCGAGCCGATCGAGGAGCTGGGGGCGCCGCTGCCAGTCGGGCTCCACCTTGACCCGCAGCTCCAGATGGACCCTGGTGCCGAAGAGGATCTCGAGCTCCTGGCGGGCCTCGGTCCCGGCGGCACGCAGCACGGCTCCCCCCTTGCCGATCACGATCCCCTTCTGCGATTCCCGTTCGACGATCACCCTCGCCTCGATCACCAGCAGGTCGCCCCGTCGGAACATGTCGTCGACCACGACCGCCACCGAATGGGGAAGCTCCTCCCGGAGGCGACTCAAGAACTTCTCCCGGATG
>JALSJV010000157.1 GCA_026989215.1 Acidimicrobiia bacterium | reverse complement strand
CTCCAGGAGAGCTTCTCGGGTACCCCGGAAGTGTGGGGCTACTACTGGGCGGAGGGCACGTCGATGGCGGCCCCCCATGTCAGCGGCGTCGCCGCCCTGCTCCGTGCCTACCAGCCCGCCGCCTCCCGCTGGCAGGTTCGCTACGCCCTCGAGTCGGCCGCCGCCGATCTCGGGTCTGTCGGATTCGACCCCGTCTACGGGTTCGGGCTGGTCCAGGCCTCCGACACCCTCGACGTGCCGGTGGTGTGGCGGTATGCGGGCGCCGACCGGTACGCCACCGCCGCCGCCGTCTCCCGCTTCGACTTCGCTGCCGGGACCTCCGCCGCCTTCGTGGCCACGGGCGCGGACTTCCCCGACGCCCTCGCCGGAGCCGCCCTGGCCGGGTTCCAGGGTCGTCCCGTCCTGCTGACCCGTCCGGACGTCCTGTCGTCGGCGACGAAGGCGGAACTGGCCCGTCTCGGCGTCGACACCGTCCTCATCCTCGGAGGGGAGGGGGCGGTCTCGGCCGTGGTCGAGTCGGAGCTCACCGGGCTCGTCCCCGACGTTCGACGACTCGCCGGTCCCGACCGGTACGCCACCGCCGTGGAGATCTCCCGGGCGGGTTTCCCCGGGGGTGCCTCGGTCGTCTACGTCGCCACCGGGCTCGGTTTCGCCGATGCCCTGGCCGGGGGTGCGGCCGCCGCCCGACGGGGTGGGCCGCTCCTCCTCACCGACCCCGACGTCCTGCCGTCGGTGACGAGGAACGAGCTGGAACGCCTCGGCCCGGGCGACATCGTCGTCCTGGGTGGGACGGGCGCCGTCTCCGAGGCGGTGGAGGCCGAGCTCTCCACCATCGCCCCGACCCGACGTCTCGCCGGTCCCGACCGCTACGCCACCGCCGTGGCCGCGTCCCAGGACGCGTTCCCCACGGGGGCGAAACGGGTGTACGTGGCGGTGGGGACGGACTTCCCCGACGCCTTGGCGGGTGGGGCGGCCGCGGGGGTCGCAGGTGGTCCGGTCCTGCTGGTGCGCTCCGATTCCATTCCCTCCGTCGTCGCCTCGGAGCTCGCCCGTCTCGCGCCCTCGGAGATCGTCGTGTTGGGAGGGATCGGGGTGGTCGCTCCCGACGTCGAGCTGGCCCTCGACGCGTACCTTCGGTGATGGTTCAGTTCGGTCGGCGACAGGCCGATACAACGACCATGCGGGGGATCGGCATCCTGGCGGCGACGGTCACCCTCGTCGCCGCGCTCGTCGCGGCTCCTCCGGTTCCGTCGGCGCAGGCCGCCGGGGTCACGGTCGGCGTCGTCGACTCGGAGGCCACCTACGTCAACTTCGCCCAGCTCGGATGGTGGACCGAGCGCCCACCCCGGGTGGCGTCGGCCCTCGGCGCCGCCGGATACACCGTCGTCACCCTCGACGACGCCGACCTGGAGGACCCGGCCGCGCTGGCCGCCGTCGACGTCGTGCTCCTTCCCCTCACCCGGGTGATGTCGGAACGGGCGTCGGTGGTCCTGCGGGAGTGGGTGGCGGGAGGGGGAGGTCTGGTCGCCGCCTTCATCTCCCCGCGGATGCTGGCACGGCCGGGCTGTGGGTGGACCGGGGCGGCCCATCCCCGTGTCACGTCGGATTTGGCGTCGTCGTGGACGTGTTGGGGGAACCCGGACGGCGGGTTCGAGTTCTGGGCGCGGGAACTCAACAGCAACGCCTGGGAGTACGGGCCCCTCTCGGAGGTGTATCAGACGTTGTTCATCAACGATCCCACACCGAGCACCTTCTCGGTCGTCGACGACCCGGCGGGTGTCTCCCACCCGATCGTCGCCGGGACGACCGCGGCGTTGGGGATCTCCGGTCTCCGTCTGGACCGTCCCACCGGTGCCGGTGCCGAGTTCACGAGGATCTTCAACACCAACGTCACCTCGCTGCTTCGGTTCTCGATCCCCCCCGGGACGGGTTCGGCCGAGGGGGTGGACGCCTCCCAGTACGACGGGTACACGGCCGCCCAGGCGATCGGGTACGAGCAGGGCCGGGTGGTCTACTTCGACTTCGACATCCTCGACTTCCTCCCCCAGCTCAACGCCGCCAACGCCGCCCAGACCTTCCAGGGGGTGAGCCAGGGGGAGATCGCCCTCGAGCTGCTGACCCGCTCGATCGACTGGGCGGCGGCGGCCACCGGCACCACCTCCATCGACCGTGGCGCCCGGACCTGGGCGGAGGTGGACGTCTACAACACGGGCATCTACCTCCGTCAGAAGGTGGTGGCAGAGGGCAACGTCTCGGTGTTGGGTGACCTCGTCGCTCGCATCTACGACCCGTCCGGCAAGCTCGTGTACGAGTCTCGGCGGGAGAACATCGGCCTCTATCCGGGCGGGCCGACCCTCTCCTACAGCCTCCCCGGGTACATCCCCGGAGGTGTCCTGTCGACCGCCGGGACGTATCGGGTGGAGGTGTCGTACCTCCATTCCTATCCCGACTATCGGCTCGTCCATGTCGAGGCGGTGGAGGTCGTGCGCAACCAGGGGAAGAACATCCTCACGTCCCCGGTGTTCGAGGGGACGTTGCCGGAGCGTCTGGCGGGGGCGGACCGGTATGCGACGGCGGCGGCGATCTCCCAGGCGACGTTCTCGCCGGGGGTGCCGGTCGCCTATGTGGCGACGGCCTCGTCGTTCCCCGACGCCTTGGCGGGCGGTGCCGCGGCCGCAGGGAAGGGTCCGATCCTGCTGGTGTCTCCCGCGGGTATCCCGGCGTCGACGGCGGGGGAGTTGGCGAGGTTGAAGCCGGGGAGGATCGTGGTGTTGGGTGGTGCGGGGGCGGTGTCGGATACGGTGGTGTCCCAGCTCGGTTCGTATGCCCCGGTGGAGCGTCTGGCGGGGGCGGACCGGTATGCGACGGCGGCG
>JALSJV010000156.1 GCA_026989215.1 Acidimicrobiia bacterium | reverse complement strand
CCGACCCCGCCGGGGCCGTCGACGTCGCCTTCGAAGAGGCGATCCGACGTCTCGGTGGGTGATCGTCACGGAACGAAGGCCAGGCCTTCCACCACCTCGGCCGAGGGCAACCGGGTGAGGACGTCGGGCCGACATCGGATCTTGGCCGTGCGGGTTCCCGCTCCGACGACGACCCGCTCACGAGTCGGCACCCGGGAGTCGATCAGCACCGGGAGCTCCGCTCCCAGTCCGAAAGGGGTGACCCCGCCGATCTCCATGCCGGTCACCTCCAGGGTCGTCTCGGGCGACGCGAAGCTCAGGCGGCGGACCCCCAGATGCGCCTTCACGCTGTGGTTGACGTCGAGACGGGTGGAGGCGAGGACGACGCACGCCGCCAGCCGGCCGGGCGGGCGTTTGGAGGCGACCAGGATCGTGTTCGCCGAATCCTCCAGGGCGAACCCGTACGCCTCACAGAACCGCAGGGTGTCGGCCAGTTCCGGATCGCAGGGCAGCACCTCGTACTCCGCTCCGAGACGCTCCAACGCGGCGGTGACGGCCGGATGCACCTCCATCGCCCGGCAGCGTAGCCCGACCCGATTCAGAGACCGTGGTTCCGCTAGGCTTGCCGGGCCCTGTCTGCCGAGGAGTACGCCGATGCCCGACCCCACGGACGCCGACGTCATCGCCGCGTCCTGGCGTGATCCCCGGCGGTTCGAGGACATCTTCGCCCGGCACTACCGATCCATCTACCGATACCTCGCCCTGCGGGTCGGACCGGACGAGGCGGGTGACCTGGCGAGCGAGGTGTTCATTCGGGCGTTCACCCGCCGCCGCCGCTATCGGCTCGACCATGCCAACGCCCTGCCGTGGCTGTTCGGATTCGCCGCCAACCTGGTGCGGGAGCACCGCCGCGGTCACGGGCGCAGGGCACGGGCCCATGCGCGGCTGGCGGGCCGCCTCCGGCCGTCGATCGACGACCACGAGGCCGAGGACGCCACCGAGCGGGCCGCCGCCGCCCTCGAGTCGCCGGCCCTCCAGCGGGCGCTGGCAGCCCTGCCCGAGCCGGAGCTGAGCACGTTGCTGCTGGCGGCCCTCGGTGATCTCACCTACCGGGAGATCGCCGAGGCGACCGGCGTCCCCATCGGCACGGTCCGTTCCCGGCTCGCCCGGGCCCGGCGACGGGCCCGGGAACTGTTGGAGCTCGATCGGACAAGATGAGGGTGGCGCCGAGGCGCGACCATGTCTGACGATTTCGATTTCATCTCCGGCCTGCCCGACGAACCCCCGATCTACCGCGTCGAGGGCATGGAGGCCCTCCGCGCCGCCATCGACCGCGAGATCCGGAGGAGACGGACTGGAGCCTGGATGCTGCGGCTGGCGACCGCCACGGCCACGGTGTTCGTCGTGTGGTCGCTGCTCCCCACCGCCACGAACCCCTCGGCACAGCCCCTCCTGGGTTTGGCGGACGCGGTGGAGGGACTGCCGCCGGTCACCCTCGCCGACGGGGGAGCGTGGTACACCCGGAGCGAACGGGTGGAGCTGATCGTCGAGGAGGTGGACGGACAGGTCATCAGGTTCCTGCGACCCCAGACCCGGGAGGTCTGGATCGGAGGAGCGGGCTCGGGTCGGGTGATCGTCACCTATGGCGAACCCGAGTTCCTGTCCCCCCAGGATCGGGACGCCTTCTACGCGAGCGACCTCGTCGACCTCTACGGACCCGGGACGGAGGAGCTCACGACGGCGGAGGAGCCCGCCTCCGTCCCCGGAATCGACTGGGATCGCGGCGTCGACGACCTCCAGGCCGCCATGTGGCGACAGGTGGCAGGCCTCGGCGACCCCTCCTTGGAGGAGGTCGAGATGCTCAAGCTGGCCGCCCGACTGATCCGCGCCAACGGAGAGCATCCCGAGCGGCGATCGGCCATCCTGCGGGTGATCGCCGATCTGCCGGGCATCACCGTCACCGCCGACGGCGACACCGTCGACGTCAGCGTCGATTACGACGACGGAGAGCGCCCCCTCCGGGCCCGCTTCGAGTTCGATGCGACCGACGCCCATCTGGTCGAGGAGAGCATCGAGCTTCGGGGCGGCGACCCGGACCGGACCCTCGTCCTGCACCGGGCCCGGTACGAACCGCCCCGAGTCGTGACGGATCCGCCGCGAACCGTTCTCGGAGGCGCGGCCAAAGACGAGTGATACGACGGCGACACCGGGATGTGCCGGGGACTCGAGTTCCGTGACGGGACTCGGATCCCAAGACCGGAGAACCGTCTTCCTCCCACCGGAGACCGACCCCCGAGGGTCGGTCTCCCTTCGTCTGGGCTCGGCCCGCTACGCTCGCCGTCCATGGGATGGGTCGACGTCGACGGCGTGAAGCTCGAGGTGTCCCGGGTCGGGGACCGCCGGTCGGGCCAACCCGGCATCCTCCTGCTCCACGAGGGGTTGGGGTCGGTGCGTCTCTGGAAGGACTTCCCGGAGGCACTGGCCGCGGTGACGGGCTGTGAGGTCGTGGCCTACAGCCGCCGCGGCTACGGGGCCTCCGACCCGCGTCCCCTGCCGTGGCCGGTCGGGTACATGCACGAGGAGGCGGAGCTGCTCCCTGCCATCCTCGCGGCGCTGGGTCTCACCGACGTCGTCGCCTTCGGACACTCCGACGGCGCTTCGATTGCCATCATCGCTGCCGGCGGTGGTACCTTCCCCGGACTCCGCGGCCTCGTCCTCGAGTCACCCCACGTCTTCTGTGAGCCGTGGGGACTCGCCGAGATCAGGCGGGCCGGGGTCGCGTACCGGGAGACGGACCTCCGCGAGCGTCTCGCCCGGTACCACGATCGGGTCGACGTCGCGTTCTTCGGATGGCATGACGCCTGGACCCATCCCGATTTCGAACGGTGGAACCTGGAGGAGTACCTGCCCGGCATCGACGTCCCCACCCTCCTCATCCAGGAGGAGGGCGACCCCTACGGAACCTTGGCGCAGATCGACGCCATCGAGTCCCAGGTGTCGGGTCGGGTCGAACGGCTGATTCTGCCGGGGGAGGGGCACGCCCCCCACCGTGACCATCGCGACGCCGTCCTCGCCGCCGCCGCCCGGTTCATCGGGACGCTCTGAACACGTCGGGTGTCGAACGTCCGTTCGGTCAGTGCTGGTGGTCGTGATCGGGCTGCTGCTCGGCGATCTGCCGCCGGACCTCGTCCATGTCGAGCTCCCGAACCTGGCGGATCAGGTCGTCGAGGGCCGCCGCGGGCAGCGCGCCCGGCTGGGCGTACAGGAGGATCTGGTCGCGGAACACCATGAGGGTGGGGATGGAGCGGATTCCGAACCCCGCGGCCAGCTCCTGTTGATCCTCGGTGTCGACCTTGGCGAAGACCAGGTCCGGGTTCGCCTCGGACGCCGCCTCGAAGGTCGGGGCGAACGAGCGGCACGGGCCGCACCATTCCGCCCAGAAGTCGATCAGCACCGTCTCGTTGTCACGGATCGTCTGGTCGAAGTTCTCTTTGGTCAGGGTGATGGTTGCCATCGGTACATCCTCGTTCGTGTCTTCCCGAAGTCCAACCCCGAGGCGTCGCGCCTCATTCCCGCCACCACCTGGTATTTTTCGTCACGTGACGGTTTCTGCGCCCGACCAGTGCTTGTGGTGCGGCGAGCCCTTCGCCCAGAACGGCGGGGTGGGTCGCCCGCGTCGATACTGTCGACGCAGCCACCGACAACGGGCCTACGAGGCTCGACGCCTCGCGGCGGCGCATCGCCTGGGGCCCGACGACGTGCTGGTCGCCCGGGACACCTGGCGCGGGCTCGGGGACCGTCGGTACCGGCTCCAGGCCGCCGTCGAGGACGTCATGGCGGATCTGGCCGAGGATCCCGGGGCGCTCCGACAGGCCTTCGACCATCTGCTGGAGGCGGCGGAGGATCTCCTGGCGTTCCCCCTCGAGCCGAAGGCCCTCGGGGAAGAACGCCCATAATCCTCGTTATGTCAAGTTCGACGGGACGGACCCGCCTTCACCCCTCGCCTGCGCTCCGTCGGGCCGAGCGGTGACCTCGAGGCGAAGGATCCGACGACCCCGCGCCTCCGCCACCCGGAGCGAGAAACCGTCGGCGTCGACCACGTCGCCCACGTCCAACACCCTCCCGGCGAGACCCATCGCCAGGCCCCCGACGGTGTTCCACGGGCCCTCCGGCACCGGCCCCACCAGGGCCTCGAGGTCCTCGACGGGCACGGCGGCGTCCACCATCCACCGACCCGTCCCCGCCGGTCGGATCGGCTCCTCCCGGGCGTCCTCGGCGATCGACCCCAACAGCTCCTCGACGATGTCCTCGACGGTGAGCAGCCCCTCGGTCCCCCCGAACTCGTCGATCACCACCGCCAGGTGCGTCCCGCTCTGCTGCATCTCCCGGAGGACGTCGATGACCGGCGCCGACTCGGGAACCACGAGGACCGGTCTGAGCAGATCCTTGACGACCACGTCCCGACCCTCGCTCCGCAGCGCCGCCAGATCCCGCAGACGGACCATTCCCACGATCTCCTCGCGGGAGTCCCCGTAGACCACGATGCGCCGGTGCCCGGCCCCGAGGGCCACCTCCAGGGCCTCGCGCGCCGACGCGCCCATCGGGACCCCGACGATGTCCGCCCGCGGCACCATGATGTCGTTCGCCTGGCGATCCCCCACCCGGAAGGCCCGCTCGATGAGGTCGAGATCCTCGGCGGTGATCTGGCCCTCCCGGGCGGCCCGGGAGGCGAGCCACAGGAGCTCCCGCTCCGTCACCGTCGGCCCGGTGGCGACGCCCTTGCCCGGCATCTGCAGGTCGGCGACCCACACGAGCACCGAAACCACGGGTCGCAGGACGATCTCGAGGCCCCAGATGAGTCCCCCGAGGGCGAGCGCGACCCGTTCGGGGTGCCGCACGGCGTAGGTCTTCGGGATCGCCTCGCCGTAGACGAACAGGAGGAACGTCAACCCCACCGAGGCGAGCGTCACCCCGAGGGAGCCGAAGAGGGCATCGGCCACCGCCGCGGCCGCGGTCGCGGCGGTGATCTGGGACAGGAGGGCCAACAGCAGGATCGTGTTGAGCACCCGCGGGAGCTCGGCGACGAGGTCGGCCACCCGGCGTCCCCGACGACCTCGTTCACGAAGGGCCTCGGCCCGCACGGGCGGGATCCGCAGCAGCGCCGTCTCCCCGGCGGCGAAGACGATCGCCGCCGCGAAGGAGAGGATCAGCGCCAACACCGGTGCGATGGTCACGTCCTCGGCGGCTCCCCTTCGATGACCTTCATCCCGTCGCCGCCACGAACTCGGAGATCAGCCGGGTGTAGCGGTCGGCGTCGTTGAGGTACGGGAAATGTCCCACATCCCCGAGGTCGATCACCTCGCTGCCGGGATAGGTGGACGCCATGGCCCGCCGAAGGGGCTCGGGCACGAGCGGATCGTTCCGGGCCTCCAGAATCAGGGTTGGCACGTCCACCGAAGCGGCGACCTCGAAGGGATCGACGACGCATTCGTAGCGGGCGAGGAAATCCCGCTTGGTGATCCGCCCTTCTTCCAACAGGTAGGCGCGCACCAACTCCGAACCGCCGGCGGCAGGCACGATCGCCCCTTCGACCGTTCTTCGAAAGGAGGCGGCCAGGGCCCGGGCGGGGAGGACCCGGGCCAGCCGGACCCGCCATCGATTCCGGGAGCGAACCAGGTCGTTGGGCGGAAAGGTGTTGCCGAACACGGCACCGCGGACCCGCTCCGGGTACTCCGCCACCAGGTACTGCGCCACATAACCTCCGAGGGAGCTTCCCACCACCGCCATCGTCCCGTCGGCGACCTCTCCGACGAGACGGACGAGCTGATCGGCGAGAGGACGGAGGCGTCGCACTGGAGGATACGTGACCGCCACCACTCGATGGCGCTCCCCCAGCGCCCCGAGCTGACGGAACCAGATGTCGTATCCGCCGGCCATCCCGTGGAGGAACACGACGGTGGGTCCCTCTCCCCACGCCACGTACTCCCAGCGCTCACCGGTGGCAGGGTCGACCCAGGTGCGGGCCCTCCCCCGGACCTCGCGCAGCCCCCGGACCAGGCCGGGATCGACGTCGTCGTAGCCTTCCGTCATCACGCCTTCGATCCCATCACCCTAGATTCCCCGTCGCGCCGACGTCGCGATAACCTGGCGGGCGATGTTCGGACCCCTCAACGGGCCCCGCACGGCCCTCGTCATCGGCTACTCCCTCGCCGCCGTCGCCGCCGCCGTCCTCGGCCAGTGGATCGTGAGCGCGATCTTCGCCGTCGGCATCGCCGCCCACGGCTGGCTGTGGTGGAAGCTCTACCGCGATCAACGGGGCGGCGACTGATCCGGGTGGAGGTCGGTCCCCGGCGCCTCGGTGTGGATGGTTCGCGCTCGGTGGACGTGACGTTCCGATGCAGGCCGGTGGGCCGCGTCGTCGAGGAGCAGGACGCCCACGTCGACGAAGCGCTGCTGGTAGACCTCCTGGAGGACCTCGACCTGCAGGACGTCGGCCGGAGGCCCGACGGCGACGCATCGGTTCGCCAGCGCCACCACGAGATCGGCCCGGGCGGCCTCCGCCAGGTCGTGCGTGGCGAACACCACCGTCTTGCCGGCATCCCGCTCCTCGCTCATCGTCTCTTCGATGATCGAGGCGGAGACGACGTCGAGGCCGGTGAGGGGCTCGTCGAGCAGGAGCAGCTCGTGGTCCTGCGCCAGGCCCTGGGCGACGAAGACCCGCTGACGCTCGCCCCCCGACAACTCGCGCAGATGCCGGGAGGCCAGCTCCTCGATCCGGAGGCGAGCCATCGCGTCGGCCACCGCCTCCCGGTCTCGCCGTCCGAACCGTCGGAACCAGCCGGTGGAGGCGTACCGGCCCATCTGCACGACCTCGGCCACCGTCACCGGCATCGTCTCGTTCAGCTTCCGCCCCTGGACGACGTAGGCGAGGCGACGGCGGGCGAGGACCGGGGACGTCCCCAGGACGCGGATCTCCCCGGATCTGGGGGGGATCAGCCCGGCGATCAGGTCGAGCAGGGTCGACTTCCCCGCTCCGTTGGGACCGATGACCGCCACCATGAGCCCCACGTCGAACGCCAAGCTGGACGTATCGAGGGCCCTCCGCTCACCGCGGACCACGGTGACCTCACGGGCGACGACGGCCTGGCTCATCGACATTCCTCGCATCGGTGCACGATCTCGAGGGCGTGATCCTCGACCTCGACGTCGACCCGGCCCGCCGCCTCCGTCACCAGTTCCTGCAGACGCTCCTCCTCCTCGGCCGTCAAGGCGAGGTCCCGTACCGCACCGCATCCTGCGCAGACCAGGTGATGGTGATGGCCCCGGATCCACTCCGCCAGCTCGAAGCGGGTGGTGCCGTCGGGTCCATGATGGGCCACGACCACGCCCGCATCTCCGAGGACGGCGAGGCTCCGATACAGCGATGACTGGGGGACGGCGAGCCGATCTCCGAGCTCGGAGACGGACTTGGGCCCGTCGACGGCCTCCAGGGCCTCCACGACCGCCCGCCGAGCTCGCGTGTAGCGGATCCCCCGGGCTTCGAGATGTCGGGCGATGGGTTCGGTCACGCTGCTAATCTAGGAATGATTCTCATTCTCATCAACTTTCGTCGTCGACTCGGAGGCCACCGACCCCGCCATGAAGCTTCGCCGCATCCCCCTCGTCCTCCTCATGATCGTCGCCGCCTGCGGATCGCCCGGAAGCTCTCCGACGCAGGTCGTCGCCACCACCTCCATCCTCGGGGACGTCGTCGCCAACGCCCTCGGATCCCCCGTCGACGTCCTCATCCCCCGGGGTGCCGAGCCCCACGACTACCGCCCCTCCGGCCGTCAGGCCGCCCTCGTGGCCGAGGCATCCCTCGTCGTCGCCAACGGACTCGGCCTCGAAGAGGGCCTCGCCGACCTCCTCACGACCGCCGCCGCCGACGGAACCCCCGTGCTGGAGCTCGGGCCCCTGCTCGACCCGCGTCCGCTCGCTTCGTCCACCGCCCTCGACCCCCACGTCTGGCTCGACCCCATCCGGATGGCGGAAGGGGTACGGATCATCGAAGACCGGCTCGCAGAGCTCGACCCGACGTTCACCCGCGGACCCGCAGACACCTATGCCGAGTCGTTGGAGCGACTCGACCGGCGGATCCGGGAGGTCCTGGCCCCGATCCCGCCGGAGCGGCGTCTCCTCGTCACCTACCACGACAGCCTCGGATACTTCGCCGAACGGTACGGTTTCGAGGTGATCGGCACCCTCATCCCCGGTGGCTCCACCCTGGCAGAGGCGAGCCCGGCACGACTCGCCGAGCTCGTCGATCTCATCGATCGGACCGATGTCCGGATCTTGGTCGTCGAAGCCGGAACCTCACCCGACCTGGCCCGCGCCGTCGCCGCCGAGACGGGAGGCCAACTCCAGATCGTCGAGCTCTACATCGGCTCCCTCGGTGAGCCCGGCAGTGGAGCGGAGACCTACGTGACGATGATGGAGACCAACGCCCGCCGACTCGCCGCCGCCCTCGGAGGAAGGAGCTGAGATGGACTGGCTGACCGAACCCTTTGCCCTGGCGCTCCAGCAGCGGGCACTCCTCGGCGGGCTGTTGGCATCGGTGACGACGTCGATCGTGGGGACCTGGGTCGTCCTCCGGGGCATGAGCTTCATCGGCGACGCCCTCATCCACGGGGTCATCCCGGGGATCGCCCTGGCGCTCCTCCTCGGGTTCGATCCCGTCCTCGGCGCCACCGTCGCCGCCATCGTGATGATCGGCGGCATCAACCTCGTGCATCGACAGACGACCTTCTCCGAGGACACGGGCATCGGCCTCCTCTTCGTCGGGATGCTCGGACTGGGGGTGATCATCATCAGCCGGACCGCCTCATACGCCGGATCCCTGACGGCGATCCTGTTCGGCGACGCCCTCGGCGTCTCGACCGGAGACATCGCCGCCCTCGGCGCCACCGCGACCGCGGCCGCCGTCGGATCCGTGGTCTTCTACCGTCCGTTCCTCGTGCTCTCCCTCGACGAGGCGAAGGCGGAGCTGCTGGGCCTGCGGCCTCGCCTCGCCCACCTCACGATGCTGGCGCTCGTCACCCTCGCCGTCGTCGGCTCGTTCCGCACCGTCGGCACACTCCTCGTCCTCGGGCTGCTCATCGGCCCGCCCGCGGCGGCGGCACTCATCGCCCGGCGAGTGCCGACGATGATGGCCACCAGCGTCGTCATCGGGATGTTCTCGGTGGTCGCGGGCCTCGTGATCAGCTACCACGCCGGCACCGCCGGGTCGGCGACGATGGCGGTGATCCCGGTCGCCCTGTTCTTCCTCCTCCTGGTCGCGCGCACCCTCTGGGAGCGACACGTCAGCGCACGGTGAGGTACCGGCAGAAAAGATCGCCGTCGCCGACGAGGACCCGCTCGAGCCGCATCTCCACCGGTGGATCGAACGGCCCCACCCCGGCCACGAGACGCGCCGAGTCGCCTCCGGCCACGACCGGGGCGATCGTCACGCACAGCTCGTCCAGCAGACCTGCGGCGACGAGCTGGCCGATGATGCTCGGGCCGCCCTCGGTGAGGACCACTTCGACACCGCGAGCTCGGAAGAGGCCCAGCGCGTATCCGAGATCGACGCTCGGGCCCGGGGTGACGACGATCTCGGCGACCGTCTCCAGCTCCGCACGTCGCGCCTCGTCGGATGCTTCGGCGGTGATGACGATCGGGTACCCGGAGAAGATGCGAGCGTCGGGGTCGAGCTCCAGGCGGCCGCTCACCACCGCCAGGCGGGGGACGGGCGGCCTCCCCTGGGCGAGACGGCGATCCACGATCGCCTCGGGGAGCCGCACCGGGCCGTAGTCCTCGGCCCGGACGGTGCCCGCGCCGACCAGGATCAGGTCCGCCACACCTCGCAAGGCCCGGAACACCGCCAGATCGTCGTCTCCTCCGAGGTCGCTCGAACGTCCGGCGACGGCGGTCGCCCCGTCGACGCTCTCCACCATGTTCGCCACCACCCAGGGACGCTCCGGCCAGGCACGCCGCGGATCGTTCCCATACAGGGAGGCGGGGTCGACGTCGGCGACGTGGCGGGGATGGATCTGGTCCACCGTCCGGATCCTAGGGCGGCCACCCCCCTAGCCTGCACGTTCGTGATCCATCCCCTCGACCGGCTCGGAGCCTGGAGGTTGGCCCGCACCCCCGCCGTCTTCTGTGACGGATGGGGAGACCCCGCGGCGGTGGCGACCCTCGACATCGGCCTCCATCCCCTCTCCCCTCCCCCGCCGTTGACGGTCCGCTGGGAGCGGCGATGGAGCAACGACGGGCTCGAGGTCCGCGACGCCTCCTTCTCGAGCCCCGCCCCGCTCCCCTCCCCGGCCTCCCACGGCCGCCTCCGGACGATCGCACCGGCCGGCGGGGCCGCACGGTGGTGCGTGGTCATGCCCGCCTGGAACGACGAGGGCTTTCACGGTCGGACCCCCTTCGCCGTCTCCCTCGCCCGCCGGGGCGTCGGCGCCGTCCTCCTCGAATGCCCCTACTACGGGTCACGTCGTGTCCACACCCTCGGTCCGGCGATCCGGACCGTGGCCGACTTCGCCCTCATGGGACGGGCCGTCGTCGTCGAAGCACTCGGCCTCCTCACCACCTTCGCCGAACGAGGTCCGGTCGGCGTCACCGGCTACTCCATGGGAGGCAACCTGGCGGCGTTCGTCGGGGCCCTCGCTCCCAGGCCCATCGCCCTCGCCCCCCTCGCCGCCTCCCCTTCTCCCGCGCCGGTCTTCTGCACCGGGGTACTCCGGCACGGGATCCGCTGGGATGCCCTGGGTGGATCCGAGGCGCCCTCCCGTCTCGCCGACGCCCTCGGCGCGGTGAGCGTCCTCTCCCTCCCCTCCACGCCGACGACCTCACGGGCGGTGCTCGTCGCCGCCCTCCACGACGGGTTCGTCCCCCCGTCGGCCACCGCCACCCTCCACGCCCATTGGCCGGGATCCGAGCTCCGATGGGTCCGGGCCGGTCACGGCACGCTGTGGTGGCTCCGTCGCCGGGTGTTGGTCGCCGCGGTCCTCGAAGCGTTCGGCCGCACCGACCCCCCACCGCCGGTGTGAGCCGCTCAGAGCGTCTGTGATGCCGCGTAGGTCTGCCAGCGCCACATGTCGGCGCACATGTCGGTGACGTCCAGCTCCGCCTTCCAGGAGAGCTCCCGTTCGGCCTTCGAAGGGTCCGCCCAGGTGGCGGCCACATCACCGGGGCGTCGCGCCACGATGCGGTACGGGACTCGGGTCCCGGTCGCCGCTTCGAAGGCGGCGACCATCTCCAGCACCGACCTCCCCCGCCCCGTCCCCAGATTCCAGGTGTGGACCCCTGCATGGCGGGAGAGGTAATCGAGCGCCGCCAGGTGCCCCCGGGCCAGGTCCACCACGTGGATGTAGTCCCGCACCCCGGTCCCGTCGGGGGTGTCGTAGTCGTCCCCGAAGACGGGGAGCTCGTCCAGCTCGCCGGCGGCCACCTTGGCGATGTAGGGCATCAGGTTGTTGGGGACGTCGTTCGGGTCCTCTCCGATCAGGCCCGAACGGTGCGCCCCCGCCGGGTTGAAGTAGCGGAGCCGGGCGATGCGCCATTCGGGGTCGGCCGCCCACAGGTCGGCGAGGATCTGCTCGATCATCAGTTTCGTCCAGCCGTAGGGGTTGGTGGCCCCCGAGGTCGGCGTGTCCTCGGTGACCGGGAGCTCGGCGGGGTCGCCGTACACGGTGCACGAGGAGGAGAACACCAGGGTCTTCACCCCGTTGGCCTCCATCGCCTCCAGGAGGGAGACCGTGCCCCCCACGTTCACGTCGTAGTACGCGAGGGGCATCGTCACCGACTCACCGACCGCCTTCAGCCCGGCGAAATGCATCACCGCGTCGAACCCGTCCTCCAAGACGGCGGCCACGACCTTCCCGTCGCGGATGTCGACCCGATGAAACCCGGGACGGACCCCGGTGATCGTCTCGATCCGGTCGACGACGCTCTCCTTCGAGTTGGAGAGGTCGTCGACGATCACCACCTCGTGCCCCACCTCGATCAGCTCCACCACCGCGTGGCTGCCGATGTATCCGGTTCCACCCGTGACCAGCACTCGCATCGGCACCAGCCTAGGGGCGGAGCGCCGTGACGCGCACCTCGGCGAAGGGCTCGACGCTCCGCAGGGCGTCGGCGGGCACCCAACCCACCGGAGGGCGGCGCCATTCGAGGAGACGGACGTCGTCGAGGGTCACTGCCACGGAACGGCGGGCCTCGGCCCGCAGGGAGAGCATGATCGCGTCCGCCCCCTCCACGGCCGCCTCCGGGATCTCGACCTCGTACCCCTCGGGCTCGGCGGCGGCGCCGACCGGGAGGCGGAGCTCGGTCCTCCCCGTCAGCCGCGACGTGGGCGGGCGCCACGGATCGGTGTCGTCCACCTGGTAGGCGTCGACCCGGATCGCGAGGTCGAGGTCGATGGGTGCCCGGGCCTGGAACCGCAGGCTGTAGCGGGGTGCGCCGTCGAGGGGCGTCCCGTCCTGGTCGAAGAGCCGGTGACGAGGGATCGGGATCCGGGCGACGGGCCGCACCCATCCGTCCCGGGTCGTGAGCCGAAGGGCCCCGTCGACCACCCGCGGCCCTCCGTCGGGACCGAGGTTCCACAGCGCGCCCCCCGCCTCGACACCGTCCGCCTCGGTGTCGTCGAACCAGCCCCAACCCAACAGGTCTCGCCCCACCTCGACGGTGGACGGCACGACGGAGACGAACGTCCCCGGCTCCACCTCGACGATCCCGTCGGGGCCGGTGAGCATCGTCACCACCCGACGCTCGACGCGGTCCACGATGCGCCCGTCCGAGGCGACGAGCCCGGGGGATCCCGTCTCACCGACGACGATCCCCACCCGCCCATCGTCGAGGCGCGCCGCCGATCCCGGCATGAGCGCCGCTCCGTTCGCCAGCGTCCGGACCCGGGCGGCGCCCGCACCCGTCACCGGTACCGGACGGTACCCGTCGATCACCAGGGGGACGAGACGGGCGTCGAGAAGGCGGTCTCCTTCGAACACCACCCGCAGGAATCCCGCCGGGAAGGTGACTCCCAGATCCTGATCGAACACCAGGTTCCCGAGGGAATGGGCGATCAGCCTCCCGCCGTACCACTCGAATCCCTGCAGGACGTGGGGATGGTGGGCGACGACGAGGTCCGCACCGGCGTCGATGGCCGCCCGGGCGGCGCGGCGAACCCGTCGCGACGCCGACGCCGAGTACTGGAATCCCGAATGCAGCTCCACCACGGTGAGCCCCTCACCCACCCCGGCGAGGTCATCGCCGATCGTGGCGAAGGAGAAGGCCGCCGCACCTCCGTGACCTCGACGCGCCACCCAATCCTGCAGCTGGGGGAACAGACCCTCGGCGGTGAGCTCCCTCCACACACGCGCTGCTTCGACGACGCCGAGCGCTCCCTCGACCTCCTGGAACCAGCGCCACGCGTCCCCGGGCAGGTATCGCCCCGCTCTCAACCATGCCGTCTCGCCGGGTCGCCCGTACTCGAGCAGACGGGGTCGGAACATCCAACGCAGATCCTCCGCCGGGTCCTCGGGGATCGGATCCGCCGAGGTGGGAAGTTGGTCGTTGACGTAGTCCCCGTCGAGGGTCGTGTACGAAAGGATCGTCACCCAACCTCCCGGGGTGCGCACCCTGGCAGGACGCCGGGCCGATCCCTCGTCCAGCCCGGCTCCCGTGAAGGCGATCCCCGCCGTCTCCAGGTTGGTGGCCGTGGCGAGGACACCCGCGTCCCCCCAGTCGTAGGCGTGGTTGTTGCCTCCCACCGCCACGTCGACTCCCATCGCGGTGAGGGCGCCGACGATCTCCGGGGGCGAGTCCAACAGGAACCGCTTCCCGGGGAGCGCCTCCTCTGGCCTCACCTCCCCGACGACGGTCTCCAGGTTGACGACGGAGACGTCCGCCGCCGCGAACAGGGGAGCCAGATCCTCGACCACCCGGCGGGCGGACGCACCGCCGTCCCCCACCAGCAACCGCGCCGTGTCCGGTCGGATGGGCTGCAGGTAGCGTCGCCCCATCATCACGTCGCCCCCGAGGTGGAGCGCGGTCCGGACCGTCCCGTCGCTCCCCCGGCGGGCCCACAGCCGGATCTCCACGTCGTCTCCGGGGCCGAGCACGACCGGTTCGGTGAGCATCCCCTCGCCGGTGATCGTCCCGGAGACGGGTCCGGCGAGTTCGACGCGGACCACGCCGCGCTCGTCGGCGACGAACCGTCCGGTCTGCACCTCGACGACCGCATCGTGGAGGGGGCGGCCGGTCTCGTCGACGACCCTCACGATCGCCCGGGAAGGGCCTGCGGTCGGTCCCGCGGCACAGGCACCGGTGATCAACGCCACCGCCACGGCCGCCGCCACCCGGCGGGTGGACGCATCCATGCATCCTTCATCGGCACCCCGAGGCGACCCTTGATCCGTACCATGGGCCGGACCGACGAGAGAGCACACCGTGTCCGCCCGAGTCCAGATCATCGACGTCGCCCCCCGCGACGGGCTCCAGAACGAGAAGACGCTGCTCTCCACCGCCGACAAGGTGGAGCTGATCCGCCGCCTCCTCGCCGCAGGGATCACCAAGGTCGAGACCACCAGCTTCGTCCACCCTCGTCTCGTCCCCGCCATGGCCGACGCCGAGGCGGTGATGGCCTCCCTCGAGCCGCTGCCCGGCGTCTCCTACATCGGCCTCGCCCTCAACGAACGGGGGGTGGAGCGGGCGATCGCCGCCGGTTGTGACGAGGTCAACGCGGTGGTCGTCGCCGCCGAAGGTTTCGGGCACCACAACCAGGGGATGACCCCCGAGGAGTCGGTCGCCGTGTGGACACGGATCGCAGCCCGAGCCCATGAGGCGGGCGTCGTGCCGTCGCTCGTGATCTCCGTAGCGTTCGGATGTCCCTTCGACGGGGAAGTCCCCACCCGACGGGTCGCCGCACTGGCAGCGGCCGCAGCGGCCGCCCATCCCGCCCGGCTCACCCTCGCCGACACCATCGGAGTCGCAGGCCCCACGGACGTCCAGGAACGGATCCGAGCGGTGCGCGACGCGGTCGGCGACGGCGTCGAGCTCGGCGTCCATTTCCACAACACCCGGAACACGGGCCTCGCCAACGCCTACGCCGCCCTGGAGGAAGGGGTCCGGGTGTTCGACGCATCCCTCGGGGGCGTCGGCGGGTGTCCCTTCGCGCCCGACGCCACCGGGAACATCCCCACCGAGGATCTCGTCTACATGCTCCATCGGATGGGCGTCGAGACGGGCATCGACCTGGAGCTCCTCGCCGACGCGGCCCGCTGGCTCGAGACCCGCCTCGGTCATCCCATCCCCGGTCTCTACGCCAAGGCGGGACCGTTCCCCCGGTGAGCGGACTCAGGCGGAGAGACCCAGCGCCTCCAGCGCCTCGGTGATCTTGGCGGCCTCGGTGTCGAGCTCCGCCCGGTCGGCCGATCCGGCGTTGGCGAAGTCGAGGTCGTGCACCGACCAGATCGGGACGACGTGGAGATGGAGGTGGGGCACCTCCAGCCCCGCCAGCATGAGGCCGACCTTCTCCGGCCGGTAGACGTGTTCTTGCGCCCGCCCGATCCGGCGGGCGACACCGACCAGATGGTCCATGAGGTCGGGGTCGGCGTCCAGCCAGTGGTCGACCTCTTCGAAGGGCACCACCAGGGTGTGGCCCGGCTTCAGAGGTGCGATGGAAAGGAAGGCTGCGCACCGATCGTCTCGCCAGACGAAGCTGGCCGGAAGCTCTCCCTCGAGGATACGGGTGAAGATGGTCGCCATGGCTCCAGATTACCGATCGGCCTTCCCGGCGAGGGCGACCGCCAGAGCCCGGTGGTAGCGCTCCACGAAGGGGTCGACGAGACCATGCTCCCGCATCGCCCCCCTCATCCCGTCCACGTAGTCCCAGGCGTCACCGTGCGGGCCCCCTCCACCCTCCACGTTGGCGACGGCGGCCGCCACCAGACGGTCGACTCCCCAGTCCGACCACGCCGAGCCCATCGGCCACACATAGGCCGTCACCGGACCCTCGGCGGTCTGGAGCCGTGTGACCTCCGGTGTCGACGCCTCCCGCCCGACGAGAAGGTCGAGGATCTCGTCCGCCCCGCCGACGGGCCGGAGCGCCAACCCCCAGGTCTCCCCGCCGTCGACCAGAGACGCCGTCGGCGCCGGACGTCCGGGCGTCCCCCAGTTCCGAACCGACGGGTGCCCGAACACCCGTCGCCGACCCCGGAGGAGCGCGGGTCGAACCTCGGCGACCGTGAAGTCGGGCCGGAACATGATCGACCCGTACCCGAAGACCCAACTCACCACGACGACAGGCTACCCGGCTCCCGAAACCCGTCGCCGAAGTCGCCGACGAGGAGACGAGAACGGCTCAAACCCGGGTCCCGACGAGCCGAAACAGAGGGTGGCACCCCTCGGGATCGGTCAGGGAGTCCGGGGGGAGCCGACGAGCAACGAGAGGAAGAGGGTGCCGCTTTTCCTGATCGCTGGTGCCGCCGTCGCGTTCGGCCTGCTCGCCTTCTGGGCGTGGGAGGCCTACCAGCACCGCGTCCGCATCGAGGGCCTCGACCTGCGGATCCACGTCAACGGGATCCGGGGGAAGTCCACGGTGACGCGGCTCCTCGCCGGCCTCCTCCGAGAGGCGGGCTACGTCACGGTCGCCAAGTCCACCGGCACCTTCGCCGCCGTCATCGATCCCGACGGCTACGACATCCCCATCATCCGGCGTGGCCCGCCCACCATCCTCGAGCAGATCGCGGTGGTGCGGCGACACGTCACGCCGGACGTCGACGCGCTCGTCATGGAGTGCATGGCCATCAACCCCATCTACCAGGAGGTGAGTGAGCGAAAGATCGTCCGTTCCACCATCGGTGTCCTCACCAACGTCCGGGAAGACCACCAGGACGTCATGGGCGAATCCCTCCGGGAGATCGCCCGATCGTTGATGTCCACGTGTCCCACCGACGGGATCCTCATCACCGCCGAGCAGAACCCGGCCATCCAGCGGGTCATCCTGCGCGAAGCGGCCGCACGCGGCACCCGGGTCGTCTTCGCCGATCCCACCCTCGTCACCGAGGAGGACCTGGCCCGTTTCGACTACATCGCCTTCCCTGACAACGTGGCGATCGGCTTGGCCTTGGCTCGGCTCCTCGGAATCCCCCGCGAGGTGGCGATGCGCGGCATGGTGAAGGCACCGGCCGATCCGGGGGTCCTGCGCCTGCGGGACCTCCGGATCGGCTCCAAACGTGTCACCTGGGCCAACCTGTTCGCGGTGAACGACCGCGAGTCGATGCTCGCCGCCATGGAGAAGCTCGCCCCGTTCCGGACGCCGGAGACGACCACCGTCGGCATCCTCAACAACCGCTCCGACCGGGAACGGCGGGCGGTGCAGTTCGCCGACGTCGCAGTTCGGGACCTCTCCTTCGACCGCCTCGTGACCTTCGGCGCCTTCGAGGAGCTCGTCACCGACCGCCTGGTGGACCTCGGCTACCCCCTCGATCGCATCATCAACCTCGGCGATCGACGGAGACCGAGCCTCGAGGAGATCCTCGACCGCATGGTTCTCGCCATGCCGACCCCTCACGTCCTGGTCGTCGGCTTCGTCAACATCCACACCGACCAGGCCGAGATGCTGATGGAGTTCTTCGAGCACGAGGCCGCGCCCTACGAGTCGTCCACCCACGAGCCATCGTGAGATGACCGACTATCTCTTCAGCATCGAGGTCGTCCGCTTCGCCTTCGTGGCGGGGATCGTCATCTCGCTGTTCCTCTACGAGCGCCGCCACCTCACGACCGGATCCCTGGTGGTGCCGGGGTACGTGGCGGTGTTCCTGGTCCAACCTCTGGTGATCGTCGCCACCGCACTCAACGCCCTCGTCACCTACTGGTTGGTGAATCGGATCCTGGCTCGCCGCGTCCTCCTCTACGGACGGACCAAGTACTCGGTGCTCGCCCTCATCTCCATCGCCATCCAGGCGACGATGCTGAAGCTGTCTCCCAGCGGACCCTACCTGTGGGAGAGCGACGTCCCCCTCTTCGTCGGTGCCGGATACGTCATCCCCGCGCTCGTCGCCCACGACATGGCCCGTCAGGGCGTCGCCAAGACCCTCCGCTCCGTGCTCCTGGCGGGCGGCCTCGTCGCCGCCCCCATCGCCGTCGCGCTCTGGACCGTCCCCGGCGTCCAGGCGTCCGCCCCTCTCGTCGGCTTCGAGGTCCTGGCGCTCCCACCAGACTGGGTGCCCGTCGCGGTGTTCCTCTCCGCCGCCGCCGCCTGGGGGCTGTTCCACAACCACCGGCTGCGGGCAGGTGGGTTCGTCGGCGCCGCCTACCTGGGCATGCTCACCGCCGACCCCCTCCAGGTCGTGTTCGTGGTGAGCGTCGCCGCCGTCACCTACGTCATCGTGACCCGGCTCCTCCAACCCTGGATGATCCTCTTCGGTCGACGCAAGTTCGCGGCGATGCTGATCGTCTCCGCCCTCGTCGCCTGGAGCGCGATCTGGTTCGGGACGGCGGTGCTCGGCTACGAGGTCTCCTACTACATGACGCTGTCGTCGGTGGCCCTCACCCCCCTGTTCGTCCCCGGACTGGTCGCCAACGACATGGAGCGTGCAGGCATCCCTCGGGTGGTCGTCGGCACGGTCCTCGGCGCCGCCTTCGTCGTCCCCGGGCTCCTGGCGGTCGTCTCGGTCCTCGAGACCGGCACCCCCTCCCTCCCCTGGACGCTCGCCTCGCTGCTGGCC
>JALSJV010000155.1 GCA_026989215.1 Acidimicrobiia bacterium | reverse complement strand
TCGGCATGAAGGAACCGGGTTTCACGTCCGGCGGGTTCGCCAGCCAGGCGGCGAGCGCCTCCCGTCTCGTCTCACCGTCCCGCGGCAGGTAGGCGCCGGCGAAGACGTCACGGGAGGCGAAATGGGTCAGGTCCGGCCCGTTGAACGCGTCCGGGGCGATGATGTTCGTGAACTCGGAGTCGGGCCCGTAGTTCACCCCGTGGCAGGCCGCGCAGCCCTTCTGCTGGAAGACGGCGAGGCCTTCGGCGGCCGGGGTGCCCGGCGCGGGTTCGGTCGCAGGGGTCTGCTGTGCTGCCACCCAGGCGTCGAACTCGTCCTGGGGGAGGGCGATCACCCGGGCCCGCATGAGGGCGTGGGAGAGCCCGCAGAACTCGCCGCACTGGGCCCAGTACTCGCCGGGCTCGGAGGCCTCCAAGGGCAGGACGGTGGTCTGTCCGGGGATGAGGTAGCGCTTGCCGTTCAGGGCGGGCACCCAGAAGTTGTGGATGACGTCGTCGGAGGTCATCGACGCGCAGACCGGGGTGTCGACGGGGATCACCATGACGTTGGCGGTGGTGATGCCGTAGTCGGGGTACTCGTACTCGAACCACCATTGGTGGCCGGTGATGTTCACCGGGAGGGCTCCGCTCTCGCACCGGGTGAGGTCGAAGACGCCGCGCACGGTGGGGACGGCGATGGCGGCGAGGATGAGGGCGGGGATCAGGGTCCAGGTGACCTCGAGCTTGGCGTTGCCGTGGATCTGTTTCGGGAGCTTGCGCCCCGGGCGATCACGGAACCGGATGAGGGCGACGATGAGTCCCCCCTGGACGAGCACGAACACGCCGACGGCGATCCAGAACACCATCCAGAAGAGCCCGTCGAGGCGTTCGGCGATCGGTCCTGCGGGGTTCCAGGCGCTCTGGGGGTTGTCGATCCTGACGAGGCTGCACGCCGAAGCGACGAGGGTGAGGGCGGCCAGGGGGAGGGTCCGGCGCGCCAGGTGACCGGTCCGGCGGCGACGGGGTGTATCCGGCATGGCGCCGCATCTTAGGTTTCCCCCAAACCCGGTCCAAACGAGGGTCGCGGGTCGATCCGCCAGGGTCGAAAGTCCCGAATTCCGGGAGGAACGTCCCGAGGTTCGGGAGCGGTGTCTCCGAGCCGCCGCGCTCCGTTCGGGTACGGTACCCTATGCCGATGGAGGTCGTGATCACCGATCCGAGGGAAGGGCGCGCGTCGCGGCTGGCGGCCTATGTGGCGCTCACCAAGCCGCGGATCATCGAGCTGCTGCTCATCACCACCGTCCCCGCCATGGTGCTCGCCGCCCGCGGATGGCCCGGAACCTGGCTGCTGGTGACGACCCTCGTCGGGGGGACCCTCTCGGCGGCGGGGGCGAACGCCCTCAACAGCTACTACGACACCGACATCGACGCCCACATGCGGCGCACCTCGCGTCGGCCACTGCCCGCACACCGCGTCCCTCCGAGGCACGCCGTCATCCTGGGGTGGGTGCTCGGGCTGGCAGGGTTCGTGTGGCTGTGGGCGACCACCAACCTCCTGGCGGCGTCCCTCTCCACCGCGGCGTTCCTCTTCTACGTGTTCGGTTACACGCGGTACCTGAAGCGGAACACGGACCAGAACATCGTCATCGGCGGTGCCGCCGGAGCGGCGCCGGTCCTGGTCGGCTGGGCCGCCGTCACCGGTGGCCTCGACCTCCCGGCCTGGCTGCTCTTCGCCCTCGTCTTCTACTGGACGCCCCCCCACTTCTGGGCGCTCGCCCTCCGCTACCGCGACGACTACGCGGCCGCCGGGGTTCCGATGCTGCCGGTGACCAGGGGTGTGGGTATCACGCTCCGGTGGATCCTCGTCTACGCCGGATTGATGGTGCTGATCTCCCTCGCCCTCGTGCCCGCCGCCGGCCTCCGCTGGGTGTACCTCCTCACGGCCATCGGGGCGGGTTCGTGGTTCCTGGTGGAGTCGCTGCGGGTGTTCCGCAACCCCGATCGGGCCATCGCCCTCTTCGGTGTCTCCACCATCTACCTGGCGGCACTCAGCGCGGCCATCGTGGTCGACGTCCTGGTGTCCTGACGGGCGGGGGTCGGGTTCTCGTTGTGAGCCGGGGGCGGTAGCCTCCGGGTCGTGTTCTCCGCCATCTCGTATCCACCGATCCCCATCTTCGAACTGGGACCCCTCCGGCTCTCCCTCCACGGTCTGTTCGCCGCCCTCGGGTTCATCGCCGGTGCGTGGCTCGCCTCCCGATTCCTGGAGCGACGCGGCTTCGACGTCGCCAAGTACCAGTCGGTCCTCACCTGGGCCCTGGTCGGTTCCCTGCTCGGCGCCCGCTACTTCACCGCGCCGGCGGCGTTGCTCGCCGGCCAGGGGCTGGGGGCCCTCCATCCCCTCTCCGGAAACTTCTCGATCATGGGCGGGTTCGCCGGTGGGATCCTCGTCGGGTGGTACCGGATGCGGAAGGTGGGGCTGCCCACCCTCCCCGTCTTCGACTGGTCGACCTTCGGGCTCGCCCTCGGGACGGTGATCGGCCGTCTCGGTGACCTGTTCATCGTCGAGCATCTCGGGCGGGCGACGACCGTCCCCTGGGGCTACGGGGTGAAGCCGGGCTACGACCTCGCTCCCCAGCACAACGCCTTGGAGTGCACGGCGGCCCAGGCGGGCCCCGACGGGCTGTGCGGCGTGTATCACCATGTGGCCGCCTACGATCTGATCGGGGCGGCCATCCTCCTGGGGGTGCTCTTCGTGGCCGTGAAGCGGACCAGGTTGCACTACGGGCAGCTCTTCTCCTTCTGGGTCGTCTGGTATGGACTCCAGCGATTCATCCTCGACTTCCTCCGGTTCGGGAACGGGGACGCCACCATCGGGGCGTTCACCTGGAACCAGGTGAGCGGACTCGCCGCCGCCGTCGGGGGCGCGGCGCTGTTCTGGTGGTTCGGCCGCACCCAGCCGGAGGTCTCCGAAGAACAGGACCGG
>JALSJV010000154.1 GCA_026989215.1 Acidimicrobiia bacterium | reverse complement strand
CACGACCGTGCGACGTCGGCGGCGATCCCACAACGAGACGACGCGCCCGGCGATGGCGGCGAGCCCACGCCCCTTCGGGACGATCGCCTCGATGTCGGCCGCCTCGATCGATGCCTCGACCGCGGAGCCCACGTCGATCGCCGTGAGCGCTTCCGCCTCTTGACCACCGACTTCGGCGGCGATGCGGGTGAGCAGGTCTCGGATCCCTTCGGTGGCCGTCCACCAGTCCTCGGCCCTGTCCTCGAAGGAGGCCGCCACGAGGAGGGGCACCACCCGGTCCATGAGCTCCTCCCAACGGGTCGAGAACCCGGTGCCGCCGACGACCCCGGCGGCGGCGGCCAGCTCCCTGGCGGCACGGTCGAGCCGGGTGACGACGTTGCGCCACACCAGGGTCTTCGCCTCCCACCTCGACACCAGCTCTTCGACGAGGCCGTCGACCCCCTCGGGAGCACCGAGATCGGGATCGGCGGCGGTGAGGAGCACCGCCGGCTCGACGAACCCGGCCACGCGGAGGGAGGCCCGGAGGTCGCCGAGGACCGCCTCCACCCCGTCGCCGGGGATCCGGTCGACCTGATTCAGGACGAAGAGGAACCGATGCTGCTCGTCGACGGCCGGCGCCAGATAGTCGAGGTGCAGCCGGGCGTCGTGATACTTCTCCGGGTCGAGGACCCACACCACCGCATCGACGCGCGGCAGCAGCTCGTCGACCCGGAGTCGATGTCGCCCGACGACCGAGTCCAGGTCGGGGAGGTCGACGACGGTCAGCCAGGGATGCCGGTCGTGACGAACCCGGTCGTCGATGCCCAGATCCTCGAGGAGCGCCGCCAGTCCCGGCTCCGCATCGGAGGGCACCCATGCCAGGGGGCGGTCCGTGGTGGGGCGACGCGGCGAGACCGGCGCCACCTCCTCACCGGCGATCGCGTTGAGGAGACTCGACTTCCCCGACCCGGTCCCACCGACGAGGGCGACGACCAGCGACGACCCCAGATACCCGAGCCGTCTCCGTGCCGCACGTCCCACCGAGGCCGCCCGGTCGAGGGCTTCGGGAGGAACCAGATCACGACAGAAGGCGACCAGACGGTCGTAGGAGTCGAGGACGTCGGCCGCGTCAGCGGGAATCGTCATCGAGCCTCGCTTCGACGGCGGAGATGGCATGCTGCAGCTCGACGATCCGCTGCACCGGATCACGACGGGCGAGGACGACGGCGGCGGCCGCGTCTCGCTGACGGTCGAACAACTCGGCGATCGTCTCCAGGAGCCGGGCGCGCTCCCCATCGGGTGTCGTCCGCTCCGGGTCCCCGACGAGGACGTCGGCCGCCGGTCGCCTCGGCGACCGATGCCCCCGTCCCCGCCCCACCGACCTCACATCCCGGTCTGCGAGGGTCCGCCGAACCTCGTCGAGCGTCGTCCGGGCCAACGGCGCCAGCCCACTCCCGCTCGGATGGAGGGCCCAGGCCGCCTCGGTGGCCCGTCGTGCCGCGTCCAGACGAGCCGTCACCTCCCGGGCCAGCTCGTCGCGCAGCTCCTCGGGGACGCGGGGTTGCCCGACGCGCGCCCGGAACCCCGGCCCTGGGAGCGGCCCGCCGCCCCTCGACCGAAGCCACCGCTCGACGACGTCACTCCGCAGGAGCTCGCCGTGCTCGAGCGACGTGGCGAGCTCCTCGAGATGGGAGTCGTGGACCTTGGCGGCGATGGAGACGAGCTCTTCCACGGCGGCCCGCTGTCGTTCGAGGGCGGTCAGCAGCCGACGCGTCCCGGAGAACACCTGGCTCGATGCCGCCTCGATCCCCCGCTCCACGAACTCTCCCCGAGCGACGGCGACCTCTTCGAGGACCGAGACGAGACGACGCACGAACCCGCGGGCAAGGAGGCCATCGCCGCCTCCGCCGCGGTGCTCCTGGATCTCCACCACCCCGCCGAGGGGAACGATCCCCGCCCGGTCGAGGAGCCGGGCGAGGTCGATGCGGGCCCCCTGGGTCCTCCGGGTCGCCCGGTTGAGCACCACGACGATCGGGGTCCCTCGCCCTCCCAGGGCGTCGAGCACCGACCAGGACTCGGCGTCGGCGTACCGGTGGGGGGTGGTGACGAAGACGACGAGGTCGACCCGGTCGAGCACCGCCTCGGCGATCCGCCGATGACTCCTCACCTGGGAGTCGAGGTCGGGCGTATCGACGATCGTGACACCGCGGAGCAGCGGGTGGTCGTCGAGCTGGACGTCGATCTCGAGATCGTCGAGGTCGGGGGGGCCGAGCGAGTGATGATGCCGCCACACGACGGGACGACCCGTGGTGGGCCGCAACACCCCGGCGGGGCTGACGACCCGCCCGGCGAGGCTGTTCACGATCGTGGACTTGCCGCTGCCGGTCGGACCCGCCACCGCCACCGCCACCGGGGCCTCCGGACTGAGGAACCGTGGCCGCAGATGGCGGCGGATGATCTGGGTGACGCGGTCCCGCAGCTCGCGATCGTCGGCCCGGCTGGGGGACGCCAGGTCGAAGCGGAGGGCGGCGACGGCGTCGGCGAGGGCGTCGAACGCCGCCCGGAGTCCCGAGGTGTTCGAGAGCGGCACGAGCCCGGATTGTCGCACACCCGGCGTCCCCCCGACGTCCCGAGAGCCGGTCCATGGTCGGCCTCGTCGATGTCCACGGGATGGGACGAGCGCGCCTGGCAGGATCGCCGCTCCCGGCCGTCAGCGGGTGGTCCCGTCGATGATCGACGTCGCCGTCCGACCCTCCGGGCACGACGCCAGCACGGGGCAGTACCGACACCACGGTCCCGCCTCACGGTCGAGCTCCCCACCTTCCTCCCAGGCGCGCCGCATCTCGCCGACCAGGCGGGAGACGGCGTCGGCGACGACGGCCAGGTCGTCCGCACCGGGTCGCGCCTCGAACCGCTCCCCCGTCTTCACCGAGAGCGCCTCGACGACCTTCGGAGGCTCGCCCCGGTCGAAGGTCCACACCAACGCGTAGAAGTCGAGCTGATCCCCGGGTTCTCCGATCCCTCCGGTCTTCCAGTCGACCAGTCGCACCCCCGCCTCATCCTCGAACACGGCGTCGATCGCCCCCACCAACGTCACCCCTTCGGCGGGCTCGACCTCCAACGTCACCTCGACGCCTTCGGGACGCTCGACGGCGAGACGCCGGAACCGCTGGTAGAGCTCACCGACCTCGTCGATGACCTCACGAAGCTGAGAGGGCCGGAGCCCCAGGTCGGCGAGCTTGGGGTTGAGGGCCGAGCCGATCTCCTCCCGACAGACCTGTTCGATCATGCCGGGTTCCACCGGGCCGCGGTCGAGATGCCGGGCGAACACCCGGTGGGCGAGGGCCCCGACGAAGCTCCTCCGGGTCTCCGGGCCGTAGTGGCCGTCGAGCCGCGCCCGAGCCGATTCGGGGCAGCGCCGCCAGGCGACGAACGTCGTCGCCGAGACCCTGACGGCCTCGCCCGGCGGCGGAGGGGGGAAGGTGACCATCCCGGCGATCCTACGGCGATCGGCCTCCCAGGAGGGGAATGATTTGTGAGACGATCGATCGGGCGTAGACTTCCCGCCCCCAGGGATCGTCTATCCATGCCTCGCCTCAACGGCATCCTGTCCAAGAGTCTCGTCGGGATCGCCGCGGCCCTGCTGTTGGTCGTGGGCGGTTTCGCCGTGTCCCGAGCCCTCTCGTCGGGCGAGGTGCTCGCCCACGTCCAGGTCGGGTCCGTCGACCTCGCCGGTCTCCCCCGAGACGACGCGGTGGCGGCGGTGGTCGCCTTCGAGGACGTGCTGGCGACGACGCCGGCCCGCTTCGTCGTCGACGGCACCGAGGTCGTCCTCGACCCGAAGCAGGTGAGCTTCGACCTGGACGAAGAGGCGATGGTGGAGGAGGCGATGACCTTCGGACGCGAGGGCAACATCTCCGACCAGTTCCGATGGTGGCTCTCCCATTTCTTCTCGACCGAATCCATCACGACGGTGGGTTCCATCGACGTGGACGCCCTGGATCAGGTGTTGGCGGTGTGGGACACCGACGTCCTCGGAGATCCCCCCTTCGACGGCGGCGTGGAGATCCGGGGCACCCGCGCCGTCGCCATCCCCCCCAGGCCCGGACGGATGATCGACCGTGTGGCGGCCGCCGACCTGGTGCTCGACCAGCTCGTCACCGAGGACCGGGTCCCCGTCGAGCTCCCCATCGTCCCCGCCACGCCCCGCCTCTCCGAAGCCGACGTGGAGGCCGCCGTCGCCGAGGCGAACCTGTGGCTCTCCGCGCCCGTCACCCTCGTCTCGGCGGAGGGCAATCCGACGGTCGAGTTCTCGGTGGCCGACATCGCCCGGGCCCTCAGATCCGAGACCCGGGACGGCCAGATCCGGCTCTTCATGGACCCCGAGGAGGTGGCCCGCCGCCTCGAAGAGTTGCGTGACGAGATCGAGTCCCCCCCGGTGGACGCCCGCCTGGAGGTCGTCGGCTACGACGTCGTGGTCGTCGCCGGACGTCCCGGCACCCTCATCGACCCCGAGGAGACCGCCCGGAACCTGGCGATCGCCGCCGGGACCGCCGCTCGACGAGGGGTGCTCCCCTTCGAGGAGGGAGCGCCGCCCGAGGTCACCACCGAAGACCTCGAGGCCCTCGGGATCAAGCATCTGGTCTCGTCCTTCACCACCTATCACCCCTGCTGTCAGGCCCGGGTGAACAACATCCAGCTCTTCGCCGACATCGTGAACGGCGCCATCGTCATGCCGGGGGAGACCTTCGAGCTGAACGAGTACGTGGGGGAACGGACCGCCGAACGAGGGTTCGTCCCCGCCGGGACGATCATCGGCGGCGAGCTGGTCGACACGGTCGGCGGCGGGGTCAGTCAGTTCGCCACCACCTTCTACAACGCGGTGTTCTGGGGCGGCTACGAGGACATCGTCCACAAACCCCACAGCTTCTACTTCACCCGCTACCCCGAGGGCATCGAGGCGACGATCTCCTGGCCCGAACCGAAGCTGGAGTTCCGCAACGACACCGAGAACGCCATCCTCATCGTCACCGAGTACACGAAGACGTCGATCACGGTGAAGTTCTTCAGCGACAACGACGGGCGGATCGTCGTCGGAGAGCAGAAGAACGGGAAGACCATCGTCGAGGTGATCGAAGAGGGCGGCCCGGACGCCCGGAGGGTGAGCGCCACCGTCTCCGGACGTTTCGCCTTCACCGACCCACCCGATCCCGAATACCGGGCCGAGGAGGGCCTCGACGTCGACGAACAGCACGTCATCCAACGTCCGGCGAGGGGCTGGAGCGTCAAGGTGACGAGGACGATCACCTGGCGGGGTGAGACCACCACCCAGGAGTGGCTGGTCCGCTACCGGCCGAAGCGGGAGATCATCGAGGTGCACCCCTGCAAGGTGCCCGACTCCGAGGTCGAATGCCCGGTGGACGACTCCTCGACGACCACGACCGTGGCGGGCTCGACGACGACGTCCGAGGGAAGCTGAAGCCGTCAGTCCGGATAGAAGCGGAAGAACCCGGCGACCAGCTCGGAGAGTCGGTCGAGGGCTCCGTCCTCCCAGCCTCCGGGGCGGCGCACCGTCACCGTGTTCGACATGACGTACACGTGATCGACCCCCGGGACCTCCTCGAAGATCCGACCGGCGAGCCGAGCGGCGAAGGTCTCCCCCGCCGCCTCACCGTCGAAGACCTCGCCGTCCTGGCCGGTCAGGGTGCGGTCGGTGTCGACGATCACCACGTCGCCGATCACGTCGGTTCGGTTGATCTGGATGGTCTGTCCCACGAAGTCCTCCTCTGCGGCCGGGGATGGTACCCGCTCAGCGACCGCCCACCTCCGGAGTGGTCCGCCCCGCCTTCGCGGAGAGGACACCCCGGTCCCGCTCACCGATGACGTGGATCTTCAGCAGGTTGGTGGAGGCCCGCACGTTGGGAGGTACCCCGGCCACCATCACCACCGCCTCTCCCCGTCGGCAGATTCCCTCCTTCTCCAGATGCTTCTCGGCGGCGGCGATCATCAGGTCGGTGTAGTCCCGACGCCCGAAGAGGCGGCCCTGCACCCCCCGGTAGAGGGCCATCCGCCGTAGCGTCGCCGGATCCGGGGTGAAGGCGAAGATGCGGGCGTGGGGCCGATATTTGGAGAGGAGGCGGGCGGTGCTGCCCGACTCGGTGAAGGCGACGATCGTCTCGATGGAGAGATCGGCGGCCGCCTCCACCGCCGCCCTGGTCACCGCCGACGCGAACTCGGGCTGGGAGGTGAGGAACGCCACCTGGGAGTCGGGCACCGCGGCCGTCTCCGCCACCTCGCAGATCCGCGCCATCGTCCGTACCGCCTCGGCCGGATATGCGCCCGTGGCCGTCTCGGCCGAGAGCATCACGGCGTCGGTCCCCTCCATCACCGCGTTCGCCACGTCGGTCACCTCCGCCCGGGTGGGCCGCGGGGAATGGGTCATCGACTCCAGCATCTCGGTGGCGGTGATCGAGACCCGCCCTGCCCGGTTGGTCCGTCGGAGGATGTCGTCCTGGACGATCGGGATCTGCTCCAAGGGGAGCTGCACCCCGAGATCCCCCCGGGCGACCATCGCCCCGTCCGCCACGGCGAGGATGTCGTCCAGGTTCTCGTAGGCCACCGCCAACTCGATCTTGGCGATGACCGGCACGTCCCCGGCGAGTTTCGCCACCTGCCGCACGTCCTCACCGGTGCGGACGAAGGAGGCGGCGACGTAGTCCACACCCAGCTCGGCCCCGAAGGCCAGGTCGACCCGGTCCTTCTCGGTGATCGCCGGCACCCGGAGCTCGGTGTGGGGGAAGGCGACCCCCTTGCCGTCCCCCAGCATGCCGCCGCGCACCACCCGCGCCACGAGCCGATCGGCGCCCTTCCCGGTGACCGCCAACCGAATCAGACCGTCGGCGAGGAGGATCTCCTCACCGACCTCCACGTCCTCGAGGAGGTGTTCGTAGCCGACCTGGATCGTCCCCGGCTCGGCCCGTCCCGTACCGGGAACCAGATGCACCTCCTCACCGTCGATCAGGTCGACCGCTCCCCCGGGGAACGTCCCCACCCGAAGCTTGGGACCTTGGATGTCCTGCAGCAGGGCGACCGTCCGGCCCTCCTCCTCCGCGGCCTGCCGGACCCATTCGGCGAAACGTCCGTGGAGGGCGTGGTCCCCGTGGGAGAAGTTGAGGCGGGCGACGTCCATGCCCGCCCTGACCAGCGACCGGACCCCCTCCAGAGACCCCACCGCCGGGCCGAGGGTGGCGACGATCTTGGTGAACCGCTCCATCGGGGTCGCGGGCCTAGCCGCGCACGTTGAAATACCAGAACCAGGCGGCGGCACCGACGATGGCGGCGAAGAACGCCAGTTTGACCAGCTTCTTCACGATCCAGAACACGACGAGGATCGCGGCGCCGATGCCGAGGACGAGAGGCACGTTCTCCATGGTTCGCTCCCTTCAGCTCGCGTCGGATCCGGTCTCCGGATCGGGGTTCCGGCGACGGTATGACAAGGTCACCAACGTTCCCACCACCACGACGGGCAGGATCCACACCAACACGATGGCGAACCAGGTCATCATCGGAGCCAGGTTACCCCTCACCCAGATCCGTCACCACCCGATCCGCCCCGGAGAGCTCCGCCGGCGGGAACACCCCCCGGTCGACGGCGACGACGACCAGACCGGCGGCGCGGGCGGCGGCGACGCCGGTGGGGCTGTCCTCGATCGCCAGGCATCGGTCGGCGCCGAGGAGCTCCACCGCCCTCAGGTACACGTCGGGCGCGGGTTTGGGCAGGGCCACGTCCGACGACGACACGGTCACGGAGAAGCGTCCGGCGAGGCCTGCCGCCGAGAGCACCCGGTCGAGCCGTCGGCGACTGCTGTTGGAGACGACCGCGCACGGGACCCCGGCAGCCTCCACCCGGTCGACCAGGGTCACCGCGTCGGCGAAGGGCTCCACACCACGGGTGAGCTCGTCGGCGAGCGCCTCGTCCGCCGCCGCGGCCAACTCGTCGGGGGACGTGCCGATGAGCGCCGCGTAGTGGCGGGCGATCTCGGCGTCGGTACGGCCCACCCAGGCGTCGAACCTCTCCACGTCGATCCCGAAACGGGCGAGCGCCCGGGACCAGGCGAGCTCGGAGACGGGCTCGGAGTCGACGAGGACGCCGTCGCAGTCGAGACAGACCCCGCCCACCTGAGCGCCGAAGAGGGTGATCACGCCTCGTCGAGCTTGGCTCGGATCAGCTCGTTGACCGCCCGGGGGTCGGCCTTGCCGCCGGTGGCTCGCATGACCTGTCCCACCAGGAACCCGACGACCTTCGTCTCCCCGGACCGGTATCGCTGCACCGCCTCCACCTGCTCGGCGAGGACTTCGTCCACCGCCGACTCGATCGCCCCCCGGTCGGTGATCTGGAGCAGGTCGCGGGACTCCGCCACCTGGCGGGCGGAACCCTCGCCCCGGGCCATCCCGTCGAGGACGTCCTTCGCCGCGGAGGCGGAGAGCTCCCCGGCGGCGACCATCGCCACCAGCTCGGCCAGGCCGGCACCGGTGACCGCCACCGTGGACGGGTCGACGGCTTCCCGGCGGGCCCACGCCACCAGCTCGCCGGTGATCCAATTGGCGACGGCTCGGGCGTCTGCGCCGGCCTCGACCGCCTCGTCGAAGAGGCGGCGGAAGGCCTCGGGCGCACCGACGAGGGCCCCCGCCGTCTGGGGGTCGACGCCCAGGCCGCGATATCGGGCCCGCCGAGCGGCCGGGAGCTCGGGCATCCGAGCTCTGATCTCGTCCTGCCACCGCTCGTCGATGACCATCGGGACGAGATCCGGCTCGGTGAAGTAGCGGTAGTCGGACGAACCCTCCTTCGTCCGCATGCCCCGGGTCACTCCGGCCTCTTCGTCCCAGTGTCTCGTCTCCTGGACGAGGACCCCGCCTGCTTCGAGGACGTCGACCTGGCGGGCGATCTCGAAGTCGATCGCCCGTTCCAGGGAGCGGAACGAGTTCATGTTCTTGATCTCGACCTTGGTCCCGAAGTCCTCGCTGCCGGACCGACGAACCGAGACGTTGGCGTCGAATCGGATCGAGCCCTCCTCCAGACGGGCGTCGGAGACCCCGAGCTCGGCGACGATCGCCCGCAGCTCCTGGGCGTAGGCTCGCGCCTCGGCGGCGCTGCGGAGGTCGGGTCGGCTCACCACCTCGACGAGCGGCACGCCCGCCCGGTTGAAATCGAGCAGGGTCGCCTCGGCCGAGTGGATCCGCCCGCCGCCACCGAGGTGGATGCTCTTGCCCGTGTCCTCTTCCATGTGGGCACGTTCGATGCCGATACGACGGGTGGCCCCATCCACCGTGATCTCCAGCCACCCGTCGTGGGCGACGGGCACGTCGTACTGGGAGATCTGGTAGTTCTTGGGGAGGTCGGCGTAGAAGTAGTTCTTGCGGTGGAACACCGACACCGGCGAGATGCGACAGTTGAGGGCCAGGCCGATCTCGGTGATCCATTCGATGGCACGCCGGTTCGGGACCGGGAGGGAGCCGGGAAGTCCCAGACAGACCGGGCAGATGTTGACGTTCGGCTCCTCCCCGAAGGAGACCGCACATCCGCAGAACATCTTCGAGTCGGTTCGCAGCTCGACGTGGACCTCGATGCCGATGACCGGTTCCCAGCTCATGGCGCCACCCCCGTCGGTCGAGCGTCGAATCCGGCGATGCGCTCCACTTCGGCGGCCACCCGGAACAGGAGGGGCTCCGCCAGGGCCGGGGCCATCACCTGGAAGCCGATCGGCAGCCCGGCGTCGTCGAGGCCGATCGGGATCGAGATCGCGGGATGGCCGGCCAGGTTCGACGGGATCGTGCAGATGTCGGAGAGGTACATGGCGAGGGGGTCTTCGGTCCGTTCGCCGATGGGGAACGCCACGGTGGGGCTCGTCGGCGACACCAGGACGTCGACCCGCTCGTAGGCCCGGGCGAAGTCCCGGGCGATGAGGGTCCTCACCCGGTGGGCCTGCCCGTAGAAGGCGTCGTAGTACCCCGCAGAGAGGGCGTAGGTCCCGAGGAGGATCCGGCGGATGACCTCGGGCCCGAATCCCTCCGCCCTGGTGCGCGCCATCATCTCCTCGGTGGTGGCGCCGGGTACCCGGAGGCCGTACCGGACACCGTCGAAACGGGCCAGGTTGGCCGATGCCTCCGCCGGAGCGATCAGGTAGTAGGCGGAGAGCGCCACGTCGAAGGTGGGGAGTGAGACCTCCTCCACCCGGGCACCTCGGGCTTCGAGCTCCGCCACCATCGAGGCGACCGCTTCGGAGACGGCCGGTTCGTACCCGTCGCCCGACAGCTCGGTCACCGTCCCGATCCGAAGCCCTTCGACCCCGCGCCCCAGCTCGGCGCGGAAGTCGGGCACCTCCCCGGCCCAGGAGGTGGCGTCGGCCGGATCGTGTCCGGCGATCGCCTCGAGGATGGCGATCGCATCCTCCACGGTGCGGGCCAGCGGCCCGATCTGGTCGAGGGAGGAGGCGAAGGCGACCAGCCCGTACCTGCTCACCAGGCCGTAGGTGGGTTTCACGCCCACGAGACCGCAGAGCGAGGCGGGCTGGCGGATCGATCCCCCCGTGTCGGAGCCGAGCGCACCGAGGGCCGAGCCTGCGGCCACCGCCGCCGCCGAGCCGCCCGACGATCCCCCCGGAACCCGGTCGGGGTCCCAGGGGTTGCGGGTCGGCCCGTAGGCGGAGTTCTCGGTCGACGAGCCCATGGCGAACTCGTCGAGGTTCGTCTTCCCCACCGGCACCGCACCGGCCTCCCGGAGGCGACGGACGGCGGTGGCGTCGTAGGGCGGGTGGTACCCGGCGAGGATCTGGGAGGCGCACGTCGTCTCGACGCCGCTCGTGCACAGATTGTCCTTCAACGCGATCGGGATCCCGTGGAGCGGTCCCCGGTCGGTCCCCGACGCCAGCTCCTCGTCGGCCTGGTCGGCGGCGCGGCGTGCTCCCTCGTGGTCGAGGGTGAGGTAGGCATGGAGCTCGGCCTCGGTCTGCGCGGCCCGCTCCAGGACGGCGTCCACCAGCTCCCGGGAGCTGAACCGCCGCTCCCGGAGACCCCGCGCCGCCTCGGTGATGGTGAGATCGGCGAGGCTCATGGTCCCTCGAGGGCCGGAGGCACCACGAAGTACCCGTCTCGTTCCTCGGGGGCCTCGGCGAGGACCACCTCGCGGTCGAGGGACGGCCGTACCTCGTCGTCACGGAAGGCGTTGGTGAACCCGAGGGGATGACCGGTGGGCTCGACGCCTTCGGTGTCGAGGGCCTGAACCCGGGCGGCGTGTTCGAGGATCACCCCGAGCTGGCGCCGGTACAGCTCGAGCTGGTCGTCGTCGAGCGCCAGGCGGGCCAGGCGGGCCACGTGGGAGATGTCGATGTCGATCGGCATGGGCACAGGAGTGTAGGAGCCGTCCGTCGTCGCTCCGACACGGTGTACGGTTCGGGATCATGCCTGACCGACGGGTCGTGGAACCCGACTCCACCATCTCCACACGCGTGCTGCTGGGGATCGCCACGGTGGGACTGGCACTGGCCGCCCTCGGCTTCTGGGTCACCGACAACCCGGCCGGCGCCGGGGTGCTCGCCCGGTCGGCCGCCGTCCTCGGAGCGACGTGGGTCGCCTTCCCGGCCTTCGGGGAGCTGCGATGGCAGTCGGTGCTGATCGGGCTGGGCGCCCTCGCCGCCATCGTGGCTCGACCCCGGAGCGGATGGGTCGTCGCCCTGGCGGCCGGGGTCGCCCTCTCGATGGCGAGACGCCGAGGAGGCCGTCGATGACCGGCGTCGCCGTCGTCGTCCCGGTGGAGCTCCCGCCGTTCCCCGATGCGGCCGACCTCGATCGGGCGGCGGCCCGGGTCCGGGAACTGTCCCGATCCGATCGCCCCCTCACCATCGCCGTGCCGGGCCGCCTCTGGGAGCATCTCTCGGACGTCGAGATCTCGGACACGCCGATCGAATGGCTGCGGCTGGGCTGGAACGAACCCGACCTCACCGTCCTGCCCGAGCGGGCCCGGTCCCTCCAACTCGAACGTGAGACCGAGGCCCTGGCGGCGGTCGGGATCGAGCCGTCGGGGCTCTTCACCCGAACCTGGGATCCCACCCTCGTGCCGACGCTGTTGGGACATGAGATCGACCTGGTGGTCGTTCCGGCCGACGGATGCCGGCCCGGGGTCGTCGATCGGTTCGATCGGGTCGTCACCGTCCTGCCCGCCACCTTCGGCCCGGTGGATCCCGGGACCGGCCCGGGACTGTGCACCGTCGTCACCGACGACCCCGAGTCGACCTTGGCGGAGGTGGAGTCCCGAGGCCACACGCCGACGACTCCGAGACGTCACCTTGCCGACCATCCCCCGCGGGGACGCCTCCGACCGGCTCCGACGTCTCCCGCCTTCTCCTCCGAGCCGGCGGATGCGGCCTCGGAGATCCTCTACCGGAGGATGCTCGGCGTCGCCGCCCGTCTGGGCGAACGGCCTCCGCCCGACGCCGTCACCCACCTCCTCGAGGCCCAGCATCACGCCCTCTATCCGGGACCCCTCGAGCCCCGACTGCGCCTGGAGGCACACCGCTCCCTGCTGCGGGCGCGCCGGCTCCTCGACCGTCGACGTCGAGGCGATGCATGGACCACCATCGAGCGGACCGACTGGGACGCCGACGGCGCCGAGGAGATCGAGATCGAATCGGGGACTCTGTCCCTGGTGGTGGACCCGCGCGCAGGCCGGATCCTGTTCCTCGACGACAAGGCGTCGGACTGGCCGGTGACCGCCGTCCCCGACGACGGCGATCCCGGGTTGGTCCTCGCCCGCGCCCTCTCACCGGAGGGGGTGCCACGAACGGTGCCCCTCGACACGATCGAGGCGGTCGAGCAGCGGCGTGGTGGCGCCACCCTCCATCTGGCCGACGCCGAAGGCACCCTCTCCGTCGATCTCGTCGCCGAGGGACATCACCTGACCCTCACCTACCGGATGCGGGGACTCGGCGAGGGTCGTATCGGACCGGAGCTCCCCCTCGCCCTGGACTCCACCCGGATGCGCGTGGACGGCGGCGAGTGGCGTCCCGTCGACACGGCCGTCGCCGCCTCGGGACACCGGTTCCGCTTCTCCGACGGCACCGGCGAGGTCCTGGTCGTCATGCCGGTCCCAGGCGACTGTTTCGCCCGTCCACTCGAACCCTTCGGGATCGTCGTCTGGCCCCACTGGCCGACGGCGGGCGACGGGGACTACGAGCTCTGGGTCGATCTCGCCCCGTGAAGGATGGCGGCTCGGAGATGCCGAAAGGCCTCCTCGACCGCCACCACCTCGACGCTCTCCGCGACCTGGTGGGCCCGAGCGGTCTCCCCCGGCCCGTAGTTGACGGCCGGGACGCCGTAGGCTCCGAGGCGGGCCACGTCGGTCCAGCCCTGCTTGGCGGTGAGCGGGGCGTTCGAGACCTCGACGAGGGTACGGACGAAGGGGTGATCGACCTCCACCGGTCCCGCCGGGGCGACGTCGACGATCTCCACCTCGTCGGCGGCGGCGCAGACCTCCCGAACCCTCCGCTCCGCCTCGACGATCGTCCGATCGGGGGTGAACCGGTAGTTGAGGTTGAGGGTGAACTCCGCCGGGATGATGTTGGTGGCGATCCCTCCCCGTGCCCGGGTCACCGACATCACCTCCCGATAGACGAGACCCCCCAGATCCACCTCCCGAGGCTCCAGACGGTGCATGCGGGCGAGCCAGCTCCCGGCCTTGGTGATGGCGTTCTCCCCCAGCCACGGCCGAGCACTGTGGGCGGAGGAGCCGCGGAACACCACCCGAACGTTCATCGCGCCGTTGCACCCCACCTGAACCTCGGCGTCGGAGGGTTCGAGCACGACGGCGAACCAGGCGTCGGTGAGCCACGGGAAGGCTTCCAAGGTGGGACCGAGGCTGTTCCCGGCCGCCGGGCCCTCCTCCCCCTCGTAGAAGACGCCCACCAACCCGATCTCGGTGTCGAGCAGCTCCTCGTCCTCCAACAGGTGGATCATCACCGCCAATCCCGCCTTCATGTCGGCGGCGCCGAGACCCCAGAGTCGCCCACCTTCCACTCGGGCGGGACCCTGGCCCTGGGAGGGAACCGTGTCGAGGTGGCCGACCAGGAGGAGACGACGGCGCCGGTCGGCGTCGTCCCCCACCACCAGGGTGTTGCCGCGCCGCGTCACGGGGCGGGGCCCGGCGGCGAGACGTGCCTCCACGGCGTCGGCGATCGCCGCCTCGTCCCCCGTCACCGATGGGATGTCGACGAGCCAGGCCAGCGTGTCGACGAGGCTCACACCGGCACCTCGAAGGTGCGCAGCGCGTCCTCCAGCGACGTCTTCTCGTCGGTGGACGCCGACCTGTGGCCGATGATCAGCGCGCATTGCAGGTCGTAGGTTCCCGCCGGGAACTCCTTCGGACGGGTTCCGGGGATCACCACCGATCGGGCGGGAACCCGGCGTCGATACTCGACGGGTTCGGAGCCGGTGACGTCGATGATCGGGGTGGAGGCGGTGATCGTCGTGTTCGCCCCCAGCACCGCCCCCTCCTCGACGAGCACGCCCTCCACGACGATCGACCGGGAGCCGATGAACGCCCCGTCCTCGATGATCACCGGACGGGCACCCGGCGGCTCCAGGACCCCTCCGATGCCGACGCCGCCGCTGAGATGGACCCCACGTCCGATCTGGGCACACGAGCCGACCGTCGCCCAGGTGTCGACCATCGTCCCCGTCCCCACCCAGGCGCCGATGTTGACGAAGCCGGGCATCACCACCACCCCCGGCTCACAGAACGCGCCGTAGCGGACCACGCCCGGCGGCACGACGCGGATCCCGGCACCGGCGAGGTCGCGTTTGGGAGGGATCTTGTCGTGCCACTCCACCGGCCCGGCGTGGGTCGTCTCGAGCCCCGTGAGCCGGAAGTAGAGGAGGATCGCCTCCTTCACCCAGCCGTGGACCACCCATTCCCCGTCCTGCTTCTCCGCGACCCTCAGCTCGCCTCGGTCGAGGGCATCGATCGTGGATTCGACGGCGGCTCTCGCCGCCGCCAGGTCGACCTCACCCCGGTAGGCACGCTCGATCAGCTCCTTGTCAGGCATCTCCTCACCACCTCTGCCGCTTCGACACATTCCTCGACGCCGGGGACCAGCGCCAGGCGGATGAACCCTTCCCCTCCGGGCCCGAACGCCCGTCCGGGCGAGACGACGACCCCGTCGGACAGCAACCGCTCGGTGACGGCGAGATCATCGCCCACCCGTACCCAGAGGTAGAGCCCCGCCTCCGAGGCGACCACGTCCATGCCGAGGTCCTCGAACACCCTTCGGAGCACCGCCCGCTTGGCGGCGAAGATGCGGCGACGCTCCTCGACGTGCTCGTCGTCGGACCAGGCGGCGATCGCTGCCGCCTGGGTGAACTCGGGAGGTGCGGTCCCCGTCGACGACCGGAGCGCGGCGAGGGCGTCGATCGCCTCGGGGTCGCCCACCACCGCCGCCGACCGGTACCCGGTCATCCCCGAGCGCTTCGAGAGGCTCAGGTAGACGAGCGCCCCTTCCATCCCCGACCCGGCGACCTGGATCAGCGAAGGCGGCGGTTCGTCCTCGTAGAGGTCGACGTAGCACTCGTCGGCGCAGTACAGGGTGTCGGTCTCCCGACAACGCTCGTACACGGCGGCGATGTCGGCCCGGGACATGACCGACCCGCTGGGGTTGTGCGGCGAGCAGGTCCAGACGATGCGGGCCTGCTCCCAGACCCCGTCGGGCACCATCTCGGCCCGGAACACGAAGTCACCCGACAGCACCACCTCGTGGATGCGACCTCCGGCCAGGGCTCCACCCCGGGCGTAGATGGGATACCCCGGGCTGGGACAGACGATCACCTCGTCCCGGGCCACGAACGCCAGCGGGGTGGAGAAGATCGCCTCCTTCGAGCCGGTCGTGGCGAGCACCTGACGCTCCGGATCGACCTCCACCCCGAAGCGCCGACGGACGTAGTCGGCGACCGTCCGGCGCAGGGCGAGGAGACCGCGGGTGGTCGGGTACTGGCTGACCTCGGGCACGGCATCCCGCAGCGCCTCCCGGATGAACGGAGGGGTGGGTTCTCTGGGGTCCCCGATGGAGAAGTCGACGAGCCGTTCACCGGCCGCCCGCATCGCCCTGGCCCGCTCCTGGACGAGGGCGATGGGGTAGGTACCGAGGTTGGCGAGGACCGGGTTGATCTTCATGGAGGAGCAACGGTACCGCCTGCGTCCCCGTTTTCCGACAGGCCCCGCTCCCCCATACACTCGGAGTGTGCAATACCGATGGATCTACGCCGGCCTCGGACTCGCCGTCGTCGCCGTGATCGCCCTCGGCGTCGCCTTCTCACCCGAGGGTGAGCCCATCGAGCTCTCCCCTCCACTGGAGGCCGTCTCACCCCGACCCGGCGATGCGGTCCTCCGCCAGGCCGTCATCGAGGTGGACCTCGAGGTCGGCTACGGGCTGAAGATGTACGTCGACGGGTTTCTCGTTCCCGAGGACGAGGTGACCTTCGTCGAAGGGACCGGCGTCTACCGCTGGGCGCCGCGACCCGGTGGTGCCTACCTCACCGAGTGGACACCGGGTGAGCATCGGGTGCGGATCGAGTGGATTCGGCTGTACGGACTTCCCGACGCGGGATCGTTCGAGTGGGTGTTTCGGGTGCAGTGACCCCGTCACCGCTCGGCCCGGCGACGGTCCGGCGAGCCGCCCGGGCCTGAGCCCGTCGACGTGCAGCCCGCGAGGGCGCCACGACCCGATAGGTGACGACGAACACCACCGCCACCACCGTCACCACGACCGTCCACCGGTACAGGCGGGATCCGGTGTCCGTCCCGGCCGCCCCACCGTGCACGGTGGCCATCCAGAACAGGGGATACGAGGCGTAGTGGATCCCCTTCCAGACACGGCGGGGAAGTCGCCGCATGAACAGCGAACTCAGTTGCACGGCCACGAGCAGGTAGAGGGAGAGGACACCCCAGGCGACCGCCACCGGCCGCCACTCCGACCGTCCGGGGATCACCATGTCCGCCCACCCGAACTCGACGTAGTCGTCGGCCCACAGCCCGAGGAGGTGAAGGGCCGTGAAGGTGACGGCGAGGCCGCCGAGCCAACGGTGGAGGTCGTTGAGCCAGGCCGGTCGGCGCCGGTCCTGGAGGATGCGGGTCGACAACAGCAACCCCCAGATCACCGCTGCGGCCAGCAGCAACCACGCCACGATGCCCGACGAGCGGGCCAGATACCACCAGATCTTGTCACTCACAGGTACACCCCCAGTCGTGTCGACAGCTCGAGGTCTCCGTCTTCGAGGACGACGAGTCCGGCCACGCCGCCCGATTCCAGAAGGTCGATCCCCCGGCGGGGACCGGCCAGCAGAGCCGCCTTGGCATACCCTTCGGCCAGCCAGGCGGTTCCGGCGACCACCGACGCCGCCACCACCGGCGTCGTCGATGGCCGACCCGTGTGCGGGTCGATGAGATGGTGACGACGCCCGCCCTCCCACGTGTTGGTGAGGGTGCTGGACGTGGCGAGGCCTCCGTCGGCGACGGTGAGTCGGGCCACGAATCCCTCCGGGTCGAAGGGGTTCTCGACCTCCAGGTACCAGCCGTCACCGTCGGGATCCCGTCCGGTGACCCGAAGGTCGCCACCCACGTTGACGAGAGCGCCGGATGCTCCCGACTCCACCAGCAGCTCGGCGACCAGGTCGGCGGCCAGCCCTTTCCCGATCCCGCCGGGATCGAAGGCGACGCCGACCGGGAGCGTCACGGTGCAGGCCACGACGTCGATCTCGATCCCGGCACATCCGGGGGCCGGAGCCGCGAGGGCTCGGGCCGCCATCCTGGTCTCCCGGTGCGGGTCGTGGCGGCTGGCGGCGTATCCGTGCGCGACCAGTGCCGGAAGCACGGTGGGGTCGTACCAACCGCCGGTGAGCCGGTGCAGCTCGAGGGCGGCAGACACCAGCGTGAGCGTGTCGGGATCCACCGGCACCGGAGATCCCGCCCGTCGGTTGAGCCGGTCGATGTCCGACCCGGGGATGAACCGACTCCACCGGCGCTCCAGCCTCCGCAGCTCGGATTCGGCACGTCGGAGGAGCGACTCGTCACCGTCCACCACCGCGACGTGGCATGCGGATCCCATCACCCGGAAGCGGGCTTCAACGACTGCCATTGCTCTTCGAGATCGGGACCTTGGTGGGCACGACCTTGGTGGGGGTCGGCGCCGCCGTCCGCACCGTCGAGGAGTCGGCCCGAGGCCGGGGAGCGGGGGTGGCCGCCACCGGGGCCGCGCCGACGACCTGCCGCCGTTTGATGATGACCACCACCCGGGTCGGAACGCCGTCGGGTGCGACGGGTTCGGGCTGCGCCACCTCCGCCGCCTCCGCGTTCTGCATCGCCGCCACCAGACCGAGGGTGACGGAGAGGCTGATCCCGGCGGCGAGGATCCGAGAGGCGAGGGCCGGATGCTTGGGGCGCCGCCCGGGCCGGCGGTGGGCCGGCCCGGGAACCTCGCCGTTGCGTCGGTCAGTCATCTTCGTCCTCGTACCGGTCGTGGTCGTCGTCGTCGTAGCCGCGGCCGCCCCGGTAGTCGTCGTCGTCGTCTTCGTACCGGTCGTCATCGTCGTCGTCGTCTTCGTATTCGTACCGGTCGTCATCGTCGTCGTCGTAACCCCGGCGGAGCGAGCGCTCCTCCACCTTCGGGACGACCTCGCCGTTCTCGACCTTCGCCTGGAACTCGATCTGACGGTCCCCCGCGGTGAGCACGACCTTCACTTCGCGACCTTCCTCCCGGATGGTCCAGTCCCAACCGGACGCCTGCACCTCGTCGACGGTGAGGAGGTCGTCCTGCCGGGCGAGGGTGATGATCCCGACGCCGGGGACCTCGAAGGCGAGAAGCTCCGCCGGTGGGGGCGGCGGGACCTGCGTGGTCGACGTCGAGACGGGCGCGGCCTCCGACGCCGGGTCGACGATCTCGTCCACGACGATGGTGACGACCTCGGGTTCGGCGGTCGAGGCGGCCGCCACCGTCGA
>JALSJV010000153.1 GCA_026989215.1 Acidimicrobiia bacterium | reverse complement strand
GCCCTCGTCAAGGTAGACCGCCGCCATGTTCACGAGGATGTCGATCCCGCCATAGCGCTCCACGGTGGTGTCGACCAGACGGGCGAGCTGGGCGTCGTCGGTGACGTCGGTCTGGAGGAAGTCGACCCCGTCACCGAGACGGTCGGCGAGGGCCTGACCGTCGGCGGCGTTGACGTCCCCGACCATCACCTTGGCCCCGGCACCGGCCAAGGCCTCCGTCACCTTCTGGCCGATGAGGGTGGCACCGCCGGTGACGATGGCCACCTTGTTCGACAGGTCACACATACCGTCTCCTCCGTCTCACACGAGCGCTCCGAGCTCCGCCGCCGCGGCGCCGAAGAACTCTTCCAGGATCGTGTCCGCCTTCTTCTGGATCGTGCCCGCCCCCATGGTGGCGACGGTCCCGATCACCGAGTACCGGCCCGAGACCACGATCCGCGTCCCTCCGTCGTGGGGTTCGAGCCGCAGCTCCGCCTCCACGTCGATGGTCGAGTTGACCTGGCGGTCGGTCCCAGAGGCGTGGAAGCGTACCCGACTGCCCTCCTCCAGGTCGGTCACGTCGACGTCGACGTCGGCCTTCAGCTTGAAGGGCCCGAAACGATCGAGGAGGACGGTGCGGTATCGGGAGAGGTGTTCGATCTCCTCGACGTCGCCGACGATGCTCACCCAGCTCGCCACCTTGTCGACGTCGATGAGCACCGGCCAGCACTTCTCGGGAGATGCGCTCACGTCGATCTCCCTGGAGAACTCGGCGCTGGGCATTCAGGAACCTTCCTTCGAGACCACCTCGACGCCGCGGCCCGCGCCCAGACCTTCGCCGTGGAGCAGCCGGTAGACCCGCTCGGGCGGGTTGAAGGAGTCGGCCACGACCGGGACGTCGCTCCCCAGAGCATCCTGGATCGCCGAGCAGATGGCGTGCAGCGGCGCTCCGCCGCCCTCACCCATCCCCTTGGCGCCCGTGCCGGTGAACGGCGACGGCGACTCGACGTAGTCGGTCTTGATGTGGGGCATCTCCGCCGCCGACGGCGCGTGGTAGTAGAGGAAGTTGGCGTTGAGGAGCTGGCCGTCCTCGTCGTAGCGCATCTCCTCCCGAAGGGCGGCGGCGATCCCGTGGGCGGCGGCACCGTGAACCTGCCCTTCGACGATCTGGGGGTTGATCCGCACCCCGCAGTCGTCCACCGCCGCGTAGTCCAACACCTCCACCTTCCCCGTCTCGGTGTCGACCTCGACCACGGCGGCGTGGATCTGGCTGGCGTAGGTCAGCGTCAGGTTGCCGTACTTGCGGTCGGGGTCCGGCGGATCGAAGGGCGGCACGTAGACGTGTCGACAGTTCAAGCTGATCCGCTCCGCCACCTCGGTGGGGAGCTCGGCGTTGTTGGTGTAGATCATGTTGGCCAACCCGATGAAGGGAATCGCCCGCTCGGGGTCGCCGACGACCCGGGCGTGGCCTTCGGCGAGCTCGATCTCGTCCTCCGAGGCGCCGAGGGCCATCGCCGCCAGCTCCACCATCTCCGCCTTCAACTTCTCGGCGGCACCGATCACCGCGTTGATGCCGGTGACGGCGAACTGGCTGGCGTAGGTGCCGGAGAACCCGACGTAGGAGTTCCGGGCCTGGTCGAAGCCGGGGATGACGGTGACCTCCTCGGGGCTGATGCCGAGGATGTCCGCGACCACCTGGGCGGCGGTGGTCTCGTGCCCTTGCCCCTGCGGCGTCGTACCGAGGGCGACGCTCACCTCCCCGTACAGGTCGAGCTTGCAGATCGCCGCCTCGCCGTTCCCCGAGAACGGCAGCTCCCGGTTGATGATCCGGGACTGTCCGAAGTTGTTCGTCCCGGAGTCGAGGGTCGATCCGATGCCGATGCCGATCCGCTTGGTCGTGCCCTCGGCGGCCTTCTGACGCTCCCGCCACTTCGGGTAGTCGATCAGCTCCAGGGCCTTGTCGAGCGACAGGGGCAGGTTCCCCGAGTCGTAGACGCAGCCGTTCGGCGTCTCGTACGGGTAGTCGTCCGGTTGGACGTAGTTGCGCTTGCGGATCTCCACCGGGTCGAAGCCCAGTTCGTGGGCGACGATGTCGATGATCCGCTCCAGCATCCACAGATGCTGCATCCGCGAATATCCGCGGTTGGGCACGGTCGGGCACTTGTTGGTGAGCGACTGGGAGTAGTCGATCCGGAAGTGGCGCATCTTGTAGCAGCCCGGCAGCACCTGCGACCAGATCACCGCCCCGAGGGGCTCGTAGTGGAGGTAGGCGCCGGCGTCGTCGATCGCCCGGGCCTTCACCCCGAGGATCGTCCCGTCTGCCATCACCGGCACCTCGACGTCCAGGAACCACCGCTCGTTCCCGTGGCCACCGTCGAGATGGTGCTCGGTGCGGGTCTCGGTCCATTTCACCGGACGGCCCGCCTTCCGGGAGAGCAGGGCCAGGACTCCGGTCTGCTTGTAGAGGTTGATCTTGATACCGAACCCGCCGCCGATGTCCTGGGAGGTGAACTCGAACCGGTCGATCCCGATCCGCAGGGAGGGGGCGATCATCATCGCCCCGAACATCGGCATCTGGTTGTTGGAGATCACCTCGATGGTGTCGGTGCCCCGGTCCCAGTTCACCACCACACCGAAGCACTCGATCGGTGTCGACGAGAACCGGTGGAAATGGAGCTTGTCGATCTTGACGACGTGGTCCGCCTCGGCGAGGGCCCAGTCGATGTCGCCGTACTCGTAGGTGCCCTGCCAGGAGACGTTGGTGCCGACCTCGTCGTGGAGGATGGGAGCGTCGGGTTCCTGGGCGGCGATGGCGTCCACCACCGGCGGCAGCGGCTCGTACCTGACGTCGATCAGGTCGGCGGCGTCCCGGGCGAGTTCCCGGGTCTCCGCCAGGACGACCGCCACCGGCTCGCCCTGATAGCGGACCTTGTCGACCGCCATCAGATACTCGACCATGTTCCCGCCCGGGGGTGGGGCGATCTGGAACAGGGGGTCGCTCATCTCCTTCACCTCTTCGCCCACCAGCGTGCAGTACACGCCGGTCATGTTCTCCAGCTTCGAGGTGTCGATGGAGACGATCCGCGCATGGGCGTAGGGCGACCGGACGAAATGGGCGTAGCCCTGACGGATCATCCCCCGGTCGTCCACGTACCGTCCTTGGCCGGTGAGGAGCCTGCGGTCCTCCTTGCGCGGGTAGTTCTGGCCGGTCCAACGGGGGGTCTCGACGCGGGTGGGAGCGGTCATTCGCTCGTCTCCTTTCCTGCGGCGGCCGCGACGGCCTCGACGATGTTGACGTAGCCGGTGCACCGGCAGAGATTGCCGCGCAGACCTTCGCGGATCTCGTCCGGGGTCGGCGACGGATTCTTCTCCAGCAGGTACGTGGCGCTCATGACCATCCCCGCCGTGCAGTACCCGCACTGGAGGGCGTGGTGCTCGTGGAAGGCCTCCTGCACGGGGGTCATCTCGCCGTCGGAGGCCAGCGCCTCGACGGTCTCGATGGTGGCCCCGTCGGCCTGGACGGCCAGCATCATGCACGACTTGATGGTGCGGCCGTCGTAGAGGACGGTGCAGGCGCCACAGTGCCCCGTGTCGCAGCCGATCTTCGGGCCGGTGAGGTCGAGGTCGTCTCGCAGGAAGTGGATGAGGAGCCGCCGGGCCGGGACGGTGGCGACGACGGTCTCTCCGTTGAGCGTGAACTCGATGTCGAAGGTGTCGGACCTATCCACGATGACCTCCTTTCGCCGCGGCGAGCACGGCCCGCTTGGCGACGACCGGGATGACGGCCTTGCGGTACTCGGCGGTGGCGTCGGCGTCGCTCAGGGGCTCCACCCCTTCGGCGGCCCCCGCGGTCGCTTCGGCGACCGCCTCCTCGGTGACCGGGGTGCCGACCAGCGCCTGTTCGACCTCGGGGCGCCGGGTGGGGATCGGGAGACAGCCGATCACGAGCCGGGCCTCGGCGATCTGGTCGTCCTCGGTGCGGACGACCGCCACCGCCCGGGCGGCGGCCTCTCCGATCTCCAGATCCACGTATCCGACGGAGGCGCCGTCGGAGAGCGCCGGAATGGTGATGCTCTTCAACAGCTCACCCTCCTCCACCGCGGTGGTGAAGAACCCGGTGAAGAACTCCTCGGCGGAGACGTCGCGGGCCGCCCCGTCCGGGCCGAGGACGTGCATGGTCGCCCCGAGGGCGACCATGAGCGGAGGGAAGTTGTTGATGGGGTCGGCGTGACAGACGTTGCCTCCGATCGTCCCCCGATGTCGGACCTGGGGGTCGACCGTGTCCGCCGCGACCTGGGCGATCGCCCGGGGGTCGCCCGCCAGGAGGTCGGATTCCGCCAGCTCGGCGTAGGTGACCCCGGCCCCGATCTCGAGGCTCCCGTCGTCGTGGCGGACGATGCCCTTGAGCTCCTCGAGTCGGGTGATGTCCACGAGGAGGTCGACGGCCGCGGCCCTCATCTTGAGGACGTTGATGAGGCTCTGTCCGCCGGCGAGGGCTCGGGCGTCGGGACTCGAGTTGAGCGCCTCGATCGCCTCGTCGATGGTGTCGGGTCGGCAGTACTCGACGGGTGCCAAGATCATGGTTCCCTCTCCCCGGGCATGGGTCCGTCCCTCCTTCGGTCCTGCCGGACGGCGATGAGCCCCGTCCGGCCTACGGCGTGGCTCGACTCTACCACCGGTTTGATACATGATAAAGTCGCGTTCGGGCTGGACGAGGAGGGTGTGACCCATGCCGGACGCGGTGGTCATCGGGGCCGGGCACAACGGATTGGCGGCGGCGATCCTCCTCGCCCGCGCCGGGTGGGAGGTCAGCGTCGTCGAGGCGAACGACGAACCGGGCGGGGCCGTCCGCACCGCCGAGGTCACCCTCCCCGGCTACCGCCACGACCTCTTCGCCACCAACCTCAACCTCTTCGCCGGGTCGGCGTTCTACGCCGAGTTCGCCGACGATCTCACCCGCCACGGCTTCGCCCTCGCCCCCACCGCACGCCCCTTCTCCTCGGCCTTCCCGGACGGACGGTTCGTCGGCGTGACCACGGACCGTGAAGAGACCCTGGGGATGATCGACGCCGTCTCCCCGGCCGACGCCGAGGCCTGGAGCTCCCTGTTCGCCTGGTTCGAACGCATCGCCCCCCACCTGTTCCCGCTGCTCGGAACCCCCCTCCCCTCCGTCGACGCCGCCAAGACGCTCTGGTCGGGGGTCCGGGCGCTCGGCCGGACCTGGCCCTACGAGCTCGCCCGGCTCGTGCTCTCCTCACCCCGCGAGTTCGTGGAGGAGCATTTCGAATCCCCCGAAGTCCAGGCCCTCGTCGCCTCCTGGGGCATGCATCTCGACTTCGCCCCCGACGTCGCCGGAGGGGCCCTGTTCCCGTTCCTGGAGTCCATGGCGTCCCACGCCAACGGCATGGTGCTGGGTCGTGGCGGAGCCCAGAGGATGATCGACGCCATGGTCGGGTTGTTGGAGGAGCTCGGCGGCGAGATCGTCCTCGGTCAGCGGGTCGAAGAGGTGACGGTGGCCGGAGGCCGCGCCACCGGGGTCGTCCTCGCCGACGGGACGAAGATCGAAGCCCGCCGGGCCGTCGTCGCCGACCTCACCCCCACCGGGCTGGCGGCGGTCACCGACGACCCTCGGATCCGCGACGCCGCATCCCGCTACCGCTACGGCCCCGGGACCATGATGATCCACGCCGCGCTCCGCGAGCTGCCGCGGTGGCGGGACGAGCGGGCGGCCTCCTTCGCCTACGTCCACCTCGGCCCCTACCTGGAGGACATGTCCCGCACCTACGTGCAGGCGGTCTCCGGATATCTCCCCGACTCCCCCACCCTCGTCGTCGGCCAGCCCACGGTCGTCGACCCGTCCCGGGCCCCCGAGGGTCGTCACGTCCTCTGGATCCAGGTCCGGGCCCTCCCCGCCCGGATCCGAGGCGACGCCGCCGGGGCGATCGACGCCCCCGACGGAACCTGGACCACGAGCGTGGCGGCAGCCTACGCCGAGCGGGTCTTCGACAAGCTCGACGGCTACGCCCCCGGCATCCGCGACCTGATCCTGGACCACGCCGTCCTCTCCCCCGCCGATCTGGAGCGTGCCGACGCCAACCTGGTGGGCGGCGACTCCCTCGCCGGGAGCCACCACCCCTTCCAATTCCTCTTCCTCCGTCCCCTCCCAGGATGGACCCGCCACCGAACCCCGGTGCCCGGCCTCTACCAGTGTGGCGCCGCCACCTGGCCGGGTGCCGGGGTGGGTGCGGGGTCCGGGTGGATGGTGGGACACATGCTCCTCGGCACCGCCCACCGCCTCGGACGCCTCGCCGCCCGCCGACGCTGAGGTCGGTCAGACCCCGGTCAGACCCGGCGTCTCCGCCGGATCGGCCACGAGAGCTCCCTCCCGCCGGTGAGTCCCTCCGGGCGGGTCACCAGGACGACGAACATGATCACCCCGAGGGTGAGGAGACGGGTCCCCGACGGAAGGTCCAGCTCGCGGGCCCCGAGCACGACCCCCTTCTCCAACTCGACCAGGAAGGCGTTCAGCCCGGCGATGAAGAGCGCTCCGATGAGCGCCCCCCACATCGAACCGATCCCCCCGACGACCAGCATCGCCAGGGTGACGAAGGTGAGATCGAGGAACACCTGCTCGGTGGTGATGCTCCCCAACAGGTGGACGAACAACCCGCCGGCGAACCCGGCGAGGGCGCCGGAGAGGGTGAAGGCGATCAGTCGCTCCCGGTGCACCTCGATCCCCGACGCCTGGGCCGCCAGGGGATCCTCTCTGGTGGCGCGCAGGCGACGACCCCACCGGCTCCGCTGGTACCCGTAGGCGATCGCCATCACGATCAGGAGCCCGACGGTCGCCTGCAGGAACCCGGTGGTGGGAGGCACGAGGGCGAGGGTCTTCGCCCCCGGACCGATCGCCTCCCAGTTGCGGATCACGTTGTGGGTGATGATGAGAACGGCGAAGGTGGCGATCCCCGCCGAGAGCCCGGACAGCCGCATGAGGGGGATCCCCACCCAGAACGCGTAGATGGCCCCGACCAGCGCCGCGAGGAGCAGTGACTCGACGTTGCCGATCTCCAGGTTGGCGAGGAAGGGCAGCATCTTGGGGAAGGTCGACGGCTTCACCTCGGCGGGGGCGCTGGCGATTCCGGCGGCGAAGGCGCCCACCGCCACGAAGCTGACATGACCGAAGGAGATCACCCCCGAGTTCCCGACGAAGACGTAGAGCGAGACCACGATGGCGGCGGTGACGAGCACCGAACGTACCTGGAACTGGATCGTCGGGGAGGTCGTCGTCCCGACGGCGGCGACCGCGACGACCAGCAGCGACGGTCCGAGCAGATGCCAGACGGCGAGTCGTCGCCTCATACCCGCTCCACGGCCCGGCGACGCCCCACGAAGAGTCCGTCGGGTTTCAGCAGCAGGATCGTGATCACCAGCACGAACAGCACCGTGTTGAGGAACACCCGCTGGGCGCCGGGGAGGATGCTCGACAGCATCACGGTGGCGAACCCGACGGCGAACCCGCCCAGAGCCGCCGGGACGAGACGGTCCAGCCCACCGACGACGACGCCGACGAGGGCGGGGATCATGACCTGGAATCCGAACGTCGGGGTGATGAGGGGCCGTTGCACGGCGAGCACCAGGGTGACGATCCCGGCGAGGAGCCCGGCGACCAGGAACGCCATCACCACGACCCGCCGGACGGGGACGCCGAGCAGGCGGGCCATCTGGACGTCGGCCGCCGCCGCCCGCATCTGCAGCCCGGCGTCGGTGCGTCGCAGCACCCATCCGGTGGCCGCCAGCGTCAACCCCCCGACCACCAGCCCGACGACGGTGATCCAACGGATCCGCAGACCTCCCACGACGAAGGCCGTGTTGAGCTCGGTGAGGAACTCGACGTTCTCGCCCTGGGTACCGAAGGCGAGGAGGGCGGCGTTCTGGAGGAGGAAGCTCACGGCGAAGGTCGCGATGAGCACCGTCGCCGGGGACACCGTGCGCAGCGGCCGGTAGATGAACTCCATGAGCGCCGAGAGGGCGACGACGACGGCCAGGGAGACGACGATCCGCACCGGCAGGGGCATGCCCTTGGTGAACAACAGGGCGTAGGCCCCGGCGGTGAGCAGTTCACCGTGGGCGAAGTTGACGAGACGGATCACGCCGAAGACGAGACCGATCCCCATCGCCACCAGGGCGAACAGGGTGCCGAGGGCGACCGCGTCGACGAAGGCCTGCAGGTAGATCATCCGAAGTAGGCCTCCGCCATCTCGTCGACGTCGATCCGATGACCCCGATCCAGGGTCATCACCAGCCGTCCGCTGCGCATCACGTGGGTCCGGTCGGCGAAGGCGACGGCCACGTGGGCTCGCTGTTCGACGAGGAGGATCGCCACCCCTCGCTCCCGCACCTGCTCGAGGGCGGAGAAGACGGTCTCGACCACGGAGGGGGCCAGTCCCAGCGAGGGCTCGTCGAGGAGCAGGACCCGAGGTCGGGACAGCAGCGCCCTGGCGATGACGAGCATCTGCTGCTGCCCCCCGGAGAGGTGGCCGGCGAACTCGTCGGCCCGCTCGGCGACCACGGGGAAGAGCTCTCGGACCCAGGCGAGGTCGTCCTCGGCCCCGGCCGGGTCGGCCCGCCCGAGCAGACCGAGTCGGAGGTTCTCCTCCACCGTGAACGACGAGAAGACGTGTCGCCCCTCCGGAACGAGGGCGATCCCGGCTCGGGCGATCCGCTCGGTCGACCACCCGACGATCGACTCCCCGCCGAGCCGGACGTCACCCGCTTGAGGTCTGACGACCCCGGTGATGGCCAACAGGGTGGAGGATTTTCCCGCTCCGTTGGCCCCGACGAGCCCGACCACCTCGCCGCCGTCGACGCCGAACCCGACCTCCTCGACGGCCGACACCGCCCCGTATCGAACCGAGAGCCCGTCGACGCGGAGGAGCACCTCAGCCATCGCCCCGCCCGAGATAGGCCGAGGCGACCCTGGGGTGACGCCTGATCTCCTCGGGTGAGCCGATGGCGATCGTCACCCCTTCGTCGAGCACCTGCACCCGGTCACACACGGCGGTGATGAACGAGAAGTTGTGGTCGATCAACAGCACCCCCGCATCATGGTCGTCCCGCACCGACCGCACCACCTCGGCGAAGGGCTCCACCTCCGCCTCGTTGAGACCGGCGGCCGGCTCGTCGAGGAGCACGAACACCGGATCGGTCGCCAACGCCCGCGCCACGCCCAGCTTGCGTTCTTCGCCGTGCGGAAGCGTCGACGCCGGGACCTCCTCGAGGTCGGCGAGACCCAGCATCTCCATCAATTCGTCGGCTCGACGACGGGCCTCGGCGGGGGTGGCGCCCACCCCCAGGGCGCTCACCTCGATGTTCTCCCTCACCGACAGCCCCCCGAAGGCGTGGGCGTGCTGGAAGGTGCGGGTGAGGCCGGAGCGCCCCCGCCGGTAGGCGGGCCAGTCGGTGATGTCCACGTCGCCGAGACGGACCCTGCCCTCGGTGGGGGCGTCGAAACCGGTGAGCACGTTGACGAGCGTCGACTTTCCCGCCCCGTTGGGGCCGATGAGCCCCAGCACCTCGTGACGCCGGAGCTCCAGATCGACTCCCCGGAGGGCGACGACGCCCTCGAAGGCCCGGGTCACGGAAACGGCCCGCAGCAGATCTGCGGGCCGTTCCGTACGACGACGGTCGGTCATCGGGTCGGGTCTCAGCCGATGTCGGCCGGTGACGTCGCCGACCGGACGTCCACGACCGCGTGCTTCCCGTCCGTGATCTTGATCACCCGGTAGGGGCGCCCGAACACCGTGTGGTTCTCGGCCGAGAGGGAGATCGGCCCGGCGACGCCTGGGAAGTCGGTCATGTTCTCCAGGAAGTCGGCGAGGGCCTGGGCATCGGTCCCGCCGGTGGCGTCGATCGCCGCCGCCAGCACCTTGACGGCGTCGGCGCCGCCGACGAACCCGCCGGTGGTCGGCTTGGACCCGGCGGCCTCCATCTTGGCGATGAGATCGTTGATCTCGGCCGACGGGTCGTCCCCGAACACCGAGGCGTAGGTGACGTAGTAGAACTCGTTGAGGCCCTCGGGCACCCAGAAGGCACCGTCACAGGCCCACGAGCAGATCATCGGCACCTCCGAGCCGAGGCTCCGCACCCCGGTGACGAGACCCGGCAGATCGTCGAACCCCGTCGAGAAGGCGACGACGTCGATGTCGGCGTTGGCCAGGGAGGTGGCCACGTTGCCGATGGTGCCGTCGCCGTTCGTCCAGTTCTCCTCGAGGACGATCTCGCCGCCCAGCTCCTCGTACCGGACCTTGAAGGCGTCGACGACGTTCTGGAAGTAGACGATCAGGTTGTCACGGGCGATGGCCGCACGCATCCAGCCCTGGTCGATGGCGAACTCGGCCATCGCCGCGCCCTCGTCCTGGGCCATGTTGCCGAAGCTGAAGGCGATGCGTCCCGCCTCGCCGAAGCGCTTCGGACCCATCTGGTCGGTGCCGATGCAGGGCGCCACCGTCAGGATGCCGGCGTTGAGTCCCTCTTGGATCGCGGGCGTCGAGAAGTCGACGTCGCAGGTCACCCAGAGGATCGACGCGCCGTTCTGGATGTGCTCGATGGCTCCCGCCTTGTACTGCTCGGCGTCGACCTGGGTGTCGATCGCCTCGAAGGCGAGGGGCCGACCGGCTGCTCCGCCGGCGGCGTTGATCTCGTCGATGAGGATCTGCGCCGCCAGGGACGCCGGGGCGTCGAAGGGAGACATGAAGCTCGTCAGGTCGATGGTGGCGCCGATGAGGATCGGCTCGGCCTCGGCCGGGGCGGTGGTCTCCCCTCCGGTGGTGGTGGTCGTCGCCTTGGTCGTGGTCGTGGTGGCCGAGGTGGTGGTCGTCGTCTCGGCCGTCTCGGCGCCACCGCAGGCGGCCACCACCAGGGCGAAGACGCCGATCAGCAGGGTCAGTCTCGATCGTTTCCTCATGCTCTCCTCCGGGTCGCCCGACCCCGTGGTGCCGGGATCGTGTCATAAAGTATCAAAGATCACACACGAGGCGCAACTGGACGCCTCCTCGGAGGTGCCCGACCCCGGCCCTATCCTCGCCCCCGTGACACCGGACCTCCCCCCGAGCTTCCCCCTCGCCGACTTTCTCGGTCTCGCCCTGGAGACGACGCCCGACGGTGAGGCCCGGGGACGCATCCAGGTCGGCCCCCACCACCTGAACCCCAACGGGTTCGTCCACGGAGCCGTGCTCTTCGCCCTCGTCGACACGGTGATGGGCCACGCCACGGTCGCCGCCCTCCCCCCCGGTGAAGGCTGCACGACGGTCGATCTCCACATCCGGTTCCACCGGCCGGTGACGGCGGGGCCGGTGGAGGCGACCGCCCGGATCGTCCACCGGGGCCGCCGACTGCTCACCCTCACCGGGGAGATCCGCGACGGCGAGGGTCGACTCCTCGCCTCGGCGACCGCCGGGTTCTTCACCATCGATCTACCCGAAGCAGAGTGACGACGCCGGTCTCGCCCGGCTCTACCCTCGGAGGCCACACACCGACCGAGGAGAGGATCATGTCCCGCGTCCCCCTGCACGATCCCGCGACGGCCGAGGGCCGCACCAAGGACGCCTTCGAACGGGTGCGCGCCTACTACGGCATGGTGCCCACCCTGCAGCAGGCCCTGGCGCCCCTCCCCGAGACGATGAACGCCCTCTGGGATCTGAGCCTCGCCACCATGAAGGAGGGCCGACTCTCCGAGGAGATGAAACGGGCGATCTTCGTGGTCACCGCCGCCGCCGGCGAATGCGACTACTGCACCGCCGCCCACATGCTGTATCTGTTCCGTTTCGGATGGAGCCCCGAGGATTGTGCCGACATCGTCGAGGGGCGGCCCAGTACACGCCTCGACGAGCGCCACAACGCCGCCCTCGACTTCGCCCGGGTGGTGGCGGCTCGCCCTGCCGCCGTCACCGACGAGCTGTGCGACGACCTCCGACGGCACGGGTGGTCGGATGCGGAGATCGTCGAGATCGTCACCACCGTCGCCCTCCTCAAATACACCTCGACGGTCGCCACCGCCCTCGACGTCCCCTTCGAGAAGGTGATGCTCCCCCTCCTCCAAGGGCCCCCGTTCCACCGGGGTTGACCTGCGGCGCTCCGGCGGCGCCCGGAACGGTGGAGGCGCTGCGGATGTCGGGAGGGAGAGCCGGGTCGCCTAGCATCGGGAACGGAGACGGGGTGGACAGGAGGACCGTGCCCACCACCGACCGTCGCATCCCGACCACCGTCCGGAGCTGGTTTCCCGGCCTCGAGGACACGACGTTCCTGGACGCGGCCTGTGTGGGACTGGCTCCCATCCAGGCCCGTGACGCCATCTCCCGCTTCGTCGCGGGGACGCTCCGCTGCGACGAGCGGGACGCGTCGGCCCATCACGTCGCCATGGACGAACAGCGCGCTCGGGTCCGGGGTGAGGTCGCCCGGCTGCTCTCGGTCGCCGAGGACCACGTCGCGCTCGTCGAGAGCACGACCCACGGCCTCGGGATCGCCGCCGTCACCATCCCTCTCCGACCGGGCGACGAGGTCCTCATCCCCGACACCGAGTTCCTCCAGGTGGCGATCCCCTGGGTCAAGCGGGCAGAGCGGGACGGCATCGTCGTCTCCCCGGTCACCTCCCGAGACGGCGCCCTCCCCCTCGAGGCGTTCCACGCGGCGCTGACACCACGCACCCGGGTGATCTGCTGCTCCACCGTGCAGTGGTCGAGCGGATACCGGATCGACGTGGCGGGCTTGGCCGAGCTGTGCCGCGACCGGGACATCTGGCTGGTCGCCGACGTCATCCAGGAGGTCGGTGCCCTGCGGGTGGACCTGGGTGAGCGACCCGCCGACTTCGTCGTCGCCGGAGGCCACAAGTGGCTGAACGCCCCCTTCGGCTGCGGCTTCCTCGCCGTCTCCGACCGGGTCCTCGCCGAGCTGGAGCCCCCCACCTACGGATACCTCTCCCTGGAGGAGCCGGACGGGGGATGGCCCCGCTATTTCGGGACCCCCTCGATCACCCCCTTCCGTGACTACCGCTTCCCCCGCACCGCCCGCACCTTCGAGATCGGCGGCACCTCCAACTATCCGGGGGCGGTCGGTCTCGGGACGTCGGTGGGGATGATCAACGACCTCGGACCCGACGTCGTCGAGGCACACATCCGGCGGCTCACCGACCTCCTCCGCGACGAGCTCCGCGCCGCCGGAGCCCGCCTGATCGGCGACCCCTCCCCATCGGCACGCTCGGGGATCACCGTCTTCCGGTGGTACGACACCCCCGAAGCCGACGAGGGACTCCTCCGACGCCTCCTCGACGAGCGCATCCTCGTCTCGATCCGGTACACGGCGGGGATCGGTGGGCTCCGTGTCTCCACCCACTTCTACAACGACGAGGACGACATCCGCCGTCTCGTCGACGCGATCCGGCGGCTCGGCCGGAGCTGAGTCACGACGACAACACGTAGACGTGGTGGGCCTCCACCTCCAGGACCTCGCTCGCCTCGAGCCGGGTCTCGGCGGTGACGTCGGTGACGGAGACCGTCCCGTCGAGTTCCTGGATGAAGTCCTCGAAGGCGAAGATCACCGTCTCCGAGCTCTCCGTCGACGTCCACGCCACCCCGACCCAGCGACCGTCGACGACCAGCAGCCGACGGCGATCCATCAGATCCCTCACCTCGAGATAGTCCTGGTTGAGTCGGCGGAGCCGCTCCCGGTCGGCGCCGAGGGCCTCCACCTCGTCCAGGTTGGCGACGTTGACCAGGCCTCCGGCGGCCAGCGCCCGCTCGTACACGTCCAGGTCGAGATACACCCCGGCACCGATCCGGAAGAGGAGATATTCACGTCCGCGGAGCCGCTCCATCTCGGCGGCCTGTTCGGGATTCGGGTCGGGTCCGCCGGAGTAGCTCTCGTAGTCGCCGTAGGCGTCGGGACGTCCCAGCGGTCCCAGACCCTCGATCACGATCTGGGTGAGGCCCATCTCGGTGAAGGCCCGTTGGAGGGCGATGGCCTCGTCGAGGCTCGGGGAGGGTCGAGGCTCCGAGTAGTCGGTGGCCACGGCGATGCCCGCCCACGAGTCCATCCACACCCCGTCGAAGGGCACCGTCGTCCGGAGTGTCCGAAGCCGATCGGTCACGTACCGCCGGTATTCGTCTCCCTTCTCGATGACGAGGACATCGCCCCAGCCTCCGTCGTCGGGGAGCCCGTCCCGTGTCCACACGACCCAGTCGGGGCGCTTCTCGAACAGGGGTGAGCGGATCGAGTACGAACTCGGATACCACAGGGTGACCGAGATCCCCCGGGCGTGGGCCTCTTCCACCAGCCGGGCGAGGCCGTCGACGCCGCCGAACATCTCGGAGACGGTGAGGGAGCGGGGAGCGTGGAGGGAGGAGATCATCTCCGGATCTTCGGCGTCGCTGATCCACGGCGCCTGGATGATCACGTTGGCGATCCCGGCGTCGGCGACGTCGTCGAGCCGATCGACGAAGCGCTCGAACCAGCCCACCTCCGGAGAGCTGCCGGTGGCGACGAAGGTCTCCAGATCGGCCAGGAACTCGTCTTCGGAGGGCTGGTTCCACACGAGGGTCGGCAGGGGACGACCGTCGAGGATCCCGGCGGCGGAGAGGTAGGCGAGACGCAGGTCGTCGTAGACCGCGGCCCACAGGTCGGCGGCGGCCCAGCGGTCGGCCGCCCCACGGTCGGCGACCCACCAGCGGAGCGCCGAGGTCTCGCCGGAACCGACCGGGATCACGAACCGGTACCGGTCTCGACCGCGCTCCCGCCGCACCGCGACCCGGGCCCAGGTGGGCTCCTCGAACGACGCCACCATCGTGCGACCCGGACCCGTCACGAACAGGAACGACTGGCTCTCCCCGAACCAGACGACCTCGGGCCGTCTGGGGGCGCCGGACAGCTCGGCCCGATCCTCGACGAGCCGCCGGAAGTATTGGCCGATCTCACGGTCGCCGAAGCCGACCAGGACCGGGATGTCGACGGTCACCGACTCCACGACGCCGTCTCCGGTGACCCGCCATGCCATCTCCACCCCGGCGACCGGTGCCCCGGCCAGGCGACCATCGGAGCCGGCGAGGGACCAGGAGAGGCGCTCCCCCGAGTCGAGGTTCCAGGTGAGCACGACCCGCTCCCCCACGACCTCCACCCCTTCGAAGGTCGCCGCCGAGAGGTCCACCGTTCGGCGAGCCCGACGCCCCCGCGGTGTCCACCGACCGGTCCGGAAGAACTCCTGGCGGTACCGAACCCAGTCGAAGGGCTCTCCTGGCGGCGGATCGCCCTCCAGGAGGGTGATGGCGAGGGGTGGGGAGTCGGCGTCCGGGGCCGCTTCGGCGACCACGACGCCATCGACGAGGATGCCCGTCAGGGTGACCGGGACGCCACGATCGTCGATCCCGAAGGTCACCGAGGCCCCGTTCGGGAGGGCGACGACGAGCGCTTCGGCGTCGAAGGTCACCTGGGGTTCCGACGGTGTGGGCGACGCCTCGGCGGCGAGGGCGAGCTGGGGGCTCTCCCAGAACAGCAGCGCCCGACCGGGACCTCCGTCGTAGGCGACGGTGACGTCCCCGGCGGGGTGTCGGGTGAGCCCCACGAGGTCGGTGCCGTCCAGCTCGGCGACGAGCGCCAACTCCTCGATCCGGGAGAAGACGTCGGGACCGCCGTCGAAGGCGACACAGAGCCTCGACGCCCCCACCAGCGCGGCGGGGAGCTCCACCCGGGGAGCGACCGTCCCCTCCACCTCGGCGGTCCACACCGTCGTCCAGTCCGAACCATCCTCCGACACCCGGACCGAGAACCCCGGCGCCACCTCCACGACGGTGTCGACCTCGCCGTCGGAGAGGCTCAGCGATCGGAGGGGGCGTCCGAACTCGAAGCAGTAGCGGAGCTCGCCCGAGAAGTAGAAGGCGGTCCGTCCTTCGTCGTCCCGGAGGAACAGCATCTCGTCGCCGCGGGCGACGGTCGCCACCTTGGCGGGTGCGTCGTCGTCGGCGAGGCGGTCGATCTCGACCGGCCCCTCGTCGAGTTCCACCTCCTCCCAGCGGGGAAGGCGGCCCCGCCATTCGGGGTCGAAGCCGTCCCGGTACACGAACCGGACGGTGCCGTCGGGAATCACCGTCGCCGTCGCCCCCGGTACCAGGACCTGCACCACCCTGACGCCGTCGAGGGTGGGTTCGACGAGACGGTCGACGGCGAGCAGCCCCACCGCACCCCGCCCCGGGGCCGAGGCGACCAGGCCGACGCGGGTTGGACCGGGAGGGAGGTCGACGCTGCGACGTCCTCCGGGCTCGGCGAGGTCCCACGAGAACCGGAGCGCGTCGGAGGGCACCACTCGCCCGGGGTCACCACCGCCCGTCGGGGAGGGCACGGCACCGTCGTCGACCGTCTCCGCCGGAGCGCAGGCCGCCACGGCCAACGCGAAGGCCAGGAAGGGGATTCCGATCCGTCTCGTCAGCATGAGGAGAGGTTCGGAGGCGCCGATGAATCCACGGTGAGGCCACGATGAGGGCCCGATGAGAACCGCCGGGCGTCCCCGTGCCCGGGACCCTCGAGCCGGATCCCGGGCATCCCGCAGGGACGGACGATCAGCCCACGTCGAGACCGTTGGGGCAGACGTCGTCGGGGAGATCGACCTGATCGACCACGTCGAGGCTGGACGGATCGATGCGGTAGACCCGCCCGCAGGCGGTCTCGTCGGCGTTGGTCGAGACCACGACGAACAGGTCGCCACCGAGCTCGACCATCCCCGCGATGGGCTCGAGGTCGAGCCGGTTCACGATCTGGAGGCTCTCGGGGTCGATCTCGTAGAGAGGCAGGGTGTCGTAGAAGAAATCGGGGCTGCCGCCCGCCACGTAGACCATGCCGTCGATCTCGACGATGTCGAGGGCGAAGAACGCCCCGCCTTCCAGCTCGGCGGTGGCGAACAGCTCGTCCGGATACGCGTCGCAGGTGCCGCTCGCGTCCTCACACCAGATCCTGTCCGAGATCCCCTCCTCCGGCCGGAGCCGCAGCAGGAAATCGATCGGGTCCTCCACCGTCGTCCAGATGGCGTCCCCCACCGCGGCGGATCCGAGGATCCTGGCGGTGGCGAGGCCCTCGATCGCCAGGTCGAGGGAGCCGGTCTCCGGGTCCATCCGGTACATCCGGTTCTCGAGGGCGTCGAGGAGCCAGACGCCGCTCCCGGTCTCGATCACCTTCGTCGGCAGCACCTCGGATCCGGTGGAGATCGCCGCGGCGGTACCGTCGGCGGCGATACGGGTGACCGTCGGTTCGTCGTCGTAGGTCACCCACAGTCGGTCGCGACCCCTGGTGACGAACAGCGGGTAGGTGGGAAGATCCACCGTCGAGGTGATCTCGTAGTCGCCGGTGTCGACCCTCACGAGACGGTCCGCCAGCTCGTCCTGGTAGGTGAACCAGAGATCACCGGCCAGGGAGACGAAACCCACGGTGAGACCCATCTCGAGGTCGCCCAGGAACTCGTCGCTGCGGTCGGCCAGCTTCAGGTCGGGTGTGTAGCGGAGCATCGTGAAGCCTTCGTTGCCGACCACCCAGATCGACGGGCCGTCGACGTCGGCGCCCGATCGCCGCTCACCGTCGCTCGGTGAGCTCCCGCCGTCGGCGGGCTCGCTCACGTCCGCGGCGCCGTCGGCGGCCGGGGGCTCGTCGCCCCCCGGGGTCGCCCCACCACCACAGGCGGCTACCACCAGGGCGAGGACGACGAGAAGGATGCTCGGTTTCATGGGTGTCACCTCCGGATGCTCGACACCCACGATGCCGCTCCCGCCCAAAGCGCCGCCAACGTTTCATCGGCCGACCCGGCGGGCGGACCACGGACCGAACCGGGTCGGCGTCGGGAGCTCAGGCCGAGGAGGTCCGACCCACGAACAGGTCGAGGAACCGCCCGATCTCGATGTCACGCTCGAGGGGATGCCGAAGCCGGGCGTCGGGCCGGAGGAGATACCGGTTGCGGCGGCCCTCCTTCACATGACTGAGGTAGCCGGCCTCCTCCAGCTCGGCGACGATCCGCTGTGTGGCGCGCTCGGTGATCCCGATGCGGGCTGCGAGATCTCGAATCCTGATCCCGGGCTCTTCGGCGATCCCGATCAGCACACGGGCGTGGTTGGTGAGGAAGGTCCACCCCTTGGGACGTCGCTCTGCCGTGGGCTGTGGCGTCTCGTCTGCCATCCGATCCTCGATTGACGATACCGAAAACATGACATTAGTGTCGTGTGTGTGTCAGGCGTCCCCACCACGCCGGCCCACGACGTCGCCGTAGGCCCGCCTCGAGCCCTCCGGCCCCCCGCCTCGGCACCCCCACCACGGGAGACAGAATGACCCCGGACACGCGCCCCCGCCCGCCCGAGACACCCGACCGGCCCGACCGTCCGGCGTTCGATCCCCGCGTCGTCTGGACCAAGGGACCCGAATGCAAGGCCCTCGCCGAGATCCTCGGCGGTTCCGAGGCGACGCCGGCCGGGCCCGACATCGTCGCGACCTGCATCGAGAGCCGGGCCACGCTGGTGGTGACCCGACATCTCGGGTCGTTGGACGTGTGCAGCGTGGCGGTCCCCGACGGGTTCGACCCGGACGCGACCCGGAGCGTCGTCGCCGCCGTCGGTGGCGGCCCCCACTCCCACCTGGCCGCCGCCGTCGCCGACCGTCTCTCCCGTCGCCTCGGGGTGCCGGCGCGGGCGGTGTACGGACATCGCGGCCCCGAGGAGCGGGAGCACGCCGAGCGGGTCCTCGCCGACATCGCCGCCTCGGTGCCCCATCTCACGACCGAGGCGGTGGAGGCACCGAGCCCGGCGTCGATGGTCGACTCCCTTCCTTCCGGGGCGCTCCTGGTCGTGGGCGCCCCCGGTGGATCGTGGTTCCAGCGGCAGTTCTTCGGACCCGGTGCCCGCATCCGGGCGAAGGCGCCCCACGGAACCATCGTCGTCCGCCACAGCCCCACCCGCGTCTACCAGGTGATGCAGCCGCCCGTCGCCTTCGGTCCGCAGATGTTCGTCGAGGATGCCCGCCTGCTGGCGTCCGGCGGTCACATCATCGTCGCCGAGGACGGCAAGCTGGTCGG
>JALSJV010000152.1 GCA_026989215.1 Acidimicrobiia bacterium | reverse complement strand
GAGCGTCAACGGAACAGGTCCTCGGAGGCGGGCCGGACGAGGTCGGTGGCGCGTCCCTCGCCGACGCCGAGGTGGAGACCTCGTACCACCGCCGCCGGGATCCCCGTCGCCTTCCCCATCACCAGGTCGGCGGCCGCCGCCACCTCGTCGGCGACGGCGACCTCGGTGACGTCGAGCACGCGCCCGTGGGTGTCGGTGGTCCCCCTCAGGTCGGTGAGCGGCTCCATTCCCGACACGCCGATCGCGACGTCGACCAGTCCCCGGCGCCACGGCCTCCCGAACGTGTCGGTCACGACGACTGCCAGACGTACCCCGGTCGTCCGCTCCATGCGGAGCCGGATCCGGTGGGCCGAGGCGTCGGGATCGACGGGGAGAAGGACGGCTCTGCCCGGCCCGGCGTTGGACCGATCCACGCCCGCGTTGGCACAGATGAACCCGTGGCGGGTCTTGGTGATGGTCAGCGGTCCACGCCGTCGGAGGATGGCCGCGGCCTCCCGTTCCACGACCGCCCGGTGGGCATCGGGGTCGTCGTCGGCGAGCTCCACGATCCTCCCCTCCGCCTTCGAGACGATCTTGTGGGTGACGACCACGACGTCCCCGTCGACGAGGGAGAGGTCGTCGCGTCGGAGGGCGTCGAGCAGGAGGGTTGCCACGTCGTCGCCCGGACTCACCTCACCGACGCCGCGGACGGGGATGATCGTCAGAGCCATCGGAGCAGACGTTCGGCGAAGGCCTGGGAGTCCTCGGGGCGCGCGATGTGGGTGTCGGTCACCCTGATCGACAGCGTCGGCGTGCCCAGCCTCCGATCGTCCGCATCGCCGGTGTCCACCACCAGGTCCGTGAGCAGGCCGTCGTAGGCGGCGATGATCCCGGCGTTCCCCGGTGGGAATCCGAGGGAGGCGAGCACGGCGGCGGCAGGACCTTTCAGGGCTTCGCCGCCGAACAGGGGACTCACCGCCACGATGCGGGGGGCCGCCTCGACCGCCTTGGCGATGTCGGCGACCGCCAGGATCGGCCACACGGACAGCACCGGGTTCGAGGGGGCGATGACGACCGCGTCGGCTTCTTCGATCGCCTCCACGACACCGGGGGCGGCGACGGCGCGCTCGGCGCCGTCGAACCGGACGTCGGTGACGGTGTCGGCGTGGCGCCGGGTCACGAAATACTCCTGGAACGGGATCCAGTCGGCGTCGGCGGTGCGGACGACCGTGCGGAGAGGGTCGTCGGTCGCGGGGAGGATCGTGGCTTCGACGCCGAACGCCTCGGCGATCTCGGCGGTGACCGTCGACAGCGGTACGCCTCGATCGAGGCGGTCGGTACGGAAGAGGTTGGTGGCGAGGTCGGTGTCGCCGAGCCGGAAGGTGGTGTCGATGGGGAAACGGGTCAGGGCTCGCATCACCTTCCAGGTCTCTCCGGCCATGCCCCAGCCGGCGGGTCCTTCGAGGCCGGCGAGTGTGTAGACCACGGTGTCGAGGTCGGGGGCGACGTGGAGGCCGTAGATCCGCTCGTCGTCACCCACGTTCACGATCACCGTGAGCTCGACTTCGTCGAGGGCGGCGAAACCTCGCGCCAGTCGGGCTCCACCGACTCCTCCCGACAGCATCGCGATCCTCATCCGACCTCCAGAGATTGCAGTGGCCGCTTCTCGGCTCCACAATGTGCCGCCGCATGGTTCCCGCCCCCACCACCGATCCGGCCGAGCCCGGAGACCCGAGGCCGACCGTCGTCGCCGCGGTGCTGGCGCTCGACGGCGTCGACGTCTCCGACACCGTCGCTGCGGTCACCGGGCAAGTCTACGAGGTCGCTCGGATCGTCGTCATCGGTGGGGAAGCCGAAGGGCTCGACTCGGCACCGACGCTGCGGCGGTTCATCGCCACCCTCGGACCGGACACGGACCTCGTCTGGGTCGTCCATGGAGACGCCCGCCCTCGACCCGACGCCCTTGGGGCCCTCGTCGCCGAGCTGGAGCGCAACGAGGCCTCGGTCGTCGGCTCCAAGGTGCTCAGGGCGGACCGGGCGGAGCTCCTCGAATCGGTCGGGGCCGCCACCGACGTCTACGGGGAGCCCTACACCGGCCTCGACGAAGACGAGATGGACCTCCAGCAGTACGACGTCGTCCGCGACGTGGCGTTCGTCCTCGGCGTCTCGATGCTGGTCCGACGCGATCTCCTGCGAGGCCTCAAGGGGCCCGACGAGCTCCTCGCCCCGACCGCCGCCGGGATCGACTTCTCCCAGCGGGCTCGGATCGCCGGGGGACGGGTCATGGTGGCCCCCTCCTCGGAGGTGCTCCACGAGGGTCGCTGCCGGGAGGGGGTGGCGCCGTGGCGGGAACAGGCAGGCCGGATGCGTGCGATGCTCAAGGCCTACCGGCTCGTGACCCTCGCCTGGGTCGTCCCCGTCGGGTTCCTGCTCTACCTGGCCGACGCGATCTTCCAGCTCGCCCTCGGGCGCCCCCGACCTCTGGGCCAGCTCATCGCCGCCACCCTCTGGAACGTCGTGTACCTTCCCTCGACGCTGGCGGCGCGACGGTCCTTGGCGCCGCTCCGCATGGTGGGCGACGAGGAGTTGTTCCGCTATCAGGTCTCCGGGTCGGTCCGCTGGCGGGAACGCGCCGATGAGATCGATGAGCGGTTCGGGTCGATCATCGACGAAGAGGCGGAGGCGGGCTTGGCCGAGCCTGCCGCCGCCACCGCTCGGGGGCCCCTCGCGGCCGCCCTGCTCGCCCTGCTCTTCGTCGGGTTGGCGGCCCGGGCGGTCTGGTTCGGCAGGCTCCCCGCGGTCGGCTTCAGCCTCCCCTTCCCCGTCGACCCCGCGGCGGTGCTGGCCTCCTATGCGGGAGGGTGGAACCCCACGGGTCTGGGGAGCCCGGAGCCGATCCATCCGGCGGCGGCACTGGCCGCCCTCGCCAAGTTCCTGCTGGCGGGCTGGGACGGCGCCGAGGCGGTGCTCACCGCCGGGGCGATGCTCCTCGGGATGTTCGGGACGGCGCGTCTGCTGGGACGGTTC
>JALSJV010000151.1 GCA_026989215.1 Acidimicrobiia bacterium | reverse complement strand
GGTGACCAGATCGACGAGCGGTTCGAGCGGATCGATGAGCGTTTCGCGCGGATGGAGCAGCGGTTCGACCGGATGGAGGAACGGTTCGATCGGCGATTCGAGCAGATGGGCGCGCGCATCGATCGGATGCAGCGGTTCTACGTCGGGACCACCGTCGGTTCGATGACCGCCCTCACCGCCATCTACACCGTGGCGCTCAGTTTCTTCCGGTGAGTCGGCCCCGGTCTGCGGGCTGATCGGCCCGGATCTCCACGGGTCCGCCCCGCCGCCGCCACTCGGGGAAGCCGTCTTCGAGGCGCAGGGCCCGCCGACCCCGGGCCGTCAGGTGCCGGACCGCCTGGTCGGCGTAGACGCAGTAGGGCCCTCGGCAGTAGGCGACGATCTCCCGGTCCGTCGGGAGGGTCTCGAGGAGTTCGTCGAGGCGGTCCGGGGGGACGGGGATCGCCCCCGGGATGTGTCCCGCCTCGTACTCGACGAGGGGGCGGACGTCGATGAGGAGGGTGTCGTCTCGGCCCAGGCGGGCCTGCAGCGCCTCCCGGCTGATCGTCGCGATGCTGCGTCGATCGCCCAGGTAGGCGTCGGCTCGGGCGTCGAGGTCGTCGAGGTGGCGGGCGGTGACGTCCCGGAGCGCGGCCCACAGGTCGTAGACCCGCTCGTCGGCGAGCCGGTAGAAGATGCGGGTGCCTTCGCGACGGGTGGTGACCAGGCCGACCCTGGCCAAGGTGCGCAGATGGTGGGAGGTGTTGGCGACGCTCTGGTCGATGGCGGCGGCGATGCTCTCGACGCTGCGCTCTCCCTGGGAGAGCAGCTCGACGATCTCGGCTCTGCGTCCGTTGGCGAGGGCCTGGGCGACGGCGGCGAAGCCGTCGAAGAGGGCGTTCTTGGCGGGTCGTTGTCCGATCGTCGCGGTCACGACCGCAGCATACCTTCTATTCAAAGAAGCGCTTGATATTGCAGGGCGCCGCGCCTAAGCTCCTCAAATCACTGTTTGAATAGAGGAGGCGTCCAGTGGAGATCATCCCGATCGTCGACCCGGGGCTCGGCAACAGCAGCTATGTGGTGGACCTCGGCGATGGGAGCGCGCTCGTCGTCGACCCTGAGCGCGACCCCCGCCCCTACCTGTGGGAGATGGAGCGGAGGGGTCTGACGCCTCGGTTCGCCGCCGAGACCCATCTCCACGCCGACTTCGTCTCCGGCAGCCGAGAGCTCGCGGCCGCCGGAGCGACCCTGTTGGCTCCCGTCGGCAGTGACCTTTCGTTCGAGCACCGGCCCGTCGAAGACGGAGATGACGTCGACCTGGGCGGCTTGACGCTCCGGGCCATCGCAACGCCGGGGCACACCCCCGAACACCTCGGGTATGTCCTGGAAGACGGCGACGAGCCTCTCGCCCTCTTCTCCGGGGGAACCCTCATGGCGGGGGGCGTCGCCCGTACCGACCTGCTGTCACCGGAGCTCACCGAGCCGCTGGCGCGATCCGCCTACCGCTCGATTCGCGAACGGCTCCTCGTCCTCCCCGACCACCTCCCCGTGTACCCGACCCACGGGTCCGGGTCTTTCTGCTCGGCGGGCCCGGGCGTCCAGCGCATCACCACCATCGGTCGGGAACGTCGAACCAACCCGCTGCTGCAGGTCGAGACCGAAGACGAGTTCGTGGCGATGCTGCTGGGCGGGCTGGGCTCGTACCCGGCGTACTTTCTTCGCATGCGGGAGCTGAACCGGTCGGGTCCGGCCGTCTATGGCGTCGAGCCTCCCCTCCCGGATCGGCTGTCGCCTCACGACGTCGCCTCGCTTCGTGACCGGGGCGCGCTTGTCGTCGACGCCCGGCCGATCGACCGGTTCGCCGCCGGTCACATTCCGGGCTCGCTCTCGATCGAGCTGCGGGACCAGTTCGGTACCTGGTTGGGGTGGTTGGCGGATCCCGGGCGCTCGGTCGTCGTCGTGGTGGATCCCGGCCAGGACCTGATCGGTCTCGTCTGGCAGATGCTCAACGTGGGTTTCGAGCCGCCGCGGGGGGTGCTCGTCGGAGGGATCGAGGCGTGGCGGGCTGCCGGGTTCCACACCTCCGAGATCCCCCTGGTCTCGGCCCGGGAGATCACACGGGACCTTCCCCTCATCGATGTCCGTCAGGCGTCCGAGTTCGCCGTCGACCACGTGCCGGGGGCGATCAACGTCGAGCTCGGTGAGCTCGTCGCCGGCGCCCCGGACCTGCCGCGGGGTGCGCAGGTGCATTGCGGACACGGGCAGCGGGCCATGACGGCGGCGAGCCTGCTGCTCCGGCACGGCATCAGCGGGGTGACGGTCACCACCGGAGGTCCGGCGGAGATCGGTGCCGCGCTCGCCGGAGTCCGCCGATGACGCTCCCATCTCCGGTGCGCCTCGGCCTCAGGGCCAACCTCGCCCAGTTCGGTCTCCTCGTCGGGGTCAATGCCCTGGTGGGGGGTGTTCTCGGTCAGGAACGCACCGTGGTCTCCCTCCTGGCCGAGGAGGAGTTCGGCCTGTCGGGCATCACCGTGGCCTTGACCTTCATCGCGGCGTTCGGGCTGGTCAAAGCGGCCACCAACTTCTTCGCCGGCACCCTGTCGGACAGATTCGGACGCAAGCCGGTCCTCGTCGTCGGCTGGCTGGTGGCGATCCCGGTGCCGCTGCTCCTGATCTGGGCTCCGACGTGGAGCTGGGTCGTGTTCGCCAACGTCCTGTTGGGGATCAGCCAGGGCCTCACATGGTCCACGACCGTCATCATGAAGATCGACCTGGCGGGACCCCGTCAGCGAGGTCTCGCCATGGGCCTGAACGAAGCCGCCGGCTATCTCGCCGTGTCGTTGACCGCGCTGGCAACGGGGTTCATCGCCGCCCGGTACGGCCTCAGGCCCGAACCCTTCTTCCTCGGGATCGCCTATGTCGCCCTCGGACTCGGGCTGTCAACGCTCGTCGTGCGGGAGACCCGAGGGCATGCTCACCATGAAGCCGCCGGTCACGAGCCCGCCGGGGGGTTCGGTGACGGCCTGACGACGCGTCAGGTGTTCGTCGAGACGAGCCTGCGGGAACCCTCGTTGTCGGCCGCCAGCCAGGCAGGCTTGGTCAACAATCTCAACGATGGCATGGCCTGGGGGTTGCTGCCGTTGGTCTTCACCGCCGCCGGACTCTCCATCTCGCGGATCGGGGTGCTGGCGGCCATCTACCCGGCGGTGTGGGGCCTCGGCCAGCTCGTCACCGGTGCCTGGTCGGATCGGGTGGGGCGCAAGCCCCTCATCGTCGCCGGCATGTGGACCCAGGCGGTCGCGATCGGACTCGTCGCAGCAGGTGGGACCTTCCTGGTCTGGGTGGCGGCCATGGCGCTCCTCGGTGTCGGCACCGCCCTCGTCTACCCGACCCTCCTCGCCGCCGTCGGGGACGTCGCCCACCCGCTGTGGCGGGCGTCGGCGGTCGGCGTGTACCGACTGTGGCGGGACGCGGGGTTTGCCGTCGGAGCGCTGCTCACCGGGATCATCGCCGACCTGGTGAGTTCTCGAGCCGCCATCTGGACCGTGGCCCTTCTCACCGCGGCGTCGGGCCTGGTGGTCGCTCTCCGCATGCGCGAGACCCATCGGGCGGTCACCCTCCCATCGGCCTGACTCATGCGACCCTCCGAGCGCTCGGAGACCGTTCGACGAGGAAAACCGTTGGCGCGCGGGGCCCTGCTCCCGTAGGGTACCGCCCGGCCCGGCATGGGGGCTTGGGCTCCCATCGGCGGGGTTCCGTCAAAGGAAGGACGATTCCGATGAGATCCAGATTGAGGCTGTTCAGCCTGTTCGCCGCGCTCGGCCTGGTGGTCGCTGCATGTGGGGGAGGCGCGACCGAGGGTACGGAAGCGCCCGCCGATGCCCCCGCCGACGCCGGTGCCGCAGACGGTGCAGACGGTGAGGTCACCACGATCGGTTTCTGGGTGGCCTTCTCCGACGAGGCACGTCTCGGCTTCACCAAGGAGAGGGCGGCCGAGTTCAACGCCAAGTACCCCGAGTACAACATCGAGGTGACATCGTTCGCGTCGTACAACGACGTGTTCGACGCCGCCGTTCTCGCCGTCGACAGCGGGGAGCCCCCGGGGATCATCCACTTCTTCGAGGCTGCCACCCGCCAGGCGCTCGACGCGGTCGGCGCCGACGGTCAGCCGATCTTCAAGTCGGTGACCGAAGCCATCGGAGGACGAACCGAGATCCTCGGGGAGCCGGTGATTCTCGACGACGTGGTGGACGCGGCGAAGAACTACTACACGGTGAACGGATCCTTCTACTCGATGCCGTGGAACACCTCGTCGGCCATCATGTTCTCGAACACCGACATGCTCGAGGCGGCAGGGGTGATGGAGATCCCCGAGACCTGGGCCGAGGTGGAGGCCGCCTGCGAGAAGGTGATGGCGATGCCCGGGGCCCCGGCGGCGTGTATCACCTGGCCGAACCACTCGTGGTTCGTGGAGCAGAGTCTCGGGCAGCAGGGTGAGCTCCTCGCCAACAACGACAACGGTCGCAGTGGCCGGGCCACCGAGGTGTACCTCACCTCCGAGGGGATGATCGACTACGTGAGCTGGTGGAAGGACATGGCCGACAAGGGCTATTACACCTACACCGGCGTCCAGCGTGACTGGGACGGGACGGCCAATGCCTTCCTCGCCCAGGAAGTCGCCATGCTCATCTACTCGAGCTCGGACACCACGTTCCTCACCAACAGCGGCAAGGAGGCGGGCTTCGACGTGAAGGCCAGCTTCATGCCGTACAACGGCGAACGGGAGTACGTCGGCAACCTCATCGGCGGCGCCACGCTGTGGCTGCTCAACGGGATGGACAAGAAAGCCGAAGACGGTGCCCTTGCCTTCATGAACTTCTTCTCCAACCCGGAGAACGCCGCCGAGTGGCATCGGATCACCGGCTACATCCCGATCACCAAGTCGGCGGAAGCTCTGCTCGAGCAGGAAGGCTGGTACGACGAGAGCCCGAACAGTCGGGTCGCCTCGGAACAGCTCGCCGCGGCGAAGAACACCCCGGCCTCCTTGGGGGCGCTCCTGGGGAACTTCGTCGCTATCCGCGACATCATCACGATCGCCATCGAGGACATCCTCGTCAACGATCTGGACGTCGCCGAACGGATGGCCCAGGCGAACGAGGAGGCCAACAAGTCCCTCGCCGAATACGAGGCGCTCTTCGGAGGCTGAATCCAACCCTGAGTGGGGGCGGCGGATCTCCCGCCGCCCCCACCGACTCACCGATGTGTCCAGCTCGAACGAAGGTCGCATGACGTGCTGATCGCCGCGTTGGTCACCGCCGCCCTGTTCGGCGTCGTCTTCTTGACGAGGGAGCCTCGATACCGCACCCCCCGTCGGCTCGGGATCGGGACGACCGTCTCCGTCGCGGCCGCCGCCGCCGTGCCCGGGACCATGGGACCGTGCGGTTTCGCCGACGAGTCGACCCCCGTCGATCACGTGCTCTTCTTCGCGCTCATGCTCACCAGTTCGTGGATCGCGCTGATCGTCACCAGGGCGATCTTCGATCGCTCCGACGGCGCCTCGCCGGACACCTCGGCGATGACCGGCGAGATCCGATCCGGTGGATTCCGGACCAAGCCGTGGGTGCCGTGGCTGCTGCTCAGTCCCACGCTCGTCATCCTGATCGTGTTCCTCTACACCCCGGCGGTGCAGACCTTCACCCTGGGCACCAAGCTTGCGCGGCTCGGTGCACCCAACTCGATCGACGTCTGTCTCTCGAATTTCTCGGAGTTGCTCATCGTCGACCCGGTCCGTCTGGTCGCCTATCCGCTGGTCGCCGTCGCGGCCGTGTACGCCACGTCGTGGTGGCGGCGTGCCACGTCGAAGGAGACGTGGAGTCATCGCCTCGCCGAGGTCGCCTCCACCCTGTCCGTTCTCGGGATCTTCGTCGCCCTCTGGGCGATCTTCTCGCCGGGTGGAGACGGGCAGGTCGCCTACCGGCCCGTCTACGTCACCACGCTCATCATCACCATCGGCACCGTCGCCACCGGGATGATCGGGGGACTCGCCATCGCCTACCTTGCTTTCCGGAACATTCGGGGGGGTGGCGTGTATCGCACCCTGCTCATCTGGCCCTACGCCATCTCTCCGACGGTGGCGGGCATCCTCTTCTTCATGATCTTCGACCCGACCGCCGGGATCTTCCAGTACCTGGCGGAGGTCTGGTTCGGCGTCGACGTACCGAACTACCGGGAGAGCGCCATCCTCGCCCAGGCAGCGATCATCCTGGCGAGCGGCTGGAAGATCCTCGGGTACAACATCCTCTTCTATCTCGCCGGCCTCCAGACGGTGCCGACCTCCCAGGTCGAGGCGGCCGTGATCGACGGGGCCTCCGCGTGGCAACGCTTCACCAAGATCGTGCTGCCCTCACTCTCCCCGATCACGTTCTTCCTCCTGGTCACAAACCTCACCTACGCCTTCTTCGAGATCTACGCCACGATCGACTTCATGACCAAGGGGGCGCCGGCAGGCAAGACGTCGGTGGCCATCTACGAGATCATCCGGGTCGGGGTCAACAACGGCGACCTGGGGCGCGGGGCCGCCCAGTCGGTGCTGCTCTTCGTCGCAGTGATCGGCGTCACCCTCTGGCAGTTCCGAACGAGCGGCGAGCGAGTCACCTATGGAGGTGCCACCTGATGGCCGGTCTGCAGGTAGGAGTCCAGAAGAAGGGCATCGTCCGGGGGCGGCAGTGGCCCTTCCACCTGGCGCTCTCGGCGTCGGTGCTCGTCATCGCCTTCCCGCTCCTGTACGCGACGCTCATCGCCACCCAGACGAACGCCGAGATCTTCTCGTTCAAGTTCACACCGGGCAGTGCCTTGGCCTCCAACTTCGACGATGTGTGGGTGAAGCGGGAGTTCAGCCGGGCGATGTGGAACTCCCTCCAACAGTCGTTGTGGGTGACGGTCGGCAAGACCGTCCTGTCGCTGCTCGCCGGTCTCGCCTTCGTCTACTTCAAGTTTCGTGCCAAGTGGCTCGTGTTCTTCTTCGTGCTCGTCACCCTGATGATGCCGACCGAGGTGATGATCCTGGCGATGTTCCGGCTCGTCTCCGGATTCGGCTGGCAGGACACGATGGCCTCCATCACCCTCCCGTTCATCGCGTCGGCGACCGGGGCGTTTCTCTTCCGCCAGCACTTCGCCAACATGCCCGTCGAGCTGCTGGAAGCCTCCCAGATCGACGGGGCGACGCCGTTCACCTTCCTCACCCGGGTGTTGATCCCCCTGTCATGGAACATCATCGGCGCCCTCTTCGTGATCCAGTTCGTATACACCTGGAACATGTTCCTGTGGCCGAGCCTGATCATCCGGGACGACTCGGCCCAGGTGGTGCAGGTGGCGATGCAGACGCTCCTCAATTTCGGGGGGGCGCTCACCTTCGGTCCCCTCATGCTGGCCGCCATCATCGCCTCGATTCCGCCGGCGCTCGTCTTCGTTCTCATGCAGAAACCGTTCATGAGCGGATTCGTCACCGCGCAGGACAAATAGGGGGCCACGGGGGTCGGGGCGAAGCCGACGGACGCCGACGAGGGAGGACGGATGGACAATCCACGAGGGATGCTGACCCGACAGGAGCTGGCTGCCCTGGTCGGCGCGGGCCAGATCGACACGGTGGTGGTGGCGTTCACGGATCACTACGGCCGTCTTCACGGCAAACGGTTCGACGCCGTCCACTTCCTCGACGTGGCGTTCGGTCATGGAACGCACGGATGCGACTACCTGCTCACCGTCGACATGGAGATGGAGCCGGTCCCCGGTTACGCCTATTCGAATTGGGAGAAGGGTTACGGCGACTTCCACATGGTCCCCGACCCGAGCACCCTCCGAGTCGCGTCGTGGCTCGACCGCACCGCCCTGGTGCTCTGCGACCTCGCCGACAGTCGGACGGGGGAGCCGGTGCCCGTGGCGCCCCGCTCCATCTTGAAGCGACAGCTCGAACGGGCAGCGCAGATCGGCTACACCTTCAAGGCCGCATCGGAGCTCGAGTACTTCCTCTACACCGACTCGTATCGGGCGGCCGCCGAACGCCGGTACCAGGCCCTCACGCCTGCGGGCTGGTACATCGAGGACTACCACCTCCTCCAAGGCACCAGGGAGGAGTTCTACAACGGGCAGGTACGTCGCCACCTCGCCGCCTCGGGGATCCCCGTCGAGAACTCCAAGGGCGAGTGGGGGCGAGGTCAGCATGAGATGAACATCGCCTACGCCGAGATCCTCGACATGGCCGACCGGCACACGGTGATGAAGCACGCGATGAAAGACCTCGCCGAACTGAACGGCGTGTCGGTCACGTTCATGGCGAAACCCACTGCCGAGGAGGCGGGGTCGTCATGTCACCTGCATGTGAGCGTCTGGGAGGGCGACCGCAATGCGTTCGGAGGGGACACGCCGACGGGTCCGGTACGGACGAGTGACGTGTTCCGATGGTTCCTCGGTGGGTGGATGGCCCGGGTGCCGGAGCTGATGGTGTTCATGGCCCCGACCGTGAATTCGTACAAGCGGTACCGGGACGGCTCCTGGGCGCCGACCCGGCTCGCCTGGAGTCACGACAACCGGACGGCCGGGTTCCGGGTGGTGGGCCACGATCAGAGCCTCAGGATCGAATGCCGTATCCCCGGAGCCGATGTGAACCCGTATCTGGCCTACGCCTCGGTGGTCGCCGCCGGGCTCGACGGGATCCTCCATCGGGTGGAGCCTCCTCCGAGCTTCGACGGGGATGCCTACCAGGCCGACTCGATCCCTCGCGTCCCGGGGACGCTCCGGGAGGCCACCGAGGTCTTCGCCTCGTCGGCGTTCGTCCGCGAGACGTTCGGGGCGGACGTCCAGGAGCACTACACCCATTTCTTCCGGTCGGAGCAGCGCGCCTTCGAGGAGGCGGTGACGGACTGGGAGCGGATCAGGTACTTTGAGCGGATATGACGGGACGGCTGGAGGGCAAGGTCGCCCTCATCACCGGAGCGGGATCGGGGATCGGGCGGAAGTCGGCCGAGCTCTTCGCGGCGGAGGGTGCGGCGGTGGTCGCCGTGGACATCAACGAGGCGGCAGCGTTGGAGACCGTCGAGCTGATCCGTCGTGACGGCGGTGTCGCCGTCGCCCAACGGGCGGATGTCTCCGATCCCGACGACGCAAAGAACATGATCGCCCGGGCGGAGAGCGAGTTCGGCAAACTGGACGTCCTCTTCAACAACGCCGGGATCATGGACTCGGCCGACGGCGACGTCCTCTCGACATCGCCGGAGACCTGGGATCGGACCCTGGACGTCAACGCCAAGGGCGTCTTCCTGGGATGCAAGTACGGGATCCCGGCACTGCGGCGCGCAGGGGGTGGATCGGTGATCAACACCGCCTCGTTCGTCGCGTTGATGGGTGCGGCCACCCCCCAGGTGGCGTACACGGCTTCCAAGGGGGCCGTCCTCGCCCTGACTCGGGAGCTGGCGGTGGTCCACGCCCGGGAGCACATCAGGGTGAACGCGCTCTGTCCGGGGCCGCTCCGGACCGAGCTGCTGATGAAGTTCCTCGACACCGAGGAGAAGCGGCGGCGACGTCTCGTCCACATCCCGGTGGGACGGTTCGGGGAGGCGGAGGAGATGGCGCGGGCCGCGTTGTTCCTCGCCTCGGACGATTCCTCCTACATGACCGGCGCCGAGCTCGTCGTCGACGGGGGGATCACCGCCGCATACGTCACCCCGGAGTGACCGCCGGTCGGCGGCCACGGAATCGGGAACGCCTCCCGCGGCTCGCCGGTCCTTCAGGAGACGTCGTTCGTCCCGGCGGGACCGGGGTCTCCCCAGACCTCGACGGCCACCTCGACGATCCGCCGCAGCTTGGCGAACTGGTCGTCCTCGGTCACCGGGTTGCCGCCCACCGTGGAGGCGAATCCGCATTGGGGGCTGAGCGCGAGCCGATCGAGGGGGACGAACTCGGCCGCCTCCTCGAGACGTCGCAGGAGCGTGTCGACGTCCTCGAGGACCGGTGTCTTGGTGCTCACCAATCCGAGGACCACGTACGTGTCGTCGGGGATCGCGGCCAGGGGCTCGAAGCCGCCGGCGCGCTCGGTGTCGAACTCCAAGAAGAACGCATCTGCCGCCACGTCGCGAAAGAGTCCCTCGGCGACGTAGTCGTATCCGCCATCCGCCAGCCACATGCCCTTGAAGTTTCCTCGGCAGAGGTGGATCCCGACGGTGAGTCCGGGGGGCCGGTCGGCCAGGCAGGCGTTGATCAGCTCCACGTAGCGTCGAACGTAGACGTCGGGTCGCTCTCCGTCCGCTTCCAGGCGGCCCCGAAGATCCGGGTCGCAGAGCATCGCCAGAGGCACCTCGTCGATCTGGATGTAGGTGGCGCCCCGGGCGGCGAGGTCCGCCAACTCGGCCCGGTAGACGGCGGTGAGGTCGTCGAAGAAGGCGTCGGTGTCGACATAGCCCGCGGCGCTCGGTGCCTCCGGATCGGCCCAGAAATGCATCGTCGGTGGTGAGGGCATCGTCACCTTGGGGGTGACCTGGGAGACCGAGCGGAGAAAGTCGAACTCGTCGCCCGAGATGGCGCGGGTGCGGCGCACCGGGCCGGTCACCACCGGTGCCAGGAAGCGCTGACGCTTCGAGGCGTCGTCGTGGAATTCGAAACGGGACCAGGCGACGTCGAGGCCGTCGACCGCCTCGACGAAGTGCGCCCAGTACGACTTTCGGCGGAACTCTCCGTCGGTCACCACTTGCAGCCCGACGTCCTGTTGGCGCTCCACGACCTGTCGCACCGCCTCGTCCTGGATCGACCGGAAGTCGTCGGCACCGATTCGTCCATCGGTGAACGCCCGGAAGGCCTGGCGCAGCTCGAGGGGACGGAGCAGGCTCCCCACGTGCTCTGCACGGAAGGGGGGTGTCGACGGTGGCATGGACGCCGGTCCTCTCTGAGGTGATGCCGCCAGATTACCCGTCGACCTCCGGGCCGTCTCAGCGGCCGACGACCAGCCAGGTACCGAGTACGACCAGACCGATGCCGGCCAGGCGTCGCCCGTCGAGGGGGGCGATCTCTCCGAACCAGCCCGTCCGTTCGATGGCGGCGGCGGAGACCAGGGTCGCTCCGGTGAAGAGGGTGAGGCCCGCTCCCAACCCCAGCCGATCGACGGCGATGCCCAGCGTCCCGACGATCACGAGACCCATCAGCCCGGCGGTGAAGGCCCACCAGGGGACGGACTCGAGGTCCCGGAGGCGGCCTCCGCCGGTGGCCAGCAGCAGCAGACCGGCGGCCACCCCTCCTCCTGCATAGGTGACGAACACCGAGTTGATCGTCCCCGCCCGCTGTTCCATGAGGCCGAGGGCTTGTGACTGGAGGGCCCCGGCCACTCCGCCCAGGATTCCCACCACGACGACGACCAGGGTCCTCATCGGCTCGTCGCCGCGACGTTGGGCTTGGTGGCGCGGACGAAGGCGGCCATGATCCGCCCGGCGGCGGTCTCTGCCGCCTCGGGGTCGATACCCGCCGCCGTGAGGAACGCTTCGGCCTCTCGAAGGTCGTAGACCCGGGTCGGTTCGATGTCCACGTCGACGAACCCCGCTGCCGTCAGGCCCGCGTGGAAGTCCCCCTCGTCGAGGGCCCCTGCCACGCAGCCGATCCACAGTTCCACGCTCCGGCGGATCTCGGCGGGGATCTCCCCTCGGACCACGACGTCGGAGACGGCGAACCAGCCGCCGGGTCTGAGCACCCGGAAGGCCTCGGCGAACACCTTCGCCTTGTCGGCGGAGAGGTTGATGACGCAGTTGGAGATGATGACGTCGACGCTTTCGTCGGGGAGGGGGATGTCTTCGATCGTTCCCTGGAGGAACTCGACGTTGGTGATCCCGGCCTCGGCTTGGTTTCGGCGGGCCAGCTCCAGCATCTCCGGGGTCATGTCGAGGCCGTAGACGAACCCGGTCGGGCCGACTCGCCGAGCGGAGAGCAGGACGTCGATTCCACCGCCCGACCCGAGGTCCAGCACGACCTGGCCGGGCATGAGCGTGGCGAGGGCGGTCGGGTTGCCGCACCCGAGGGACGCCTGCAGCGCGCCGCCGGGTAGGAGGTGGGCGTCGGCGGCGTCGTAGAGATCTCGGGTGATGGGGTCGTCATCCACCTGGGGTGGCGTCCCGGAGCCGCAGCAGGCCCGGTCGTCTCCGTTCAGGATCGTCTCGGCGATCTTGCCGTACTTGTGGGCCACGGCGTCGCGGATCGGCTTGTTCATGGGGTCGCTCCTTCCAGCGCTGGATCCGGCGTGCAGGCGCCTTCCAGGGTCACCCCGACGCAGCATTCGTCGGTGAGGAACCCGAGAAGTCCGTACATGGTGTCGAAATGGGCGGTGTAGATGAGGCTGCGGCCCTGGCGGCGAACCCGGACGATCCCGGCGTTTCTGAGCTCTTTGAGATGGAACGAGAGGGTGGGGGAGGGGATCCCGAGATGCGAGGCGATGGCTCCGGGGGTGAGACCGTCGTCGCCGGCACGCACCAACAGACGGAAGACGTCGAGCCGGGTCTCGTGGGCGAGGGCGTCGAGGATGCGGACCGCCGCCAGTAGTTCCATGATTCGACGATAGTCGAATCATGGCGGGCTCGTCGCATCCTCCCGAAGCGGAGGGCGGTCAGACCGCGGTGACGGCCAGGCCGGGGCTCGAGACCCATCGGCCGTCGCGACCCATGGCGAGTCCCTGCCCGCCGATTCCCTCGACGAACTGGAGTCCTGCGTCGGCTCCCAGCACGAATCCGGCGGTCGAGGCGGCGTCGGCGGCGACGCCATCGGGGCGAACCACGGTGAAGGATCGGGCGTCGGTGGCCGGATATCCGGTCCGGGGATCGATGAGATGGTGATACCGGACGCCGTCGACGACGAAGTACCGCTGGTAGTCGCCGGAGGTGGCCACGGCGGCGTCCCGGAGCTCGAGCATCTGGGCGATGCGGTCGGGCCGAGCCGGGTCGGGGATGCCGACACGCCACGGTTCGGTGCCTCGGGAGCCGAGCACTCGCAGGTCGCCTCCCGCGTTGACGATCCCCTCGGTGACGCCCATCGCTCGCAACGTCGTCACGGCCCGGTCGACGGCGTACCCCTTGGCGATGCCACCGAGGTCGAGTCTGGTCGAGGGCCCCAGGTACACGCGACCGGGAGAGGAGATGGTGACTCGAGCCCGTCGGACCGCCTCGACCGCCTCGTCGAGGGTCTCCGGGGCCGGCACCGTGCCTGCCGCCCAGAGGCGGCTCAGGGGCGCGATGGCCGGGGTGAACGCACCCGCGCTCCGCCGTTGCATGTCGGTGGCCTCGGCCAGGACCGCCTCCAGATCGGCGGGGACGGCGACGGGCCCCGAGCCCGCCGCGGCGTTGATGGTGTTGAGCCGACTCCCCGGGTCGAAGAGTGTGAATCGGTCGGCGACCTTCTCCATCTCGCCGAACGCCGCCCCTGCGGCTGCCGCGGCGACGTCGGGCTCCACACCGACGAGGACGATCTCGACGTCGGTGCCCATCATCGTGCGGATGAAGCGGGCGACCCGCCGCCGCTCGGCGACCCAGTCCCAGACGGGGAGGCCGACCACACCGGCGCCGGCGACGACACCCAGCATGTTCCGAAGGAAGTGGCGGCGGGAGATCATCGGGCCGTTGCCTTTCCTGCTCGTGTCCGGGTTCCGTACACACGGTTCGTCACGACCCGGTCGATGAACGGGCTGGCGATGTTCCCGAGGACGACGGCCAGGGCCTCACCCGTCGGGAACAGGGTCGTCACTCGGATGAACGTGGCCAGTGCCCCGGTGCCGATCCCGAACCCGGCCCTTCCCCGGGTGGTCGCCGGGGACGTCGTGGGGTCGGTGACGATGAAGAAGGCCGTGATGACGCTGGCCCCCGCCATGAGGTCGAACAGCGGGTCCCGCCCGAGGGCCAGGGACATCGCTCCCACGCCGATCAGGTACGCGGCCGGGAGATGCCAGCGGATGATCCCTCTCCACAACAGGTAGGCACCGCCGACCAGCAAGAGGACGGTGGCGGTCTCGCCGATGGATCCGTCCCGGGTGCCGAGGAAGAGATCGGCGTATCCGGTGGCCGCGGTCGCGGGGAGGGGCGTCGCCCCCGAGACGGCGTCGACGGGGAACGTCGTCATGGGGATCAAGAACTCGGAGACCATCAGCACCCGAGCGGCCATGGCGGGGTTGAGCAGGCTCCTCCCGGTCGACGTGGTGAGGAACTCCTTGATCACTCCGGTCGCCACCGCGCCACCGGCGAGCGCGATGAGGGGGTTGAGGGCAGGGGGGATGGAGAGGCCGAGGATCAGGCCGGTGACCCAGGGTGCGCCGTCCATGACGGTGACGGGTCGTCTCCGGAGGCGTTCGACCAGCGCCTGACCGCCGACTGCCCCGACGATGGTCGCGATGAGCTGGGGGAGGGTGTCGGCGGGACCGAAGTACCAGATGCCGAACAGCGTGGCCGGAGCGAGGGCCACCATCACCTCCCACATGATCCGACGCTTCGACAGTGGGCGACGGATGTGGGGCGAGGAGGGGAAGGTCATGCCCGGGCCTCCCGGATGGCGCGCTTGCCGGCACGGATCACGTCGACCAGAGGGATGTTGGAGGGACACACATAGTCGCAGAGTCCGCATTCGAAGCAGTCGAAGATGTGGTAGGCGGTGGCGGTGAGGGGTTCGCCGGTGCGGGTCAGATCGACGAGGAGATAGGGCATCAGTCCGATGGGGCAGACCTCGACGCACCAGGCGCAGTGGATGCAGGGGACCTCGTCGCCGTGGCGGGATTCGTCGGGGGCGAGCGCCAGCACTCCGGTGGTGGGTTTGATGACGGGGGCGGAGAGGTCGCCCTGGGCGATACCCATCATCGGTCCGCCCATGATGACACGGTCGGTGACGTCCCTCCGCCCCGCCTCGGTGAGTACGTGGTCGAAGGTCGTACCGATCCGGATCAGGTAGTTCCCGGGCCGCTCGACGCCTCCGCCGGCTACGGTCACCACCCGTTCGACGAGGGGTCGGCCATGGCGGATCGCCCGGGAGATGGCGACCGTCGTGCTCACGTTCTGGCTGACGACGCCGACGTCGTAGGGGTATCCGCCGCTGGGGATCTCGCGGCCGAGGACCAGGTGCACGAGGATCTTCTCGGCGCCGGCTGCGTAGTCCCGGGGCAGGAGGCGAACTTCGGCCGCGAGCCCCGCCTCTGCCAGGGCCCGTTCCAAGGCGTCGGCGGCGTCGGCCTTGTCGGATTCCACGGCGACGATGGCGCGGGGCGCGGCGACCATGCGCATGATCCATCGGAGACCGTCGGCCACCTCCCCGGGAGCCTCGAGGGCGATCCGATGATCGGCCGAGAGGTAGGGCTCGCCCTCCATCACGTTGACGATCACCGTGTCGATGGTCGCGTCGGGGGGTGGGTCCAGCTTGACCGCCGTGGGGAACCCCGCGCCCGCCATCCCCACGACTCCGGCCCGGCGTACGGCGGCACGCAGCGTCTCGGGGGATGCGTCGGCGGGTTCTCGAATCGGTTCGAGGTCCGTCCACTCCTCGCGGCCGTCGTTCTCGATCGTCACGGCCGGAACCGTGCCGCCGAGGGGGTGGGGCCGCTCGTCGATGTCGACGACTCTTCCCGAGACCGAGGCGTGGACGGGGGCGCTCACCCGGGCCGTGCTGTCTCCGATGACGTCGCCGATCCGAACCGGGTCGCCGACTCGGACCGTCGGATGACAGCTCTCGCCGATGTGTTGGCGGAGCGGGACGACCACCAGTTCGGGTACCGCCAAGGGCGTGATCGGCGCGCCGGCGGTGACCTCCTTTCGGGCGTCGAGAGGCGGGACGCGGCGTCGCTGTTGGAGGAGCGGCATCTCAGGTTGCCCCTTCGGGTTGGGGAGCGAAGAGCCCGGCGAGGTAGGCGAAGATCGTCCAGGTGAAGGCACCGGCGATCAGCAGCGCCGGGATGGGGAAGAGCCATGTGCGGGCGAGGTCGTGACCCTCGGGTCCGAAGGTTGGGGTGATGAGGGCGGTGATGAGGAAGACGAGGGCGAAGGTGAAGCCTCCGAGCCCGACCATCCAGGTGATGAGCCTCCGTTCGTGTTCTCGGATGAGTGGCGCGTTGGCGGCGAAGAGGCTGACGAGGAAGACGTAGATCGTGTTGTACATGCTCTGAGGGAAGAAGTCGGTGAGGACGACCTCGAACGCCATGTGGGCGACGTCGGCCTCATCCTGGGGTGGGGGCATCTCGGCGAACTCGGGCGGCTCGTCGGGGGCGACGACGGCCTCGGGGGTCACGTTTCTGAGGAGGAGCTGGTGGATCTGGGGGTCGAACCCTCCGATGAGGAGGTTGGCACCCAGGTTCAATCCGAGGGTCAGCAGCGTGAAGACGACACCGACCCGGAGTGGGGCCCGGAGGCCGGGCCGTGTCCTCTCCGCTCCGATCGGATCCGATGTGGGCATCATGGTGGCACCCTATACCTTCCGCTCGGCTGGAAGGTCAACCCCGGGTCGTGGCACGGCGTCGGGGGAGCGGATCCGGACTCGACGCATCAAAGATGTTTCCTACGACGCGACTATTGTGCTAGTTGAGTCGAACGATGAATGGAGGTCGGCAATGGATGCGAAAACCCTGGTGCGCTCTCTCACCGAGGAGGAGCGGGCGGCGCTACGAGCCGCGCTCGACGAGACCGAGGGTTCACCGCCGGCGGGCACCGAAGACGAGCCTGGCTGCTGCGGCGGTCACGCCCACCGGCACGGCCACGGCGAGGCGGCTGGACACCGAGGGTGCTGCGCCCGGCGGTGACGGCTCGGTCGCGTCTCCTCCTGGAATGGCAGGGGCTGGCCGATGGGTGACCGGATCGGTGGGTTCTTCGAACAGCTCGTGGCGTCGGGATCCGGTGAGGTCGACCGCCTCGCGCTCATCGAGCGGCTCTTCGCCGCGTTGCCCCCGGAGCGTCAAGAGCGGCTGCTCCGCGATCTGATCCTCGAGCTCGCAGACCGGGCGTCCCCGCCGTCCGTCCGAGCACCCGACGCACATCGGCCACACCTTCGGGTTCGGCCGATCGGGCCGTGGCAGATGTGCTGCCGAATGATGGAGGACATCGACCGGGCCCCGAGCGTCGACGACGTCGACCCGGGCCTGCCGGCCGAGGTGTTCGGGGCCCTGGGTGACGAGACGCGGTTACGGATCATCCGCCTGCTCCAGGACCAGGGACGTCCCTTCGAGGAGATCGCCCGGATCTTGAGGGTGCCGCGGTCCACCCTGTCCCACCACCTCCGGGTTCTGCGTGACGCGGGCCTCGTCGAGATGGAGCGACGGGGGCGGAGCAGCCATTACTTCCTCGCCGAGCCACGGGACGAACCCCGGGTTCTGTGACCGACCGGGCCGTCGGCGCGTCCGGCGAGATCCGTCCGTCCGCCGGCCCGGCACGGGTCGCCGACCGGCGGGACGGACTCGGTGACCTATCCCCCGGCTGCCTCGTCGGCGAGGCGAGTCAGCTCGTCCCGCACGTGCCACAGGCGGGGGAACGCCCGATGTCGGATCAGGCGTTCGAGCATCTCCACCGGGGTGCCTTGGGTCCCGACGGCGCCGCCGCCGATGGCTCGATGGACGGTGACCAGGTGGCGATACCGCCAGACGGCGACTCGGCCGTCGAGCTCGGCGAGCTGCTCGGCGAGCTGATACAGGTCGTCGTGATCGCGTCCCGACCGATACAGCTCGACCAGGGTCAGGCCCCGAGCCTGCACGGCGTCGTCGAAGGCTCGACCCAGGGCGGTCATCTCCTCGCGCATGCGGTTCCATCCCGGAGAGTCGAAGCCGCTGCCGTGCCCGAGGGCGAGGCGGACCTGGTGATACTCCCACGGCGCCATGTGGTCGAGCATCTCGAGCTGGTCGGTCACATAGGCCAGGGCGAGGTTGGTGCGTCGGAGGCAACGCACGGCGTCGGTGATCCTTCCCTCCGCGGTCGCCGCCGTGGCTTCCTCCAACTCGAACGCACCCAGCTTCAGCCAGAGCTCCGAGGATTGGTGGACCACCTGGAACAACAGCTCGTCCCGATCGGCCATCTCCTCGGGGTTCTTCTGAAGGGAGAGCAGCTCGTCGGTGCGGAGGTACCGCTCGTAGTCGGAGGCTCCGGGGCCTTCGAGGATCGGGGCGTACGCCTCGTCGGTCACGTTGAGAATGTATCACATGTGTTCGAGGCGCCGCGGGCTTCCCTCAGCGGGGCGGAGTCCCGAGACGGTCCGCGGGCCGTTCACGGCTCGCCCAGCGAAACCACATCGTTCCCAGGGTCCCCCAGACGACGGGGATCGTCCCCAGCTTCATCACGATGCCGGCGAGCTGCTGATCGGCGCGGGCCGACAGCCCCCAGACCCTCGGGGCCAGCTCGTAGATCTCGTAGACGGGGGTGTCGGCGAAGGTGAGCAGGCTCGCCGGGATCACGGCGACGACGGCCGTGGCGGCGAAGAGATACGCCATCCTCGCCGCGACGGTTCGGGGCCGTCCCTCCGCGAGCGGGGAGAGGATCGGCAGCCACAGCACGAAGCCCGCGGCCATCCACACCAGATCCATGGTGAACGAGCCCACCTGGCTGCGCCGAAGCGTCTCCACCGCCGGCGGCGAGTGGGTGACGAGGAGCAGCAGGTTGTAGACGACGCCGCAGAGGATCGGTGACCTGCCCAGGCGACGCACGCCGTCGGTGAGCCGTCCGAGCATCCGGGTGGCGAGATCCTCGGGGATGCCGAGGAGGAGCAACGGGGCGGCGCCCAGGGTGTAGAGGAGGAACTGTGTCATGTGGGCCGACGCCAGGTAGCCGGCGCCCAACGTCCCCAGGGGCCAGTCCGACGCCACCCAGAACACCGCCATCCCGGCGATGAAGGCGACCCGCCGGCGCCGGTCCGGCGGACGTCGAGACGTGGCCCGCAGATAGGCGACGAGGGGGACGGCCACCGCCAGCCAGACTCCGGGATAGGGGATCCAGCTCCACGTCCACGGCCGTCCCGTGGCGGTGCACCACCAGGAGATCGCGGCCAGGGGAAGTTCAGCCATCGCCGCCCCCCAACGCCGAGGCCGGGTCGACGACGGGGACGAGGAGGCGCCGGCTGCCGGCCTCTTCCCACACGAGGATCACCTCGACCCGATCGCCCGGGGTCCAGAGCCCGGGATCCAGCCCCGTCAGCATGATGTGGAGGCCCCCCGGTTCGAACACCAGCGGTGACGAAGGGGTGACGGTGAGCGGGCCGGCGTGGGGGCGCATCGTCATCCGGCCGTCTTCGTCGAGGACCGTCTCGTGGAAGTGGCCGATGATGCCGTCCACCCTCACGTCGACGAG
>JALSJV010000150.1 GCA_026989215.1 Acidimicrobiia bacterium | reverse complement strand
TCGCCTTCGCCGGGGTGGTCGGGACCGGCGTCGCCTTCGTGATCATGGCCACCCTCGTCGGCCGGGTCGGGTCGACCCGAGCCTCGTTCATCACCTACCTGATCCCGGTGGTCGCCCTCGCCCTCGGCGTCGCCTTCCGAGGTGACCGGGTGAGCGGGCTGGCCGTGGTCGGGGTCGTCCTGGTGATCGCCGGGGCCCTCCTCGCCAGCCGCCGGGACCGGTGAACCCTCCGCTATCCGGCCGCCGCCTTGAGGGCGCGGTACATGAGGTCCCGATCCCCCAGCCGACGGCGGAGCTCCCGCTCCAGACCGCCGATCGGGTACAGGTTCTGGGGTGCGCGCGGGTCCTTGTGGGGTTCGGAGGCGAACCGGGGCAGGGTGGCGGCGACCAGGTCGGCGGTCGCCGCCGCCTCGGCCGGAGTGACGTCGGCGGCGGCCTCGCAACGAACCACCCCTCCCCATCCGTCACCGACCGCCAGGCGGCAGTACCACGAGAACCGACTCCACGAGGTGGTCACCAGGAAGAGGGGGGTGCGCATGCCGGGACCCAGATCCTCCACCACCGTCCGCAGCGCCGGCGGAAGGTAGTGGACCCGCTGGGTCTTGACGTAGCCGATCGCATCCGGCACGTGAAGATGATGGGAGAGGGGGCCGTCGACCACCACCAGGGAGGCGTCGGCGTGCTCTGCTGCCACCCGGCCCTCCAACTCCCCCATCCGCTGTTGGAGACCCAACCACAGCCGCTCGGGCGTGTCGCCCACCGTGGACCGCACGGCGTAGGTGCCCTGCCGGGTGACGATCGCCGCCGCCTCGGGTGCCGAGGTGAAGAGCCCCCGTTCGACCACCGCACCGACCACGGCGGCGACGCCGTCGACGCACCGGACCGCCCCGGCGGCGTAGGAGGCGCAGATCCCCAGGGTCGACGGATGGATCCAGACGTTGGCATCGACCCGCCGTACACCGTCGACGAACAGCACGTCCGACGCCGGGGCGATCATCGGGCGACGCGGAGCCCACCGGTCGGGTGGCACCTCCACCGCCGGGTCGACCTTCGATTCGGGTTCTTCCTGCTCCAGGGAGGCCGGGATCCCATATTCGGGAGCCCACGGCTCGACCGTGTACCGGAACGTCATGCCTCGACCCGCTCCACCGTCGCCGTGTCCGGTCCCGAGCGGACCTCGAATCGCACCGGGAGCTGGTCCGCCAGGTCCCGGACATGGGTGACGAGCCCCACCATCTTCTCCCCTCCGCCGATGTCGGTGATCACCGAGGCGACGGTCTCCAGGGTCTCCGCGTCGAGGGTGCCGAACCCCTCGTCCAGGAAGATCGACTCGAGCCGGCTCGTCTCGGAGGCGGCCATGGCCGAGATGTGATCCGCCAGGGAGAGGGCGAGGGAGAGGGAGACGAGGAACGTCTCCCCGCCGGAGAGGGACCGGACGGACCGGCGTTCGTCCGCCGCCCCGTGGTCCACCACCTCGAAATCCAGGTTGTCGGTGACCGCCAAGGAGTATCGACCCTCCGCCAGCTCGGCGAGGCGACGGTTGGCGCCGTCGGCGAGGGCCCACAGCGCCTCCCCCAGCAGCCACTTCTCGAAACCTCGCGCCCCCAGATGCTGGGCCAGCGTCTTCGCCACCTGCGCCTGTTCGGTGACGGCCTCCAGGTCGGCCGCCAGCCGATGCCGCTTCTCCAGTTCGGCTTCGAGTTGACGGTGCCGCAGCCCCGCCTCGCTCGCCGCCGAGACCACGGCGTCGCGGATCGATCCCCGCGGCTCGATCCCCGCCTCCCGGCATCGTGCTCGCAGCTCCCCTTCCACCTCCCGGTGTCGACGTCGGAGCTCGTCCACCCTGCGGGTGGCCTCGGTGAGCTCCTCGACGAGCCGCGGACGGATCTCGTCCTTCCAGGCGGTGAGCCGCCGCCACCCGGCGGTGGGGTCGGCCGGGTCGACCAGCGGCGGATCGAGGGCGGCGACCGTGTCCCGGGCTGCCAGCAGACCGACCCCGAGACGCTCCCGCTCCGTGGCCAGCGCCTCCAGGGCCCGACGGGCCTCGGCCGCCGCTCGGCGGGTCTCGTCGCGTCGCTCCCGAGCCGTCCGAAGCTCGTCTTCGGCTTCGACCACCGCGGCGAGCCTCGCCGCCACCTCGTCCGGTGGAGGAGCATCGGCCAGCACCCCGTCGAGCTCGGAGAGTCGGGCCTTCACCTCCTCGAGGGTGGCCTGGAGCGCGGCCTGCTCCTGCTCGGCCTCCCTGCGGGCCCGCCGGGCCTCCTCGACGGTCCCGGTCGCCTCCTCCAGCCCGGTGATCTCGGCGATCGGCGGCGGATCCTCGACGGTCTGGCCACACACCGGGCAGTCGTCACCGGGCTGCAGACCCCGCCGGAGATGGGTGGCGAGATCGGAGCGCCGGAGCGTGTCCAGACGCTGCTCGGCCTCCTCCTCGAAGGCGGCGGCCTCCCCGACCCGGGCGGTGGCCCGGGCCGCCGCCGTCTCGAGCTCCCGGCGACGGGCCTCCCCCCTCCTCTGCTCCTCACCGGCTCGTCGCCACGCCTCCAGCCGCGGACGGGGAGGCAGCTCGGCGAGCCGCGCCTCCGCCCCGCCGACCGCCGCCTCGGCCTCCCGGACCGCCGCCTCGGCCTCCTCGACCGCCGCCTCGGCCTCCCTCAGACGCTCCCCGAGCCGACCCAGGTCCGGAGGCGGGGCGAGCTGCTCGAGGGCCTCCAGGCGGCTCCGAAGCTCGGCGGCCTCCTCCGTCGCGGCCCGTGCCTGGCCCTCCAGCTCTACCAGGACCGGCGTCGCCTCCTCCACCTCGTCGAGCAGCGCCGCCAGTTCCGAGCTCCGGGCGGCGGCCGCGTCGACCGTCTCCTCCTCCACCGCGTCGGCGAGGAGCGACCGGAGCTGGTCGGCTCGGCCCTCGGCGGCCGCCTGCCGGGCCCTGGCGGCCTTCGCCACCTCCTCGTAGATCTTCAGCCCGAGCAGCGAGATGAGGAGGTCCTGGCGGGCGGCCGGCTTGTCGTGGAGGAACCGGGCGAACTCCCCCTGGGGGAGCACCACCGACTTGGTGA
>JALSJV010000149.1 GCA_026989215.1 Acidimicrobiia bacterium | reverse complement strand
GTGCCTGGCCCTCCAGCTCTTCCAGGACCGGCGTCGCCTCCTCCACCTCGTCGAGCAGCGCCGCCAGTTCCGAGCTCCGGGCGGCGGCCGCGTCGACCGTCTCCTCCTCCACCGCGTCGGCGAGGAGCGACCGGAGCTGGTCGGCGCGGCCCTCGGCGGCCGCCTGCCGGGCCCTGGCGGCCTTCGCCACCTCCTCGTACATCTTCAGCCCGAGCAGCGAGATGAGGAGGTCCTGGCGGGCGGCCGGCTTGTCGTGGAGGAACCGGGCGAACTCCCCCTGGGGGAGCACCACCGACTTGGTGAACTCGTCGAAGCTCAGCCCGAGGAGGCGCCCCACGGTCTCGGTGACCTCGGCGGCCGTCCCGGCGAGGACCCGGCCTTCGCACTCGAGGCGGGCCTCGTCGGTGTTGGCGCCGCCGCGGCTCGTCCGCCGCACGACCCGCACCACCGTGTGGACGCGTCCTGCCACCTCGAACTCCAACGACACCTTCATCTCCAGGCGGCCGGTGCTGATGATCGGGGCGACGTCCCGTCTGCCGTGGCGGGGCACCGACCCGTAGAGGGCGAAGACGATGGCGTCGATGATCGAGCTCTTCCCGCTCCCGGTGGGGCCGGTCAGGGCGAACAGGTCCACACCGCGGAAGTCGAGCTCGGTGCGACTGCGGAAGGCGGTGAAACCTTCGAGCTCAAGGTGGAGGGGCCGCATGCACCTCGTCCAGCAGCTCGACGAACAACCCCTCCACCCGTTCGTCACGGGCGCCGCGCTCCTCCAGGTACTCGGCGAAGAGCTCGATCGGCGACCGCCCCCGCCGCGGAGCCCGGTCCCGGGATCGCGCCTCCCGCCGGGAGGGGGCGAGGACCACGTCGACCGCGTCGGGGAGCTCCGCCCGGACGTCGTCGGCGAGTCCCGCCCGCGCCGGCTCGTCGAGCTCGACCCGGAGATAGACCCCGTCCATTCGTCGCCCCGCCTCGATCACCTCTTCGAAGGTGCCCGCCAGATGCACCAGCCGCCGACCTCCTCGGAGGGGCACCTCCTCCACTCGCGCGGGGACGCCCGGCTCCGCCTCGACCACCAGCACCGCCTTGGTGTCGGCGACCTCCCCGAAGTCGAGCTGGAGCGGCGACCCCGAGTACCAGACGGGAGCGGGGGCGGGGATCCGCTGGGGTCGGTGGAGGTGGCCGAGGGCGACGTAGCCCAGCCCTCCGGGGAAGCTGGAGGCGGGGATCGAGTAGTCGAAGATGGTGTGGGCCGAGCGCTCGCCTCCGCCGAGCGTGGCTCCGTGCACCATCACGTGGGCGACGACCAGGTTCACGACGTCGAGGTCGAGGTCACCGACCAGGTGGGCGATCACGCTCTGGAGTCGAGCGGCGTAGGTGCCTTCGTGCTCGGCCGCCTCCCCTTCCATGAGGTGCTGAGCCCGCACGATCGCCCTCCGGGACACGAAGGGGAGGAGGGCCAGCCGGGCGACCTCACCGGTGTCGGTCGTCACCGTCACCCGCCCCCCCTCGTCGGGCCGGGCGGGCGTGGCGGCCATCGTCACCCTGCCCAGATCGAGCAGCGGCGTCACCGCCCGGAGTCGACCCGGATGGTCGTGGTTCCCGGCGACCGCCACCACCGGGGCGACCTCCGCCAGGTCGAGGAGCGCCCGATACACGAGCCGCTCCGACTCGGCGGAGGGAGCGGCCGAGTCGAACAGGTCCCCGGCGACCACCACGAGATCCACCTGCCGGTCGGCGGCGACATCGACGATCTCGGCCAGCACCTCGCGGTGCTCCTCGGCGCGGCTCCGTCCCCGGATGGTCCGGCCGACGTGCCAGTCGGCGGTGTGGAGGATCTTCACGAAGGCGGATCGTACCCAGCGGGTGTGACGAATCCCGTCAGACGGTGACCGTCCCGTACCGACGCTCGAAGGCCTCCGCCTTGGCCAGCACCTGGGCGGGGAGCGCCATCAGCTTCTCCTGGACCTCCTGGGCGGCGACGGTGAGACCCGTGAGACCCTCGACGTTCCAGTCCCGGAGCAGGGGCTTCAGCACCCGGTCGTGGTGGACCCGCAGGTTGTAGACCCCGGCCTTGGCGATCGCCACCGCCCGCCGCAGGAAGTTGGGGATCCCCACCCCCGGCATCTTGAAGTTGGAGAGCACGTGGTAGATGCGGGGAAGGACGAGCGAAGGGTCCTGGTCCAGCATCGCCGTGGTCACACCCCGGTAGAAGAGGAAGTGGTGGTTCTCGTCGGCGGCGATCCGGCTCATCAACTCGTAGGCGACCTCGTCGTCGGCGAGCTTCCCCGCGTTGCGGTGGCTCACCCGGGTGGCGAGCTCCTGGGCCGAGGTGTAGACGAAAAGGTCGATGGGGTCGTCGGCGTCGAACTCGTAGCCTCGGGCCATCGTCACCAGCCGGTCGTCCTCGAGCTCGACGGGGTCGCAGTTGCGGCTCACGAGCAGGTAGCTGCGCAGCGCGATGGCGTGCTGACCCTCCTCGGCGGTCCAGATCCCGTTCCAACGCTTCAGCGAGTCGTGCTCACCGAGGTGCCGTTCGAGGGTGGCGTGGTAGTAGGGCAGGTTGTCCTCGGTGAGGAGGTTGAGGACGAGGGCGGTCCGGGTCTCCGGACTCAGCGTGGCCTGGGACTCGTCCCAGGGCTCGTCGCGGAAGTTCCGGCCCTGCTCCCAGGGGACGATCTCGTGGGCGTACCAGTGGCTCCGGCGGGCGACGTGTTCGTCCATGAGTCGCTCGATGGCGGGTGAGACGGACGCGAGCAGTTCGGTGGCTTCAGGGTGAGGAATGAGAGAACTCCGAGGTGGGCGAGGAAGCCAGCCTACCTCGCCGACGAAGATGACGGACGGCGACCCGCAGTCCCCTCCCTCCGAAGCCCCTCGCGCCCCCTCGCCCCCCGGGTGAAACCCTCCGGTGCCCGGCGGAGTCTGAAGGACCAGTGACATCCCACCTTCGTGACCGATCCGACCCCCCGCTCCCCCCTCAAGATGGTCCCGCAACCGCCGATCGGGGAGACATGAGGGAGACCCGCGAGGTTGCCCACCACATGCCACCGTCCTTCGACGCCGCCCGCCGCGACCTGGCCCGGCGCGCCCGGGAGGTGCTGGAGTCGAACTGGCTGGGCCACGCCACCCGGCCGGCCGCCGGCCTCTATCCCCACCAATGGAGCTGGGACGCCGGCTTCATCGCCATCGGCTACGCCCGCTACGACACCGCCCGGGCCCTGGCCGAGCTCCGTTCCCTGTTCCGTGGACAGTGGTCGGACGGGATGCTGCCCCACATCGTGTTCACCGACGGGGACGACTCCTACTTCCCCGGACCGTCCTACTGGGGGACGGAACGGTCGCCCTACGCGCCGCCGCGACCCCGGACGTCGGGGATCATCCAGCCCCCGATCCACGCCACCGCCGCCCTCCGCACCTACCGGCATGCCGCCGACCGGGACGCGGTCCTGAGTGTCCTGGAGGAGCTCATGCCGCGTCTCGCCGCCTGGCACGGGTACCTCCACCGCGAACGGGTCCGTCCCGGCATCGGCCTCGTCGAGATCTGGCATCCCTGGGAGTCGGGGATGGACAACTCCCCGCTGTGGGACGAGGCCCTCGGGAGGATCGTCCCCGCCGGTGTCCGAAGCTGGGTCCGCGCCGACCTCGAGCACGCCCACCCCGACGAGCGACCCACCGACGACGACTACCTCCGGTATCTGCATCTGGTGGATCTCTTCCGGGATCTCTCCTACGACCCGTGCCGGATCCGAAGCGCCACCCCCTTCGCCGTCGCCGACGTGCTCATGAACACCCTGTGGATCGAGGCGAACCGCGACCTGGCGACGATCGCCGAGCTCCTCGGTGCCGACGGGTCCCGCTTCGGGGACTGGGCGGACGAGGCGGCGGCGGCGATGAACGAGCTGCTGTGGGACGACACGCTGGAGGTGTTCGTCGACTTCGACCTGGTCGCCGACGCCCCCATCTGCACCCGGGTCGGCGCCGCCTTCGCTCCCCTCTTCGCCGGGGTCCCCGACGAGGGACGAGCCGCACGGATGGTCCGCCGCCTCCATGCCGAGGTGGGGGAACGCCTCACCGCCACCACCTGGATGGTGCCCAGCTTCGACCCGGCCGAGCCGGGGTTCCTTCCCACCAACTATTGGCGGGGTCCGGTGTGGGTCAACGTCAACTGGGTCCTCTACCAGGGGCTCTGCCGGTACGGATACCACACCGAGGCCGCCTCGCTCCGGGCGTCGCTGCTCGACCTCGCCGACCGGTCGGGGTTCTTCGAGCACTACGACCCGGTGACCGGCGACGGACACGGCGCCGACCGCTTCGCCTGGACGGCCGCCCTGGTCCTCGACCTGCTGTTCGAGACGACCGGCGACGAGGCCCGCACGGCCTGAGCCGTCCGCCCCAGATCGGGACGAAGGCCCATTCCCAAGCTCGTCGCCCCGGGTACTGTTGGAGTTGATGAGACTCGAATACCCCCACCGGTTCGAGCGGTTCGGCGCCGTCCGGATCCATGCCCTCCAGCAGGTGATCGAGCTCGATTCGGGGGCGGATGAGGAGGCGCCGGCGACGACGGTCCAGGGGCGCATGGTGCAGCACGTCTCGGCCCGAAGCCTCTCGGACGTCGAGAAGCGGATGGCGATCGTCGTCCCGTGCAAGGACGAGCGGCGCAAGGTGATCGAGGGGGTCCTGTCGGGGATCCCCCACGACTGTCTGATCATCCTCGTGTCGAACTCGGTGCGCGAACCCGTGGACCGCTACGACATGGAGTGCCGAACCGTCGAGCATTTCTGTCACCTCGCCGAACGGTCGGCGGTGGCGATCCACCAACGCGATCCCGGCCTGGCCGAGGCCTTCCGACTGGCGGGGTACACCGAGATCCTCGACGACGAGGGGCTGGTCCGCAACGGGAAGGGGGAGGGGATGCTGGTCGGCCTCCTCCTGGCGTCGTTGGCGGGCCGTGACTACGTCGGGTTCATCGACGCCGACAACTACGTCCCCGGTGCCGTCCACGAATACGCCAAGGCCTACGCCGCCGCCCTCCATCTCGCCGAGAGCCCCTACGCCATGGTCCGGATCTCGTGGATGTCGAAACCGAAGATCCAAGACGGCCGTCTCTTCTTCAACCGATGGGGCCGGACCTCCCAGGTGACGAACCAGTTCCTGAATCTGCTCATCGCCGAGTACTCGGGGTTCGGCACCGACATCATCGCCACCGGGAACGCCGGGGAGCACGCCGTGAGCATGGAGCTGGGTCTGCGGATGAGGATCGCAGGCGGGTTCGCCGTCGAGCCCTTCGAGTACCTCGACCTCTTCGAGCAGTTCGGCGGAGTGATCCCCTCCCCCCATCCCGAGGTCCTCAAACACACCGTCGACGTCTACCAGGTGGAGACCCGCAACCCCCATTTCCACGAGAACAAGGGGCACGGACACGTCCAGGAGATGCGGCTTCAGGCCCTCAACGTCCTCTACCACTCCCCCATCTGCCTCGATCCGGTCCGAGAGGAGATCCGGACGTTCCTCACCGAGCAGGGGGTGATCGGCCCCGGCGAGGAACCACCTGCCGAGCACGTCTATCCGCCCCTCCTCGACCTCGACCGCAGCCGCTTCCTGGCGGCGCTCGTGGAGCACTCGGAGTCGTTCGTGCAGATCCGCCGTCACCGGATCGCCGACATCGTGGTCGAGGAGCCGATCCTGTTGAACAGCCCCATCGACGTCGACGACGTCCTCGACCTGAACGGGATGGAGGAGGATCTGGCCGACGACCTCACCGAGAGCGACGCCGACGCCTGACGTGCCGGCGGCGATCCTCTTCACCGACCTGGACGGCACCCTCCTCGACCACCACACCTACGAACCGGCGACCGAGGCCGTCGAACGTCTCCGGCGTGCCGGCGTCCCCATCGTCTTCTGCTCGGCGAAGACCATCGCCGAGCAGCGGGCGCTCGCCGACGACCTGGGGCTTCGACCCGGGATGATCGCCGAGAACGGCGCCGTGGTGGAGCTCCCCGCCGAGCTCTGCGGAACACCCGTCTCCCACACCTTCGGCCTTCCCCGCCGCGAGGTCCGCCGGACGATCGCGCAGGTGGCGGCCGAGCTGGGGGGAAGCGTGGTGGGCTACGGCGACCTGACGCCCTCCGAGGTGGCGACGGTCACCGGACTGGACGTCGACGCCGCCCGGCGGGCGATGGACCGCGCCTGTACCGAGACGATCGTCGATCTCGACGGCGTCGATCCCGAGCTCCTCGCCCGAGGTCTCGAAGGACGGGGGCTGCGCCTGCAGCGCGGGGCGAGGTTCTGGACGGTGCAGGGGGACCACGACAAGGGCCGGGCGGTCCGATGGGTGCTGGACCGGTTTCGGACCGACGACCTGACGAGCTACGCGGTGGGGGACGCTCCGAACGACCGCGAGATGCTGGAAGCCGTGGAGCGGCCGATGCTGGTCCGCCGTCCCGACGGCACCTGGGCAGAGCTGGGGATCCCCGCGGTGCGGCGCCTCCCCGGGATCGGACCCTCCGGGTTCACGCAGGCGGTGGACGTGATCCTGGAAGAAGGAAGCTGACCCTCGGGAGGCTCCGAGCTCACGGGCCACGACACCCAGACGACGATCGAGCGCCAGGACACGGACGCCGGCCATGAGCGCCGGTCCGAGGAGGTGGACATCGACCCATCCGATGCCCCGGGACCAGAGTCGGCGCCGCTCCACGAACGCCATCGCCTCGGCCCCCAGCCGGTCGTCCAGATCGAGCGTCGTACGGCTCACACATATGAACACGCATGTCCATGAACCCGACGTCGAGGCGCTCGTCCCCACATGACCTGCGGTAGGGTGACCTCCATGGGCAGCATGGTCGCCTTCCCCTTCAAGACCGAGCGCCCCGAAGTGGTCCTCCGCAACATCCGGGCCGCCGCCGCCCACGACGCCGTCGACGAGGTGCTCTGCGTCGGCTACGAGGAGGAGAGCACCTACCACGCCATCGCCGAGGCAGCCCCCGGCATCGCCAAGGCGGCGAGAACCCCCGTCACGCTCCGGCTCCAGGACCGCATCGGCACCCGCCGTCCCGGCAAGGGCGACGGGATGAACACGGCCCTCCGCCACTTCCTCGACACCCCCCATGACCGGCTGCACTTCTACGACAGCGACATCACCACCTTCGACGGCTCGTGGATCACGAAGGCGGAGCGGGGCCTGGACCTGGGATACGACGTGGTCCGCCATTTCTTCCCCCGGGCCGCCACCGACGCCATGATCACCTGGCTGGTGACCCGGACCGGGTTCGCCATCCTCTTCCCCCGCAGCGAGCTCCCCTGGATCGAACAGCCCCTGGGCGGGGAGCTGGCCCTCAGCCGTCGAGCCGCCAAGGCCCTCGTCGCCGACTCCCGGGTGGCCGAACGGAGCGACTGGGGGATCGACACGATGCTCGCCTTCTCCTCGGTCCGCGACCGCATGTCGATCCTCGAGGTGCACATCGCCCAGGGCAAAGCGCACAAGCTGTACGGGCAGCTCACCGATCTGAAGACGATGCTGGTCGAGTGCTTCGCGGCGGTTCGGGACCTGCGGGGAGAGCACCTCGAGCCGGGGATCGTCCATCACGTCGAGTACCCCGACGTGGTGCCGCCGGCCATCGCCGAGAAGGTCGGCTACGACGTCGAGGGAACCATGCAGCTCCTCCCCGAGGCCTGGTCCGAGCGCCAGATGGAGCTGCTGGAGTTCTTCCCCATCCCGATCAGAGACGGGATGGCGGCAGCCCGGCGACGCACCACCTTCTCCTTCCTCGACGAATGCGCCTGGTACGACACCTTCGAGGTGCTCCTCGACCACTTCGACGAGGAGGACCCCGACTGGCGGGACCTCCTCTTCCACCTGTGGACGGTTCGGGTTCTCGCCTACACCCATCACGCCGCCCTGCGGGGCTACAGCTACGCCCTCCGGTACCTCCACGCCATGATCTTCCGTTACCTGTATCGGTCGGCGACCGGGGTGATGCTGCGACCGGAGGGATGACGGCGGAGGGCGACGGGGCGTCTACTCCACCAGCCCGTCGAAGGGATCTTTCGGAGCCCGACCCGGCACCGGCCCCACCTCCGAAGCCCGGGTCGCCCAGGCCGGGAAAGGGAACTCCACCACCATCGGCACCGGCAGCTCCGGCTGGGACACCAACATCGTCCCCGGCTTGATGATCGTCGCCCGTTGCCGCTGCACGGTGGGGAGGAACCCGTACTCCTCCCGGGCAGCCTCCGCCGAGTCGAGGCGCCCCACCACCCGGATCGACGAGTTGGCGATGATCCGCCGCTCCACCTCCGAGGCGGTCTGCTGGGCTCCGATGAGGATCACTCCCAGGCTCCTCCCCCGCTCGGCGACGTCGAGGAGGATCTCCTTGATGGGACTCGACCCCTCCCGGGGGGCGTACTTGTTCAGCTCGTCGAGCACCAACAGCAACAGCTCCCGGGACTGCCCGGCCCGCTCCTTCTCTTCGAAGGCCCTCCGTACCGTCACCCCGACGACGAACCGTTTGGCCCGGTCGTTCAGGTTGTGGAGATCCACCACGGTCACCTGGCGGTCCAGGACGATGCGGTGCCGGTCGGGATGGGGGATGTCGGCCCGCACCAGCCGCTCGACGTGCCGGACCGCCCCCTGGAGGCGACGCACGAAGGCGTTGATGGTTCCGGTCCCGATCGCGGGTCCCGCCCAGACGTATCGGGTCTCGTCCTCCTGCACCTTCCTGGTGACGAGGTCGGCGAGGTCCCGGAAGGTGCGGACCTCGGTGTCCTCGATCCGAACGCCGCCGTCCCCGATCGGCGTCGCCCGGTGGAGCTGGGCCATCACGTTGTAGACGACCATCGTGTACTGGGCACGGTCGTCCTCGGCGTCGGCGAACAGGAACGGAAGGAGGTCGTCCCGGCAGAACTCCTCCAACGTCCAGAAGAAGGATTGGACCCCCTCGGTGCGGGATGCCACGTCGGGAGCCGCCGACGCCGCGCCCCTTCGAGGCGGCGCCCACACCCCCACCGACCGGAACGGCTCGGCGGGGAGGCCGAGGAGCCGGTAGCGGTCCCTCTCGGCGTCGTCGAGGGAGAGGTTGGGGCGGTCCAGGTGGAGGAGATCCTCGCCCTTGACGTTGAAGATCAGGGCCTTCGTGTTCACCGCCGAGGCCCCCAGCACCCCGGAGGTGAACAACCCGTGAAGCAGGAAGGTGGCGTAGGTCGTCTTGGTGGCGACGCCGGAGATCCCCGAGATGTTGACGTGGGCACCTCGGCGTCCGTCGATGAACTCGAGGTTGACGTAGAGGGGCTCGCCTGCCCGGGACAGTCCGACCGGGAGACGGTCGGTCATCCGGTCGAAGAACAGCGCCTCATCCCGCTCGGCGCCGTGGGCCCGCCGGACCTCGGTGCCCGGCCGGGGAGGGACGAAGGTCTCGGGCTCGAACCGGGTGGCGGTGACGAGCGCCGCCTCGGAGACCTCGGCGGGGAGGACGCCGTCGGAGATGAGGAACACGTCGGAGTCGAAGCGGGCACCCTCGTGACGGGCCCGTACCTGCGACACCATCCCGTAGATCTTCACCGTCTCTCCCGTCGGGAGACGGCGTTCGAGGGCGACCACGTCGTCGAGTTGGAGATAGGCGTCGTCGGTCACCCCCACCCAGAACTCGAGGGGGGTGGCGTCCTCGGTGCCGATGACACGGCCGACGACGTCGTGGTCGGACATGACGGCGAGGGTATCAGGCACCTGTGACGGGTCCCCGCGAAGATGGGACCGTCGACCGACGAGGAGGAGAGAACGATGGAGTTCCAGCCCCAGACCTGGATCCCCCCGAAGAGCCCCGGACTGGCGGGCGACTACGCGCCGAACGATCGCCTCGCCGCCGCCGAGCTGTGGGGAGTGGACGGTCGCGGTCCCGAAGACGTGGTCGTCGCCGACGACGGGTGGGCGCTGACCGGGCTGGAGGACGGGCGGATGATGCGCATCTCACCCGACGGCATGGCCGCCGAGTGCTTCGCCGAGACCGGGGGCCGGCCCCTCGGGGTGGAGCTCTTCGGCAGTGACGTTCTGGTCTGCGACGCCGACCGGGGCTTGCTGGTGGTGACCCCGGCGGGCGAGGTCACGACCCTGTGCGACGGGGACGGCGACGTCACGTTCGCCCTCACCAACAACGCCTCCGTCGCCTCCGACGGGACCATCTACTTCTCCGTCTCGAGCCTCCGCTGGCCCCTGGCGACCTACAAGCTCGACCTGCTGGAACAGTCCGCCACCGGCCGTCTGTACCGAAGGAACCCCGACGGCACCCTCGACCTGATCCTCGACGGGATGGTGTTCGCCAACGGTGTCGCTCTCGCTCCCGACGAGTCCTTCGTCCTCGTCGCCGAGACGGGCCGGTACCGCATCCACCGGGTCTGGCTGAAGGGAGAACGGGCGGGAACCGCCGAGGTCTGGCTGGACAACCTCCCCGGCTTCCCCGACAACCTCACCTGCGACGGCGAGCTCGTCTGGTGTGCCTATCCCCGTCCCCGCGATCCGATCCTCGACGCCACCTATCCGCGACCGTGGGCCCGCCGACTCATCGCCCGCCTCCCCGACTCCCTCCAGCCCAAGCCGTCACGACACGGCTTCGTCGTCGGCTACGGCCTCGACGGGGCGGTGGTCCACAACCTCCAGGACACGACGGGGAAGGTGGCGGTCACGACCTCGGCCCGCCGCCACGGCGACCGCCTGTACGTGGGGAGCCTGTCGGAGCCCACCATCGCCGTCCTCGACTTGGGATGAGGAGAGCTCGCCCACCTCATCCGACGGCGATGAGCACCAACGCCCCCAAGGCGAGCCCCACCCCCGCCACCTGGCGGGGGTGGAGGCGCTCGGCGAGGACGACCCGGGCGAGGACGACGGTCGCCGCCGGATAGAGGGAGACCACCGCCGTGGTGAGGGACAGCAGCCCGATCCGGAAGGCCGCCAGGAACGCGATGTTGGCGGCCATGTCGCCCAGCCCGGCCGCCACCACCACCCCACGCCTCCTTCGGGGCGGACCGACGGTACCGCCGAGCAGCGCCAGGGTCGCCACCACCACGAGGGAACCGATCCGGGCCGCCACCAGGGGCCACAGTCCGCTGTCGTCGGCGGTCTGGGCGATGAGGACGAAGAACAGCCCGAACCCGAGACCGGCGGCGACCCCCTCCGCCACCCCCGACGGCCCCGGCCCCCGGCGATCGCCCCCTCCGACCACCAACCACAGGGCGGGGATCCCCACGATCACCCCGGCCAGCGCCACGACGGAGGGGCGCTCCCCCGATCCGAGCCCCACCCCGATCGGGACGAGGGCCCCCGCCACCGCCGAGAGGGGCGCCACCACCGACATCCGTCCCACGGCCAGCCCCCGGTAGAGGGCGAGGAGCCCGCCTGCTCCCACCACGCCTGCGGCCGCCCCCCAACCGAGGTCCCCGACCCCGACGGTGCCCCCGAAGACGGGGGCGGCGGCGATGGCCACCACCAGCCCGACGAGTTGGGACCAGAGGACCACCTTGGCGACCGGGAGGGCCTTCGAGGCGATGCCACCGGCGAAGTCCGAGGCCCCCCAGCAGGCGGCGGCGATCCCGGCGAGGACGACGGCGAGACCCGGCACCGCTCAGCCGATCGGGTCGATTCGGTACACCGTGTCGGAGGTGAGGACGTAGACCTCACCGGCTCCGTCGATCCCGAAGGACGCGACGGCGTCGAGCCGTCCCACCTGCTCGGTCCAGTCGACCACCTGCGGCGGGACGGTGCCGTCCCAGCGGAACGAACGCAGGTACCCGCCGCAGAAGTCCGAGAAGAGGTAGTGCCCGACCAGCTCGGGGATGGCCGTCCCGCGGTAGACGACACCGCCGGTGATCGCACAGGCTCCGTCGTCGCCGAGGGGGAGCTCCAGCACCGGGAGGGTGAGCCCCTCCACGTCGCATCCCGACCGGGGCGAGAAACAGTGCAGCCCCTCGGTGATCGGCCAGCCGAAGTTGTATCCACCCCCTGCCAGCGGAACCACGTCGATCTCCTCGTAGCCGTCCTGGCCGACGTCGGCGACGTAGAGCAGGCCCTCGGTCTCGTCGATCCAGAACCGCCAGGGGTTGCGGAGCCCCCACGCCCACACCTCTGGTGCGCCGTCCACTCCGTCGACGAAGGGATTGTCGGCCGGGATGGCGTAGGGATCCCCGTCGGGGTCGATGCGCACGATCGTCCCCAGCAGGGTGTCGGGGCGCTGACCCTGCCCATAGCGGTCTCCGGCTCCTCCCCCGTCGCCCAGTCCCAGCCACAGCGACCCGTCGGAGGTCATCTGGATCATCCCACCGTTGTGGTTGGCCGCCGGTTGGTCGAGTCGCAGCAGGATCCGCTCGGAGGCGGGGTCGGCACGGAAGGGGTCGACGAACCGGAATTCGGCGAGCACGGTGTCGCCGTCGGTGGCCGAGTAGTGCAGGAAGAACCGGTTGGGATCCCCCGGATCCAGCGCGAGGCCCAGCAGGCCCTGCTCTCCCCGGTTGCGGACCCGCTCCCCGATGTCGAGCACCGGGTCGACCCGGAGCCGGCCGCCCTCCATCGCCCACATCCGCCCGTCCTTGGTGATGAGGTAGGCGACGGGCGCGCCGGGGAGGGCGGTGAGGAAGATGGGGAAGGGGAGGTCGCCCGCGACCTCGGTGTAGGCGAACCCGGTGGGAACCGACGGAGCCGTGGTGGCGGTCGTGGGGACCGTGGGGGCCGCCCCCGGGCTCGTCGTGGTCGTGGTGGTGACGGGCGGCGCGGTCGTGGTGGTGACGGGCTCCTGGGCGCCGACACAGGCGGCGGCCACCAACGCCATGGCCGTCGCCGCGGCGAGCATCATCCTTCGTCGGGTCATCACGAAAGGTCACGCTACCCGCCGGGCCGGGCTGTGATCCGCTACGGTGCCCGGGCGGAGGTGGAGACGATGAAGAACGACCGGCGGACGATCTTCGGATGGGCCATGTACGACTGGGCCAACTCGGCCTATTCGACCGTGATCGCCGGGGCGATCCTCCCCGCCTACTTCGCCAGCCAGGTGGTACCCGAGGAGGGGTTCTGGGGACAGTCCGGCCAGACGATCTGGGGGTTCGTGACCGGCTTCGCCGCCCTGGCGCTGTTCCTGGTGATGCCGGTGCTCGGGGCGATGGCCGACTATTCGGCGTCGAAGCGACGCTTCCTCCAGGTGTTCGCCTACGGGGGAGCCCTGTTCACGACGGTGCTGTTCTTCGCCACCACCGGCAACGTCGTGTTCACCCTCGTCTTCTTCACCCTCGCCCAGTTCGGGTTCGTCGGCGCCAACGTGTTCTACGACGGATTCCTGCCCGACATCTCCACCGACGACACGATCGACCAGGTCAGCTCGAAGGGGTTCGCCCTCGGCTACATCGGGGGAGGGCTCTACCTGCTGTTCAGCCTGGCGCTGATCCGGCTCTCGGCGGACGGTGCCCTCGCCGCCCGGATCGCCATCGGCGGCACCGGCCTGTGGTGGGCCGGCTTCAGCCTCTTCGCCTTCAGCAGACTCCGGGAGACGGGCACGGCCACCCCCCTTCCCGAGCGCTACCGGAACACCTTCCGCCCGCTCGCCTACGCCAAGATCGGGTTCGGGCGGACGCTGGCGACGGGCACGAAACTCCTCGGCTTCAAACAGCTCCTGCTGTTCGTGGTGGCCTACATGCTGTACAACGACGGTGTGCAGACCACCATCAACATGTCGGCGGTGTACGCCTCCGACACCCTGCAGCTCGGCACGTCGGTGATCGCCCTCACCTTCCTCGTCGTCCAGTTCGTCGCCTTCGCCGGCGCCCTCGGTTTCGGCTGGCTGGCGGCGCGCCTCGACGTCAAACGGGCCATCCAGATCAACCTGGTGGTGTGGATGCTGATCGCCACCGTGGCGTTCTTCCTCCCCGTCGGCCAGGCCCTCCCCTTCCTCGCCACCGGGGTGGTCATCGGCGTGGTCCTCGGGGGGGTGCAGGCCCTGTCCCGGAGCCTCTACGGATCCATGATCCCCGAGGAGGCCTCCGCCGAGTTCTACGGGTTCTTCTCGGTGTTCTCGAAGTTCTCGGCCATCTGGGGTCCGCTCATCTTCGGGTTCGTGTCGGCGGCGACCGGGTCGGGCCGAAACGCCATCCTCTCCATCGTCGCCTTCTTCATCCTGGGTTTCGTGCTGTTCTCGGCCGTGAACGTCGAGGAGGCCCGCCGGTCCCGGGAGCGGTGGTCGTTCGCCCCTGACCCCACCGAGGTCTGACCCGATAACCTGCGGGTCATGAGTGACCGACCCGAACAGGAACCTTCCGAGCAGCCCCCGGTGAGCGAACCGGGCGGGATCCCCTGGGGTCTGGCGGCGGCCCTGCTGCTGGCGGTGGCCATCATCGTGTTCGCCGTCCAGAACACCCAGGTGGTCGAGCTGCGGTTCCTGATATGGCAGACGACCGCGCCGCTGGTCGTCATCATCGCCGTCGCCGTGGTGGCGTCGATCGTGTTCGACGAGGTCCTGGGGTGGGCCCTCCGGCGTCGCCGTCGGCGGCGCATGGCCGAGAAGGAGGAGCTGCGCCGCCTCCGGGAGCTGACGAAAGGGGAGGAGTCGTGACCGAACGTCTCGTGGTGATCGGCGGCGACGCCGCCGGGATGTCAGCCGCCAGCCAGGCGCGGCGTCGCAGAAGTCGGTCGGAGCTGGAGATCGTCGCCTACGAGCGGTCGAGCTACGTGAGCTACGCCGCCTGCGGCGAGCCCTACCACGTGGCCGGGTACATCGACCCGTTGGAGCGGCTCGTCGCCCGCACCCCCGAGCAGTTCGCCGAGGTCGGGATCGAGGTGCACCTCCGGCACGAGGTCGTCGCCATCGATCTGGACGACCGCACGGTCACGGTGCACGACCTCGACCGGGACCGGACCTTTGAGACCCCCTTCGACCAGCTCCTCGTCGCCACCGGCGCGAGGGCAGTACGACCTCCCATCGAAGGGATCGACCTCTCCGGCGTGTACGAGCTCCGGACGCTCGACGACGCTCGGGTCCTCCGGCGGGTCGCCGACCGCGAGGAAGGCTCGGTCGTCGTCGTCGGCGGCGGGTACATCGGGCTGGAGGTCGCCGAGGCGTTCTGCGTCCGGGGATGGGAGGTGACGGTGCTCGAGGCGGCCCGGTCGCTGCTCCCCCGCACCTTCGACGCCGACCTCGGCGCCGAGGTGGCCGCCGCCCTGGAGAACATGGGGATCCGGACCGAGACGGGGGATCCGGTCGTCCGGATCGTCGGGTCGGGTCGGGTGGTCGCCGTCGAGACGGAGACGGAGAAGTACCCGGCGGACGCCGTCGTGTTGGGCATCGGCACCCGTCCCGAGGTGGCCCTCGCCGCCGAGGCGGGGATCCCCCTCGGCCCGACCGGGGCGATCGCCGTGGACGACCACCAACGGACCCCGGTCGACGGCGTCTGGGCCGCGGGCGACTGCGCGGAGACCCGCCACGTCGTCACCGGGGCGCCCGTCAACCTCCATCTCGGGACCGTCGCCAACAAGACGGGACGGATCGCCGGGATCAATCTCACCGGCGGTGACGTCGCCTTCCCCGGGGTCCTGGGGACGGCGATCACGAAGGTGTGCGACCTGGAGATCGCCCGGACCGGCCTCCGAGAGTCCGAGGCCATCGAGGCGGGACTCGACGCGGTCTCCGCCACCGTCTCGGGTACGACGACCGCGCACTATTGGCCGGAGGCCGCCGAGGTCACGGTGCGTGCGACCGCCGAGCGGGGCACGGGCCGTCTCCTCGGCGCCCAGATCGTCGGCGGCCCGGGCGCGGGGAAACGCATCGACGTCTTCGCCACCGCCCTGTGGTCGCGGATGACCGCCGAGGAGCTCTCCTGGGTCGATCTCGCCTACGCCCCACCGTTCTCGGGCGTGTGGGACATCATCCACATCGCCGCCCGCAAGGCCGCCCAGGCAGCCGGAGGCTGAGCCTCCGCTCCCCCATCGCCCCGGGTCGCCGGAGGAAGCGCAGGTCATCTACCCTGAGGACGAGTCGACCGTGAGGTGAGGTCATGGGTATCGGAACGACGCTCAAACGCTGGTTCGGTCGTGCCAAGGAAGAGGCCGCCGAGCTCGGCGAGAAGGCCAAACCCCTCGTCGAGAAAGCCAAAGAAGAAGTCACCGAACTCGGCGAAAAAGCCAAACCCCTCGTCGAGAAAGCCAAAGAAGAAGTCACCGAACTCGGCGAAAAAGCCAAACCCCTCGTCGAGAAAGCCAAAGAAGAAGTCACCGAACTCGGCGAAAAAGCCAAACCCCTCGTCGAGAAAGCCAAAGAGACGGCCGGTGAGGCCTTCGAGAAGGTGAAGGACGTCGCCGAGGAGACCTGGGAGAAGGTCGAGGACAAGATCGACGACCTTCGCGGCGAAGGCGCCGACGAGACGGCCGCCGGGGCTTCCGAGCCCGCATCGAGCGAGCCACCGGCCGAGGCTCCCTCGGACGAGGCGACCGAGAGGCCGGCCGCGCCGACGCCCCCCTCCGACGAGGGAAGCACCGACGGCTGAGACCAGGTTCCGACGAGGCGACCTCCGGCCGGTATCGTGACCGCCGGAGGTCGCTCATGTCACGTATCTCACATCGAGTCGGATCCATCCCCCCGTCGGCGACGATGGCGATCAGCGCGCGGGCCAAGGCGCTTCGAGCCCAGGGCCGCGACGTCATCGGGTTCGGCGCCGGCGAACCCGACTTCCCCACACCCGAACACATCGTCGAGGCGGCGGCCGCTGCCTGCCGAGACCCCCGCAACCACAAATACACCCCGGCGGCGGGCCTGCCCGAGCTTCGGGAGGCGGTCGCCGACGCCACCCGGACCGGATCGGGGGTGGTGGTGGACGCATCGAACGTGGTGATCACCAACGGGGGAAAGCAAGCCGTCTACAACACCTTCGCCGCGCTCCTCGACCCCGGCGACGAGGTCCTCGTCCCCGCCCCCTACTGGGTGACCTACCCCCACGCCATCGCCCTCGCCGGCGGCGTCACGGTCGAGGTCCCCACCGACCGTTCCACCGGGTTCCAAGTCTCCGTCGACGCCCTCGAGCGGGCCGTGACGGACCGGACGAAGATGCTCGTGTTCGTCTCCCCCTCGAACCCCACCGGAGCCGTCTACCCGCCTGAGGCGGTACGGGAGATCGGACGGTGGGCGGGCGAGCGGGGACTCTGGGTGATGACCGACGAGATCTACCAGCATCTCGTCTACGGCGACGCCACCTTCACGTCGATGCCGGGGGTGAGCCCGGAGCTGGAAGACCGCTGGGTCATCGTCAACGGTGTCGCCAAGACCTATGCGATGACCGGATGGCGGGTCGGGTGGATGGTGGGTCCCCCCGACGTCGTCGCCGCCGCCACCACCCTCCAATCCCACTCGACCTCCAACGTGGCCAACGTCTCCCAGCGGGCCGCCCTCGCCGCCCTCACCGGGCCGTTCGAACCGGTGGAGCAGATGCGGGCGGCCTTCGACCGACGGCGACGCACCATGTACGAGATGCTGAGCGGGATCCCCGGCGTCGAGGTGGTGGAGCCCGAGGGCGCCTTCTACGCCTTCCCCGACGTCTCCGCCCATCTCGGGCGGGAGATCCGGGGCCGTCGATTCGAGACCGTCACCGACCTCGCCGCCTTCATCCTCGACGAGGTGGAGGTGGCGATCGTCCCCGGGGAGGCCTTCGGGGCGCCCGGATATGCGCGCCTCTCCTACGCCCTCGCCGACGCCGACCTGGTGCGCGGCGTCGAGCGCCTGCAGCGGCTCCTCTCCTGAAGCGGATTCGGGCACCGGCGCGGCCTCTACACTGCCACGAGCGGGGGAATCGAGACCGACGATGGATGGCGTCAAGGCGATGGTGTTGGTGGAGCCCCGCCGGATCTCGGCGATGGTGCTCCCCGCACGATCGGTCGAGAGAGGCGGATGGCTCGCCGTGGAGGCGACCGGCTTGTCCGGGCTGGAGGTCCAGGCGTGGAAGGGTGAGCGCCGTGACCTCCGCTATCCCCTCATCCCCGGCCAGCACGTGGTCGGTCGCATCGCCGAACGGTTCGACGACTCGATCCCCTACGAGGTGGGCACCCGGGTCGTCGTCGAGCCCGTGATCCGCTGCGGAGCCTGCAAGTCCTGCCGTGACGGTCTCGCCTCATGCACCTGCCGACGTCCGATGAACGTCTACGGGGGGCTCCCGTCGACCGAGCCCCCCGGCTTGTGGGGTGGTCTCGCCGAGCTGCTGTACCTCGATCCGCACGCCCGTCTCCACGAGGTCTCCGACGACATCCAGGCAGAGGTGGCGACCTTCGCCCATTCGCTCGCTGCGGGGTATACGTGGGCGGTGGAGATCCCCCGCCTCCAGCCCGGCGAGAACGTGCTGGTGCTGGGACCCGGCCCACGGGGACTGGCCTGTCTCATCGCCGCCCAGGCCGCCGGAGCCGGTTGGATCGGAGTGAGCGGCCTGGACGTCGACGGGGACCGCCTGGCCCTGGCCGACCGGCTCGGCGCCCACCTCACCGTGGACGTGACCTCCCGAGATCTGGGGACGGCGGTCGCCAACAGCCTCGGTACCCGCCCGGACGTGGTGATCGACGTCACCTCCGACGACCCGGAGGCGATCTTCTCCGCCATGGACCTGGTGCGACCCGGAGGCCGGGTGGTCCTCGCCTCGACGAAGGGAGGACGTGCCCTCGGCAACTTCTTCTCCGACGTGATCATCTCCAAGCAGCTCCACGTGGTCGGAGCGCTCGGAGCGAGCTCCACCGCCTACGCCTGGGCGACCCGACAGCTCGAGACCGACCCCCGGATCGACGACATGGTGAGCCACGAGTTCCCCCTCGAGGAGGCGAACCGGGCGATCCAGGCCACGGCCGGGATGCTCGGCCACGACGAGCTGATCTCCGTGGCCGTCACCTTCTGACCGGCTCAGTCCCGAGTCTCCGCCTCGGCCCCTTCGAACCGCCACCGGTCCCTGGAGGCGCGGGCGGCGTCCACGTCGAGGAAGGCGAGGGCCAACCCACCCAGCACGAAGAACACGACGATCGAGAGGATCGCCGAGCGCCCCGAGCCGGTCCGCAGGCTCACCCATCCGAACACCAGGGGGCCCCAGATCGCCGAGAACTTGGAGAACACCGAGAAGAACCCGTAAAACTCCGCCGCCGCCTCCTCGGGGATCATCGAGCCGTACAGGCTGCGAGAGAGGGCCTGGGTGCCGCCCAGCACGAACCCGACGGCGGCGGCGAGGAGGTAGAACCCGACGGCGAACCCGGCCGGGAGGACGTAGGCGCCCACGGCGATCCCCACCCAGCCGGCGAGGGAGACGAGGATCGCCGGTTTGGTGCCGAGCCTCGCCGCCAAGGCCCCGAAACCGAGGGAGCCCCCGAAGGCGATGAACTGGACCACCAGGAAGGCGATGATGATGGTGGTGGCGTCGAGACCGAGGGTCTGGTCGGCGTAGGCGCCGCTGATGTTGATCACCGTCTGGACGCCGTCGTTGTAGAGAAGGAAGGCGACCACGAAGAGCAGGAGCTGGGGGAATCGCACCAGCCGGACGGTGGTGGCGAAGGTCCGACGGAACCCGA
>JALSJV010000148.1 GCA_026989215.1 Acidimicrobiia bacterium | reverse complement strand
ATCCCGTAGAGACGACGTCGCGCGCCTACGGGGCCTCCGATGCGCGCTCGGAGGGGGGAGGTGAGAGCGAGAGAGCCAACCAACCGCTCGGTGAGGACTCCTACGAAAACCTTTCCGCACACTACGGTGGCCCCGGTGTGCGTTCCGTAGACGGGTCATTGTGGAGGGTGCAAGGTACTCTCTAAGGAGGTCAAAATGAAAAGAGTCGTTCGTTGTCTGCTCCTCGTCTTGGTGGTAGGGGGCTTAACGGCGGGGATGTTCCAATCGGCGGCCACCCAAGGCCGGGTCTCCTTGGTCGCTTCCATCTCGGGATCGGAGTTTGTGTGGATCTTCGCTCCGGTCAAGATCGAAGACATCCTCATGTGCGTCGATGGGACGACCGCGTGGGCCGTGGGCATCGGTCCCGGTCCCTTCGACGACATGCTCCTCTTCAAGATCACCGGGATTGGGTCGGGCAACCCCAGCGTGGACCCCGACTCGTTCATCGAGTTCCCCGACGCCTTCCTCGGGGGAGATTACCCGGCAGGGATGGGTCCGCGCGGCTTCCCCGGCATGGCCGTGGACATCACCTGCTCCTTCGCCTACGTGCCGAACTTCTTCCTCGACAGCGTGGTCAAGATCGACCTCGAGACCAAGGCGATCGTCTGGCCGGCGGGGTACAACGCGGAGACGGCCGGAGAGTTGCGCACCATCAGCGCGCCGGTGGACGTGCAGCTCAACTCCCCAGCGGACGACCGCGTCTTCGTCAGCTCCGCCGACGGGGCGCTCTACACCCTGGACGCCGCCACCGGGGCGCAACTGAGCGTGGTGGAGACCGGGGGGATCGGCCCGGGAAGCGTAGTCACTGCCGGAAACAGCTATGCCTTCGTGGTCCAGAACAGCCAGGACGTCGCCTGCGTTGACCTGGGCTCGGGGAAGGTCACCACGATCGGCGGACTGGGTACGAACCCCTTCATGGCCGTGGCCAGCTCCGACAAGACGGCGCTGTACGTCTCCAATCAGGGGTCCAACACCGTAACGGTGCTCTCCGGGTTGGGGTGCAACAAGCGGGTCGTAGCCGAGATCGCCGTCGGGAACGCCCCACGCCATCTGGCCCTCTCCTCCGATGACCGCTATCTCTACGTGTCCAACTCGCTGGACAACACGGTGAGCGTGATCGACACCCGCAGCCTCCGCGTGGTCGAGACGGTGCGGGTCGCCGACCTCGGGGAGCCCGCCCCGGTAGGGGTCGTCTCCGTCTCCCCGGACAACCGCTACCTCTTCGCCTTCTGGGAGGGGGGACCGAAGGGGACGCCGGGGACTTTTGAGATCCGCGTCTTCGACGTAAGCGGCCTCTACGCTACCCCGTAGCCGACCGCGCTCCCCCTTCCGCCTCGCCTCCCTTCCATCGGCGGGACGGAGGGTGGGCCGGCATCCCATGGCATGGCTGCGATGCAGGCAGGCAAGAGGAGCACGGAGCCGAGTCCGTTCGAGAAAAAGGAGGGAAGACTTGCCATGAAGTTCGTACGCGGTATGGCACTGCTGGCAGTCGGACTGCTGCTGGCGATCGGAGCCCAAACCCCCGCAGGCGCACAAGGGGAGAACATCTTCGTGACGGCCATCCACTCCGACCTCAAGGGCGTCTTTTGCTCGCTTTCCGCCTCGACGGGGGCGAACAACACCGTCTGGAACTTCTACGTATGGGGTCCCTCGGCCCACATGAGCCTCTACGGGATCACCACCCTGGGCCAGCAGCCCTTCCCCTCGCTGGCCAAGGACTTCGCCACCCCCTTCACCAAGGAGGGAGACCTCTGGGTCTCCACGGTGGAGCTGCTCCAAGGCGTGAAGTGGTCCGACGGCACGGAGCTCACAGCCGAGGACGTGGCCTTCACGTACAATGCGTTTGCCACCGTCCTCCCGACGGGCCGCACCCTCTCCCTGGAGCTGGGCGGCGGTTGGGCTAACCCGGCCTTTGACCTGATCGACCGGGTAGAGGCCGTCGACACCTACACGGTCAAGTTCTACCTCAAGGAGAAGCCGGGTCTGGCGCAGTGGGAGTTCACCCTGCTGCTGTGGGACATCTTCCAGAAGGCCTTCTGGGAGCCGAAGTTCCAGGAGGCGCTGGCCAGCGACGACCCGGTCCGGACCCTGGCGGCCATCGAGTGCCCCGGCGAGCCGAGCGCCGGTCCCTTCGTGACCAAGCAGTGGCGGCCGGGGGCCTTCGCCGAGGTCGAGGCCAACCCGAACTACTCCTTCCGGGGCACCGTGGCCATCGAGTACCAGGACGCCGATGGGAACATCGTCGGCTATGAGGAGCGGCTCCCGGAGGCCCTCGGCGGGCTCGTCCGCAGCGCCGGGACGATCTCCGGGGACGTCTCCGTGGCCCTGCAGACCGAGGAGGGCCCCTTCGTCGACGGCGTGATCTACAGCCTCTTCGGCAGCCAGTCCGCCGCCGCCCTGGCCGTCATCAGCGGCGAGGTCGATTACCACTTCAACCCCTTGGGCTACGGGCTGGCGACCCTCAACCAGCTGGAGGAGACCCCCGGCGTCAAGGTCGCCAAGAACGCCTCCAACGGCGTCTTCTACCTCAGCTTCAACCTGCGCAAGAGCCCGTTCAACTACGTCGAGTTCCGCCGGGCGGTCCGCTGCGTCATCGACAAGGAGTTCGTGGCCAACGAGCTGCTCGCCGGTCAGGTGATCCCTGCCTACAGCCCGGTCCCGCCGGGGAACGCCTTCTGGCACCGGACGCTGACCGAGGAGGAGCAGGCCGAGGCCTGCATCGGACTGAGCGAGGAGGAGCGGCTCGCCCGCGCCCGCCAGATGCTCATCGACGCGGGCTTCCAGTTTGACAACGGCCGCCTGGTCGCTGACCCGGAGGGCAACCCGATCGGGCAGCTCGAGCTGCTCCACCCGAACGCTGCCTACGACAACAACCGGAACATCTTCGGGCTGCACATCGTGGACCGGCTCCAGAAGCTGGGCATCCCCGTCCGCGACGTGCCCGCGGGCTTTAACAACATCGTCACCCTCGTCTTCGACGAGCAGGACTTCGACATGTGGCAGCTCGGGTGGGGCCTGGGCGTCTACCCCGACTACCTCGAGGCCTTCTTCCACAGCCGGAACACC
>JALSJV010000147.1 GCA_026989215.1 Acidimicrobiia bacterium | reverse complement strand
GCCACCGCCACCAGTCCGTACAGGCCGATGTCGTGCAGCCACGACGCCACCGGACCCGGCGAGCCGTGGAACGCCACCGAACCGATCCCGACCGCGGTGGCGGCCAGCCCGGGGAGACGGAACCCGCGCCGCCACAGCGAGGCCCCGACCACGAGGAAGGCGAGGGCCGAGACCGTGTTGACCGGCTGGGTCGGCCATCCGGCGCGGAGCAGTTCGCAGTCGAAGGGCTGCACGCCCAGATGATGCCCGACGACGGAGCTCGGTGCAGGGACGGGAGCGAGCCGAGCCCTGGAGGCGGCCCGACGTCGATCGCTCCGACCCGTACGTGTCCACGATCACCGGCGCTTCGCAGCCTGGGAGCGCCGGTAGTCATCGATGATGGCCCAGCAGCACGCTACGGCATCGGGCAGGGAAATCGCGTCGGCTGGCTCATGTGTCACCTCATTCCGATGCGGTCGGTTGACATGGTGGACGAACTCACCGACGAGCTTGGGGTCCCGATCCCAACGATGAACGAACGCTCCGTCGACGTGGAGATGGTACGAATAGATCACCCGATGCGGAACGTCGCCATCGATGATGACCAGCTCGTGTACGTCGAGGAAGGCGTCGTCGTCGAACCAGATCCGAGCGTCGATGATCGTCCCGTACGGGCTTGTTCTCAGGTAGGCCTCGGAGTTCGGCTTCCGACCGACAACGACACTCAAGGTGGCTGCGATGCGCCGACGATGTTGTTCCCAATACTCCTCGGGCGTCAGCACACGATGCTACACCGAGGTGAGGAGTCGGTACCGACGCTGGTCCGTCACCTTCACACCATCGGTCATCCGCAGGTACAGAATCCAATAACTCGCCCAGGTCGAGGCGACCGAATCGCCAACGAAGTCGCTTCTCAGGTATCTCTCGAAGAACTCCTCCGATCGGAGCCCGTTGATGGATTCGAAGGACCGAAGCTCCGACAGCACCTCGACGAGGGTCAGCTCCTCGGAATACACAACGTGACCTGCTTCTGTCATCCCATGCATCCTTCCACGCCGGGCGCCCCGCGTACCGAGCCTGCGGCATCGCCACCGGATGAGAAATCCTCCTCCGGCCGGCGTCTCGCCTCATTATCCGTCATCGGCACCGCTCCGTGAAGACCCCTGTCACAGGAGTTCGCACCAAACGTCCCGGCGGCGGCGATACCGTGATCGCCCCGACGCCGACGTGCCGGTGGGCCCCGTGGGACTCGAACCCACAACCAACGGGTTAAAAGCCCGCTGCTCTGCCAATTGAGCTAGGGGCCCGACGCACACAGTAATCGCCGCGCACGGCCCCCCGACGGGACACACCTGCGGTTCGCCGGATCCGTTCCGGGTCCCCGCCTGCGCGCAGCACCCGGCGGTCCGATAGGCTCCGGGCATGGATCTCTACGCCCGTGTCAACATCCAGGACGGCGCCTCGGTCCGTCTCCCCCACGGGGACGTGGCCGAGCCCATCCACCTCGACAACGACCCGATCGGCCGGGCCTGCCACTGGGCGGAGCTCGGCGCCGACATCATCCACGTGGTGGACCTGAACGCGGCCGCCTTCGGCGACTACGTCAACCGCCCCCTCATCGACCGGATGATCGACGAGGTGCCGATCCCCGTGCAGGTGGCGGGGGGTGTCCGCAGCCACGTGGAAGCCAAACGCCTCATCGACGTCGGCGCCTACCGGGTGGTGATGGGGACCGCCGCCATCGAAGACCAGAACATGGTGTGGGACCTGTGCCGAGAGCATCCCGGGAAGATCGTCGTCTCCCTCGACGTGCGCCCCGACGAGGAGCTGGCGATCCGCGGCTGGACGGAGAATTCGGGCCGGTACCTGGAGGAGGTGCTCCTCGAGATGTCGTCGGCCGGTGTCGCCGCGTTCCTGGTCGCCGAAGCCGGCCGGGACGCCCTCACCGAACCCCCCGACTTTCGGATCCTCCTGGAGGCGCTGGGCGTGGTGACCGAGCCGGTGATCGCCGCCGGAGGGGTGCGTGACCTCGAAGATCTCCGTCGGCTCCTCGCCCTGGAAGCCGACGGCAGGCGCCTCGCCGGGGTGATCGTCGGCCGTGAGGTCACCCACGGCCGGTTCACGATCGAACAGGCCAAGGAGGTGATCGCCGCCGGGCCGCCACCCCCCGAGGAGGTCCCGGAACCGGTCACCGAGGTCGCCCCCGAGTCGTTGCGTGCCGCCGAGCTGTATCGGGAGGTCGCCGACGAATGCGACCGGGCCGCCGCCCACGCCCGCATCGCCTCCCAGCATCACCTCGAAGGCGATACGGCGCGGGGACCTGCCCACGGCCTGTCGGTGGCGGGACATCTGGCACGGATCCAGGACCTCCTCGCCGAACTCGCCAAGCTGCAGGCGCACACCACCCGTCCCGAACGCTGACCGTTCAGCGGACCGAGATCCGTTCGGCGACGAAGTCGTTCCAGGACGCCCCCTCGGTCACGGCCTCGCCGACCAGGTTCGCCCCGGCCCGCAGCGCCGCCCCGGCGATGCCCGGCTGGTTGACCCGGACGACCAGGCGTCGCATCCCCGCCGCCGCCAGGTAGGACCGGGCCAGAGCCGCCGCCTCGTAGCGGCGGGGCCCGCCGATGTCGGCCACCCGTCCCGCCGGTCCCGCCTCGACCAGGTCGACGAGTCGCCGTGCCACCACCTGGGGGTCGATCGGCTGGTGACGCATCCCCGCCGGGACCACCATCACCGGACGCCGGGCCCGTCGTGCCATCAGCCCCCAGACGTGGTGGTGGAAGTCGGTGGAGCGGAGGACCGACCAGGGGAGGCCCGAGCCTGCCACCGCCTCCTCGGCGGCCACCTTCGACCGCAGGTACGGCAGCGGGACGAGGTCGGCACCGACGATCCCCGGGTAGACGAGGTGGGCCCCTCCGGCCCGGGCCGCCGCCGCCAGGAGACGGGTGCCGTCACGGTCCACCCGTCGGTGGCGACGCCGGTCGGTGGCGCAGTGGACGATCGCGTCGGCTCCGTCCACCGCGTCGGGGAGTCCCTCCCCCGTCGCGAGGTCGAGGGGGACCCGGCTGACCGTGTCGGGGACCGACGTGTCGTGCCGGCAGGCGGCCCTGACGGCGTGGCCCCGG
>JALSJV010000146.1 GCA_026989215.1 Acidimicrobiia bacterium | reverse complement strand
ATCGGGAGGCCACCTCGAGCGCCCGCTTCCAGTCCTCGGAGGTGACGAGTTCCCGTAGGGAGTCCTGGAGCTGGTCGTGCAGTCGTTCGACCGCTGCGCTGTTCCGTTCCCGAGTCTCCATTCCCACAGCCTGCGATCCGCATCCTCCAAAGACGCGCCAAGACGACTCCGACGAGGTTCCAAGCGGGTAGCAACGGTCGGTACGAGGCGCGCCACCGCCGTCGAGATCCCCTCGGAGTACCACCGGGCCAGCATCTGGTCATGGACAAGCTGGACCGCCTCCTCACCCCCTCCGAGCTGGCCGACTACCTCGGCGTGCCGGTGGCCACCCTCTACGTGTGGCGTCACCGCCGCCAAGGGCCGCCAGGGTTCAGAGCCGGACGGCACCTCCGATACCGGCTCCGCGACGTCGAGGAATGGATCGCCAACCAAGTTCAACACCCCGCCCAGCCCCGCCGGTAAGACCCGTCGGGCATGCTCGGAGGAGAACACCGCCGGCTACAGACGGGAGGAGTGGAACATGGCGCGGGGAGCGATCGACCGCCGCTACAACGGCCGCTACCGGGCCCGTTACGAGGGTCCCGACGGCCGCTGGCATGCCAAGACCTTCGTACGGAAAGCAGACGCGCAGCGGTGGCTCGCCGACCAGCTCTCTCGAATCAACCACGGCATGCGGATCGACCCGGCAGCCGGCCTCGTCACGTTCTCCGACCAGGCCGAGCGCTGGCTGGCCGGCAAGACTCGCATCAACGACAAGACCCGGGAGGGCTACCGGCCGCTGCTGCGCTCCCGGATCCTGCCCGCCTTCGGGCCGGTACGTCTCGCCGCCATCGACCGCTCCATGGTGGGATCCTGGGTTCAGGCCATGACCAGAGAAGGGCTTTCGTCATCCCGGATCCGTCAAGCCCACCAGTGTCTCCCCGCGATCTTGGAACAGGCCGTCGACGACGGTCTCCTCGGCCGCAACCCGGCAAAGCGCACCGAGCTTCCCCGAGTCTCCCAGCCCGAGCATCGGTTCCTCACCGCCGAACAGGTGGCCCGTCTCACCGAGGCGATGCCCACCCGCCAGCACGCCACCATGGTCTACGTGCTCGCCTACGGAGGTCTGCGTTGGGGCGAGATGGCGGCGCTCCGCCGCGGCCGGGTCGATGTCCTCCGCCGGCGCCTCCAGATCGCCGAGTCCCTCGCGGAGATCTCCGGTCGGCTCGTCCTCGGCTCTACGAAGACCCACCAGACCCGCACCGTCCACCTCCCCCCGTTCGTCGCCGACATGCTCGGCCGTCACCTCGAAGACGTCGACGACGACCCGTCCGCCGGAAAAACGCGTCCAACCCGGTGGTCCCCCTCCCTACGGAGAGGCCGAAAACCCAATAGCCCCAAGGGTTTTCGGCGGTGGGCCCGGCAGGACTCGAACCTGCGACCTACGGATTATGAGTCCGCTGCTCTGACCACCTGAGCTACGGGCCCGCCCGCGAGTGTACGTCAGAGGCAGCGACCGTCGTCGGTGACGCCCCGCCCACAGAGCAGCGTCGCCTGAACCGAGACCAGCGAATACCCGCCGTCGGAGGCACGTTCCCCGACGACCCGGAGGCGCAGCCCCGCCAAGGCGTCGTCACCGAGGCCCACCACGTCGATGGTGATCTCGGCCGTGTCCCCGGTGGTCGGAGCGACCACCACCACCAGATCGGACCTCGGCTCCGTCGACGCCTGGCTCTGGGCGACCAGCATGCCGAGGTCGTGGATCGTCCCGGCCGTCGGAACACCTCCGAGTGCGGCCACCACGTCGGCCGTCAGATCCTCCGCCCGACCCAGATATCCGAGATAGGCGAGGCTCGCCCACCCGGTCACCCCGCCGACCGTCACCTCGGTCCAGAAGGAACGGGGCAGCATCCGGGTGTGGCCCGTCGCCACCGCCTCGTTCGACGTCGGAGCCAAGGTGGCGACGATCGGCTGGTCGGTACCCGGCCCGGCCCGCACGTTCAGGACGTCGTCCCAGCGGACGCCCATCACCGCCAGCACATCCCCCTTCTGGGGCCCGAAGTCGATCTCCTCGCCCGCCAGGGTCGTCGTCGTGGTGGTCGCCACCGTCGTGGTGGTCGCCACCGTCGTGGTGGTCGTCTCCGTCGCCGTGGACGTCGTCCCGGTCGTGGTGGTGGTCTCGGCCGTCGTCGTGGACGTGGCCGCCGTCGTGGTGGTGGTCGTCGTCTCGGTCGCCGTCGTCGTCGTGGTCTCGGCCGCACCGCTCCCACAGGCGGCGGCGACCAGCGCCAACACGAGGCCGGCGACACTGGGTCGTGTCAGTCTCATGGGAGGTCACGCTACCTCGTCGACCTCAACCTGCCGCAGATTCCCCCGCCAGATACGACCGCAGCCACGCCTCGTCGATCTCACCGAACCGCTCCGGCACCCCGGGGAGCGTCCACACGTGGATCATCTCGTTGGTGATCGGCAGCGACACCAGGCCGAGCCCGCAACCACCCAGGGGCGACTCGAACCCGGCGAGCGCCGGAGGGAGCAGCGACAGGCAGAGGTGGTCGTGGGCGTGCCAGACGGTGAGGGGACCGCCGAACGCCGGCCCCGGCACCCCGATCTCCTCCATCTCGAAGAGGGCACCCAACAGCACCGGCCCGCCGGGCGTCGCCTCGTAGACGAGGGTCTCGGGCCGCTCCGGATCCAGGATCACCCCGTCGGACTTGAAGAGCGGATTCTCGGCGTGGAACTGGGAGCCGACGATCCCCTCCACCCGATACCCGGCGGCGGCCGCCACCTCCACGTCCTCGAACCGGGTGATCGCCGCCGCCGTCGCCCTCCACAGCTCGTCGGCCGCGGCGAGCTCGGCGTCGGTGGCGGAGCGATCCACCCCGCGGGGGAGCAGCACCCCCGGGAGGGGGGTGTCGCCGAGGCGCTCACCCCCCTCCCCCGCCACCACCGCACCGGCCCACACCGCCAACGTGGACAACCCCACCACCCCCACCACCGAGACCGAGGCCGCCACCCGCCGCAACCGGGGTCCCTCCCCCCTGCGGATCAGCGCCGCCAACGCCAACGCCTGCACCAGCGCGGTGGCGAACCCGACCTGGTCGACGGTGACCCCCGCCACCGCCAGAGCCAGGTTCACGGCG
>JALSJV010000145.1 GCA_026989215.1 Acidimicrobiia bacterium | reverse complement strand
CAGGCCGCCAAAGCAAGAGCGATCAGATAGAGGACGGCGGGATGGATCGGAGCTCCCCGAGAGTCGAAGACCTTCTCGGTTGCCTCGGTGATGACGGCTCCCCCGCCGATCGCGATGGTCAGTCCCACCACCGCCGGAAACATGAGCATCAGCATCTCGATCCGCCACAGGACGCGTCGCGGGGCGCCGATCGCCAACAATGCGCGGGTCTGACGTTCGGCGACCATCTGCAGTCCCACCACGGCGACGGAGATCAACACGAGGGCCGCACCGACGCCCAACAGGACCGTGAGGTATCGGGCGATCGGCGCGAAGCTGCGGGCCCCGAGCACTCCACTCTCACCGGGTACGAAGAGCCGAGAGGCGGGTGCGGCAGCGAGGAGGTGGAGCCGGAACCGGTCTGCGGCCTCTGGGGTCGGTTCGAGAGCGGCGACATAGCCCGCCACCTTCAGCTCCTCGGGAGCCACTCCGAGGAAGGCCGGATCGACGATGAACCAGCCACCGAAGGGATCGATTCCGGTGATTCCAAGGTCGATGGGATCTTCCGCCGGCAGGACGCTGACCTCTCGGTCCGTGAGAGTACGGATGATGAGAGGCTCTGCCTCCGGTGGCGGCGGCAGGTCACCCACGAACGCTCCGTCGTCCTGTCCGGCGGCGATCATCGCCGCACCCGAGGGGCAGGCTTCGACCGTCCGGCGGGCGAGCCGTCGAAGAGCGTCACAGTCGGCGAGGATCACCTCGATGTTGGCCTCCCCTCCCGTCACAGGTCCGGCGAGCACATAGGGAGTGACCGCCTTCACGCCGTCCCCTCCGAGCTCGGCGGTGAGGTCACGCCGCCCTGGTACATGTTCGGCGAAGACGAGTTGGGTTCCTCCACTGAACTGGAGGGCCCTCATCTCATCGACGAACGTCGGTGAGTCCGCCATCGCGTCGACCACGCCACCCGTGGCCACCACCGCGAACAGCATCACCGCGAAACCGAGGAGATATCGGGAAGCCACATCCGGGCTCGTCTCGAGTCGGCGCAACGCAACCAGGGTCTCGGGCCTGTTCGCATGGTGAGCCGCCTTGGAGGCGAGCCACGCGACCAAAGACCCGATGCCTCCGACGAGACCGACGATGAATGTCACTGCCAGAAGGTGGATCACTCCGCTCTGGGCGATCTGAGCCCACTCGGAGGGGATCACCAGCAACACGACCAGAGCAGCCACCGACCCCACCAGAAGCGCCATCGGCCGGCGTCGGGGTCGCCGCACATGGAGAGAAGGTCGAGTCGTGAAGATCGATCCGATCGTCTTCAGAGTGGGCATCGCGGCTACCACGACGGTGAAGAACCACACGCCGGCGACCACGAGACCGACGGTGCGGGGGCCCACGTCCACGTCCTCCCTGAACACCGAGATTCCGAAGACCGCCCCTCGGGTGGCCAGCAGCACGAGGAGCTGGTGGACGCCGGCTCCGAGCAGACCTCCGAACAGGGCCAACGCCCCGACCTCGACGAGGGGCAGGACAGCGGCCCGGGCGCGACCCAGACCGAGAACCCGCAGAGCGAAGAGACGCCGCTCGCGCAGCCCTGCGTTGACCCGGGCCGAGGCGGTAGCGACCAGCAGCAGGGGCACGAGCACGGCAAGGGCAGCAGAGGCACCGAAGAACACCGTCCAACCCGGTTCGCGGAGGAACGGCGGAAGCACGGCATCGTTGCCGTACCGGGAGAACCCGAGACCATCGCGCATCTCGTTGCGCTCCACACCGACCCATGCCACGAGTTCGTCTGGACGGGCGAGACCCTCCGGCGCGATGGCGAACAGCCTTCGACCTTCGGTCAGGCGCGCCAGATGCTGGTTGGTCTTGGCGGCATCGACCAGCGCCGGCGAGGCATAGATCTCTCCTGGTCGGGGGAGATTTGCCAATCCCGGTGGAGCCGGTGCCTCACCGGCGACGGCGTAGATGGTGAGGATTTCACCGTCGATCCTCACCGTGTTTCGGACCGCGGCGCCCGGGCCGTCCGTTCCGTTCTCCACCGGCGTCCGAGCGGCCACCCGATCTCGATAGCCTTGGGCGGCACCCCAGGCTGAGAGCAACGACAGGATCACCGCCGCTGCCAACCCGACCCCGAAGACGGTCGCGACGGCAGGCCCCAGGGATCCGTCCCGTCCGCGGACGGTTCTGATTCCAAGCCATGTCAGGTTGATGGCACGACGCAACCGGGTCATCGCTGCTTGAGGATCCCGTCGGTGAGGATGAGGACACGGTCCGTGGCGTCGGCGACCAGGGAGTCGTGGGTCGCGACGACGAGCGCCGCTCCGCGTCGCACCGCCGGATCCACCAGCGCTCCCACCACGAGTTCGGATGTGTCATGATCCAGGGCACCGGTAGGTTCGTCGGCGAGCACGATGTGGGGTTCGTGGACGAGAGCCCTGGCGATCGCCACCCGCTGGGCTTCACCTCCCGAGATCTCGCCGACCCGACGGCCCGCATAGCGGCCGATCTCCAAGAGCTCGAGCTGTGCCCTGGCCCGTTCTTCTGCCCGACCACGTGGCGACCCAGCCAGCATCAGCGGGAGGGCGACGTTCTCAAGGACGGTGAGCTCGGGAACGAGTTCACCGAATTGGAAGACGAAACCGAATCGCTCCAGGCGGATCCTGCTGCGCTTCCCATCCGGCATCCGACTGATCGGTTCACCGGCCAACAGCACCTCCCCCTCGGCTGGCGCCAACAGACCACACAGGAGGTGGAGGAGGGTGGTCTTCCCCGACCCGCTCGGACCCATGATCGCCACCGTCTCCCCGGCGTCGACGCCGAGGGAGGCTCCGTCGACGATCCACGGCCCACCCTCCTGGTAGCGAAACCTGAGATCCGTCGCTCTCAACATGAGGTCGAATGTAGCCCCGTGGGGCCCTCTGCGCGGGCCCCACGGAGTCCACCACCCTCAGGCATCGGCCGTCGTCCAGCTACCACAGTCGTCCGATTGGAAAGGCCGGTCCCGGCACACTCGGAACGTGATATCAGAGCTCGCCGGGTACAACGTGAAGCGTTTCACCGTGCCGTTGCCGCTCCGGTTGTACAGCCGGGTTCCCGAGCTGCACGACGTCCCCCAACAGTACTCCGCGTAGACGGAGTATCCGTCCGCC
>JALSJV010000144.1 GCA_026989215.1 Acidimicrobiia bacterium | reverse complement strand
CGGGGAGGATACTCGTCGTGTCGTCACGTCCCGTGCCGCAGCAACTCCTCCACGGTCACGGATACGAGATAGAGCCCGGATGCCTCCACCGCGACACGCCCGTCGACGAACAGCTCGCCCGCCAACCGGAGGCGCCTTCCCGAGCGCTGCACCACCCGACCTCGGACCCGAAGCTCTCGGTCGGTCGGCACGGGCCTGCGGAACCGGAGCTGCATGTTCCCGGTGACCGTCATCACGTCTTCGATCAGCGCACCGGCCCACACCATCACCTCGTCGAGGGCCGTGGCGGCGACGCCTCCGTGGAGGACGGCGGGGACACCCCGATACTCGGGGCGAGGGAGGAACCGGGCCGTCACCTCCGATCCATCGAGGGTGAACCCGTCCAGGTGGAGTCCGATCGGATTGTCGCGACCGCAGGCGAAACAGCCTTCTCCGTAGTGGCGGCGAATCCGTTCGATCACTTCGGGGAGCGTCGCCGGATCACGCACGGTCGGTCGGTGGGGTTCGGACATGATGCAGGCGAGACTACCGCCGGTAGGATCGCCCGCCATGCCCGGTCGTCGCGCCGACGGTTCACGACCCACCCCGGCCGAGCGGGGTCGCGCCCGCGCCATCCTCAACCGGCTGAAGCGGCGATACCCGGAGATCCACACCGCCCTGCGGTATCGGGACCCATGGCAGCTCCTCGTCGCCACGGTCCTGTCCGCCCAGACCACCGACGAGAACGTGAACCGGGTCACCCCCACCCTGTTCCGGCGTTATCCGACCCCGGCCGCCCTCGCCGCGGCGGACCCCGCGGAGGTGGAGGAGCTCATCTACTCGACCGGGTACTACCGTCAGAAGGCCCGATCGATCATCGCCCTCTCCCAGGACCTGGTGGCCCGGTGCGGCGGCGAAGTGCCCGACGACATCGACGAGCTGGTGAAGCTGCACGGCGTCGGTCGGAAGACGGCCTCGGTCGTGTTGGCCGAGGCCTTCGGGCAGCCGGCCATCGCCGTGGACACCCACGTCAAGCGGGTCACGAACCGCCTGGGGCTGACCACGAACACCGACCCCGTCAAGATCGAACAGGACCTGAAGGCACTCTTCCCCACATCCGAATGGGGAGGTCTGTCGATGCGGCTCATCCAATTCGGCCGTGACGTCTGCACCGCCCGATCGCCCCGTTGCGGGGACTGTGAGCTCGTCGACCTCTGCCCCTGGCCGGACAAACGGCCGTGAACCGACGCATCTTCGCGCTCGCCTGGCCCGCCCTGGGGGCCCTGGCCGCCGACCCCCTCCTGTCCCTGGTCGACACCGCGTTCGTGGGTCGCCTCGGGACCGAGGCCCTCGCCGCGCTCGGCATCGACACCGCCCTGTTCGCCTTCGCCTTCGCCGTCTTCAACTTCCTCGCGTACGCGACGACGCCGATGGTGGCGCAAGCGAGGGGTCGGGGCGATCTGGTCGAATCGGGGCGGGTGGTCGTGAGGGGACTCGCCCTGGCGCTCGGCATCGGGATCGTCGCCGGGACGGTGCTCATGGCGGCCGGTCGGCCCCTCGTCCTCATGATGCGGGCGTCCCCGGAGGTGGTGGCCCCCGCCGTCTCGTATCTCACCGTCCGTGCGTTGGCCGTCCCCGCCCTGCTCGTGATCACCTTGGGGCACGGCGCCTTCCGGGGTTTCGGCGACACGCGGACGCCGCTGTTGGTGACCTTGGCGGCCAACGGCCTCAACGCCGTATTGGACCCACTGCTCATGTTCGGTGCCGGCCTGGGGTTGACGGGGGCGGCCTGGGCGACCGTGATCGCCCAGATGGTCGGTGCCGGATCGTTCCTGGTGCTGTTGAAGAAGAGGGCCCGCGCCGAGGGGTGGGTGACCCATCGGCCCGGGCTCGCCGAGCTGGTCCCATTCCTCCGGATCGGTTCCATCCTCGTGCTCCGCACCCTGCTGCTCGTGGCCGCCCTCACCGCGGCGACGGCCGCGGCGTCCGAGATCGGGACGGAGGCGGTGGCCGCCCATCAGATCGTCCAGCAGGTCTGGTTCCTGCTGGCGATGATCGTCGACGCCCTCGCCATCGCCGCGCAGACCATGGTCGCCGAGCGGATCGGGCAAGGGGATCGAGCGGGAGCGAGGGCGATCGCCGACCGCCTCCTCGGATGGGGAGCGGTGGCCGGTCTCGTGCTCGGAGTGCTCCTCGCCGCCTCCGGGCGGTTCCTGGGGCCGGTGTTCGGGGCGGAGCCCCCGGTGGCCGCTGCCATCGAGACGGTCGTCCCCGTGGCGGCGGTGATGCAGCCCGTCGCCGCCCTCGTGTTCGTGGCCGACGGGGTGTTCCTGGCCGTTCTGGCGGTTCGGCTCCTGGTGGCCTCCACCTTCGCCGGGTTCCTCGCCGCGATCGCCGTCATCGCCGCCACGCTGGGTCTCGGCTGGGGACTCGTGGGTATCTGGTGGGCGGTCGCGGCGATGATCGTCGCCCGGGGCGTGGTGCTCGGGGTCGCCTACCGCTCGGGCTTCACCGCGTCCAGTGCCTGACCCCTCGTCTCGGGGAGAAGGAGGGTCAGGGCGGCGGCCGCCATCATCCCCGTCGCCAGGAACGTCACGGTCTCGGAGAGCCCGAAGGCGTCGATGGTGAACCGGCCCAGCGCCAGGCCGGACGCCGAGCCGACCATGGCCAGGTTCGCGGCCGCGGTCCCGGCGGTCGTCCGGACCTCGGTGGGGAAGAGCTCGGCTCGGTGGGCCGCCGCGGCGGGGACGAAGGCGAAGGACCCGAAGCTGCCGACGACGATCGAGGCGATGAGCAACGGGATGGAGCCGACCCGGTAGAGGCCGACGCCGCCGATCGCGGCCATCCCGAGGGCCGCCACGGTGACGGGTCGTCGTCCGAACAGATCGGCGAGGCGCCCCCCGACGAAGAACCCGAGCCCACCCACGGTGCCCCCGACGAGGCTGATCACGACGGCGGTTCCCACGTCGAGCCCGACGTCGTCGATGAGGCGCTCCGTCGAGAACGAGAGGCTCACCGCGGTGAAGGCGGAGCCCATGAAGCCGATGGTGGCGACCAACCAGAACCGACGGGCGAAGGGACCCCGAAGCAGGTCCCGCAATGGAGCGCGGGGGGTGACGAAACCCGGCCGACGGGGGGTCTCCCGGATCGTGCGGATGAGGAGGGGGAGGGCGACGATGCCCAGCCCCGACAAG
>JALSJV010000143.1 GCA_026989215.1 Acidimicrobiia bacterium | reverse complement strand
GACGGTGATGGTGGGTCACGGCCGTGTCCGCCTCCTGGTCGAGGGGGAGCTGTGATGTGGCGGCGATCCGGTCTGATCATGCGGATCGGCGACGACGTCGAGCTGCACGCTGCCGCGCGGCCAGATGGCGTCGTGGCGCATGAGGTGGTGTTCGCAGACTGCTGGATGGTGCGCATCCTCCCCGATCACAGGCCTCGCGCCGAGCGGCAGTCACAGATCGTGGCGGATCTGGAGACCGCCGACGCAATGGTCCCGGACGCGTTGGCGAAGCGCATCTGGCTGATCGGATGCCTCGCGTTGACTGGTTGCGCCTGGGAGCTGGTCGATCTGAACCCGAGCCCGCACGATGTGGTGGAGACGTGGATGGACGCCGCCCGGGACGCCGAAGAGTTCATCGCCGAACTCCGAGCGGCGGGTTGGGAGATCGTCCGCAGGGAGGACGCATGACGACGTTCGGTGACATGTTCGCCGAGATCTGTGACGCCGTCTCGGCGTTGGAGGACCGGGCCGCCGCCCAGGAGACCCAGGGCGACCACACCGCCGCCATCTCGACCAGGCTCTCCCAGATCGCCGTGACGCTGCTCTGGATCGCGTCGCCGGGATGGCGGGCCGTCGAGACCACGACACTGGTCTGGCCGGTCGACGACGTCGAGGACTCGGAGCGGGCGGTGGATGCGGTCCGGTCGATGGAGGCGGACGGCTGGCGGGTCCGCCACATGGCCGCGACCGGCGGCTCGCTTGTCGTCGTGCTGGAGCGGGAGGCGCCATGATCTGGTTCCTCGCCGGTGCGATCGTCGGTGCGACGGTGGCCACCCTGGTGATGGCTGCCCTCTGCGCCGCCGGACGGACAGACCGGGAGGCGGGATGATGGCGACCATCGCCGAGCTCATCGACGACGTCGCCTCCACCCTCGGCCATTGGATGCCCGCCGACGCCCTCGTCGACCACGTCGTCGACCGGTTCGGCGCCAACCGGAGGTCGGTGCAGCGGATGGTGTCGCGGATGATTGCCGACGGCCGCCTCCTCGTCCGCCGAGGATGGACGACGCAGCAAGGCCCGACGGGGAAGCCGATCACTGTGCCGATCCGCGAGGTGCGGGCCGTCCGGGTGATGTGGGAGACGGTGAGATGACCGACACCACCCGCCTGTGGATCCCCGGCAAGCCGGTCCCCTACGACCGTGCGGTCACCGCTACGAGCCGGTCGACCGGCCGGCCGATCCGGGTCCACTCGGCCCGATACCGCGGCTGGCGGCGCACCGCCGCCGACGTGGTGCGGATCATGCGCCGCCGCGACACCTGGGACCGGCCCGTGTCGGTGTGGATCGGCGTCGAGGCGGACCGCATCGAGGTCCACGTCGGACCCCACACCCCCACCCGACCCCGGGCCTTGCGGGGCGACCTCGACAACTACGCGAAGGCGGTCCTCGACGCGTTGCAGCAGGGCGGGTTGATCGCCGACGACCGGTTGGTCGAGACGCTGACCGTGACGTTCGCCACCGGACGATTGGACACCTGACATGCCTGCGGGGGTGTGGACACCGGAGACGGTGCTGGAGGCGTGGACCGACGGCCGCTGGGACGACCTGCCCCAACGAGGCGGCGTCCTCACCCCCGAGATCACCAGGATGCTCCACGACGCTCTCGACCAGGCCGAGGCCCGCCGCCTCGACATGCGGGCCCGCCTCGAGGGCCTCAGAGACTTCGCCCACCTCCTCGACGTCTGCTCCGAGCATCCGACCCCGATGATGGCCACAGTCTATCGGCGGGTGGTCGATGTCTGAGTGGGTCACGGGCCTGGAGCCGATCTCGTCGGACGGCGTCCGCTGCGTCTGGCAGCACGCCTGCGGCATCCGCATCGTCCTCGACCATCTCTCCCCGACGTCCCGGGGCCTGGAGGCGTGGGTGGAGGTCCGCTGGATGGGCACAACACCACCACCCGCCCTGCTCACCTTTGGGAGGTTCGACCTCCGCGGCGCCCGCACCGTCTCCTCGCTCGCCAAGGCCGCCGCCGACGACTGCCCGAGGTTCACCGACGACCCGGAGGCGGCGCTGCGGGCCATGCTGAGGGCCGCCGTCTACTCGACGGTGGCCGATTTCGACCGCGGGGAGCCGTCGGTCGCTCTCAGGGACGTGATGCCGACCCGACGCCGCTGGCTGCTCCGCCCCCTCGTCGAGTCGGCCGGACACACCCGCCTGATCGCCCCCGGCGGATCCGCAAAATCGCTGCTGGCGCTGGCGGTCGCCTGGACCGTCGCCACCGGCCGCCCGAAGCTTCTTGGGTTGAAACCCGACGTGTCTGGCCCGGTCCTTTTCCTCGATTGGGAGGCGGATGCCGAGACGCATTCGGAGCGAATCCGGGCACTCTGCAAGCCCAACGACCTTGATATCCCCGACGGTCTCCTTTACCAAAACCACCGCTTCCCGCTGCACCGGAATTACCGAGCGGTCGCCCGCACCGTCAAGGAGGAAGGCGTGGTGATGGTCGTCGTGGACTCCAACGCGCTGGCCCGTGGCGGATCGGGGGAGCGGGGAGCGGAGGACTCGACGATCCGCATGTTCGCCTGCCTCCGGGAGATCGGCGTCCCCGCCCTCATCATCGACCACAAGAGCGACGAGAAGATGCGGACCGGCCGCCGCGGCGGCTACGGATCGGTCTTCAACACGAATTCGGTTCGGCTCGAGTGGGAGGTGGTGCGTCAGCAGCAGACGGCCGAGTCCATCGCCGTCGTCCTTTCGCTGTCGAAGAAGAACAACGTCGCGCCGCAAGCCGACCTCGGGTTCCGGTTCGAGTTCGCTTCCGACGGGGACCGGTTGGACGAGGTGCGGGTCCGTCAGGTCGCGCCGGCGGAGGTACATCCACTCGCCCACCTCGAGGAGCGCCCGTCGGGGCTGGTGGACCGGATCGCGGCGCTGTTGGTGGCGTCGGACGAGCCGCTGTCCGTGGCGGAGATCGCGGCGGAGCTGGAGACGACCGAGGGCTCGATCCGGGCTCGCCTGGCCCGCCACCACGACCGGTTCGCGAAGGTCCGCTCGGGCCGCCGGACGCTGTGGCGGGTGGTGGACGAGCCCCGCGACGACGGAGACCAGGATGAGCTGCCGGATCCCTTCTGACCCGCGAACACGCGCTCGCATCTGCAAGCACCGGACCCCTCCGGTGTGGTCGAAAACCGCCCCCGACCTGGGACTTTCCAGAACCTGGCTCGTTAGTGCACCACTTTGCGCACCAAGTGCACCA
>JALSJV010000142.1 GCA_026989215.1 Acidimicrobiia bacterium | reverse complement strand
ACGCTTCAGCCGATTTTGAAGTTTGCAGAGCCCGCGACGATCAACGCCGCGAGGCTTCCGACGGTCGCCAGGATACGGACCAGCTTGGCCTTCACCTGTGAATCACCTCGGTATGGGAGTTACCGGTACGCCGTACCGGTACTCGGTTCCGCTCCGCTGAATGGTGATCGTTCGGACCTGCGGCCGAAACCGTCCGCCGGGCTCTCCCCGCTCTCCCGGAGGCACCTCCGGGAAACCTCACTTGTCAACCGTGAGGCCCCTGCAGGAGCTCCGCCCGCTCCCCATCGGGGAAGGTCCAGCAACCGTCTCCCGATGCCCGCCGGCTCCCTGCAGTTGCCGACGCAGGGGCAATCTACCCGTAGCGGACCCCCGGCACAACTGAAAACACCACCCTCGGTGACAGACGGCTACTCTGAGTGGCCGATGGACGCCGGAACCTTCGAGAAGACGATCGAGCGCCTCCCCGGCGTCGAAGCCGCCCGGGTGGTGATGAACGGGAACCAGCCCGTGGAGATCCACGTGCTGGCACGACCCGGGAAGGCTCCCAAGCAGGTCGTGCGCGACGTGCAGTCCCTCGCCCTCGCCGCCCACGGCGTCACCGTCGACCGACGCATCGTGTCGGTGGTCCAGATCGAAGGGGCCGACTCGATCACCGGTGACCGCCCCATCATCGAGGACGTGGCCGAAGCGGTCGACGGCTCCCGGATGGAGATCACCGTCACCCTCTCCTGGCACGACCAGAAGCTGGTGGGGAAGGCGTCGGGGGCGGCTGCCGCCACCACCCGGCTGCGACTGGTCGCCGAAGCGACGGTGAACGCCCTCACCCAGGCGCTTCACGACCAGACCGCCTTCGCCGTCTCGGCGGTGGACACCCCCGTCGTCGGCTCCCAGGAGGTGGCGATCGCCCAGGTGGTGATCGTCTCCGAAGGGATCGAGCGGCTCATGGTGGGCTCCGCCCTCGTCGCGGGCGACCCCTCCCGGGCGATGGTCCGCGCCGTCCTCGACGCCCTCAACCGCCAGGTCCCGGCGCTCCGCCGCTGAGCGCGTCGTACAGTGCGCCCCATGAACGAAGTGCACGGATACGGTGACGTCGTCGTCACCGCCCACGTCCTGGCCACCCAAGCCGGCCTCGAGATCCTCGCCCGCGGCGGTAACGCCGTCGATGCCGCCATCGCCGCCAACGCCGTCATGGGCGTCGTCGGGCCGGAGACCTGCGGGGTGGGCGGAGATCTGTTCGCCCTCGTCTGGGAACCCGGTGAGGAACGTCCGGTGGCGTTGAACGCCTCGGGTCGGGCGGGGTCGGGTGCCGACGCCGACACGCTCCGTCGGGAGGGCCACACCGAGATCCCCCCCTACGACCGCCAATCCGTGACGGTCCCCGGATGCGTCTACGGCTGGCAGGCACTGTTGGAGCGTCACGGCTCGATGGACTTCGCGACGGTCCTCGCCCCGGCGATCCGGCTGGCCACCGAAGGGTTCCCGGCTTCGGCGGAGCTGGCCGACGCCCTCGCCGACCGGGCCGACGAGCTCGCCCACCAGGAGGCGGCGTCGGGGCTCTACCCCGACGGCCGACCGCCGAGCCCCGGCGACATGGTCTCCCGCCCCGGCCTCGCCGCCGTCCTCCGCGACGTCGCCGACGGCGGCGTCGACGCCTTCTACCGGGGTCGTGCCGGCTCGGAGATCGTGGAGGCTCTCGACGGCGTCCTCACCCTCGAAGACCTGGCTTGCGACCAGGCCGAGTGGGTGGATCCGATCTCCCTCGAGATCTTCGGGCTCACTGGGTGGACGATCCCTCCGAACTCCCAGGGATATCTGACCTTGGCCACCCTGGGGGTGTTCGAGCGGTACGGTCCTCCCCGCCCGGAGACGGCCGGATGGGTGCACGTCCTCGCCGAAGCGTTTCGGTCGGTGGCGTGGGAACGGGACGAGATCCTCGCCGACCCGGACCACATGACGGTCGACGTGGCGTCGCGGCTCGACCCGGGCGTCCTGGCCCAACGGGCGAGCCAGATCGACCCCGACCATGCGGGGACGTGGCCCCGGCGTGCCGACGCCGCCGGCGGGACCACGTACCTCTGCACCCTCGACGCCAAGGGGATGGGTGTCAGCCTCATCCAGTCCAACTACTGGGGGATCGGCACCAACATCGGAGCCGCCGGGTTCTTCCTCCACAACCGGGGTGCCGGATTCAGCCTCGAACCGGGCCATCCCAACGAGCTCGCCCCCGGCAAGCGTCCCCTCCACACCCTGTCGCCCACCCTGTGGACCCGGTCGGGGAAACTCCACGCCCTGCTCGGTACCCGGGGCGGGCACTTCCAGCCTCAGGTGCTCGCCCAGGTGGCCGCCCGGCTGTTCTCGGCGGGTGAGTCCCCGAGCGAAGCGCAGGCGGGCTGCCGCTGGACGATCGACGACTTCGGTCCCGGCAGCGCTCCGGCGCTCACCGTGGAGGCCACCGCGGCGAAGGATCTGGTCGCCGGGCTCGAGGAACGCGGCTGGGAGGTCTCGATCGGCGCTCCCCACGAGCGAGGCTGGGGACCCGTCGCCCTCATCGTCGTCGAGGATCACGGACTGCGTATCGGTGCCGCCGACCCCCGGGTCCCGACCGCTTCGGCGGGTGTCCGCTGATGGGGACCCTGCTGGTGGTGCGGCACGGTCGTGCCGAGGGCAACACCGTCCATCGCCTCATCGGACAGTCCGACACACCCCTCGACGAGCTGGGACGGCGTCAGGCCGAACGCCTGGCCGACCGCCTGGGAAGACTGGGGGTGACGAGGATCATCTCCAGCGACCTCTCCCGGGCCGTCGACACCGTCCGGCCGCTGGCGGCCCGCCTCGGCCTGGAACCCGCCACCGACCGGCGCCTCAGGGAGATCGACAACGGCGAATGGACCGGCCTCCTCCCCGACGAGATCGTGGAGCGCTGGCCCGACCTGTGGCGATCCTACGCCTCCGGGATCGACGTGGCCCGTCCCGGTGGGGAACGATGGGCCGACGTCCGCGCCCGGGTGCGGGCGTTCCTCCGAGATCTGGGGGACCCCGACGGGGTGACGGTGATCGCCACCCACGGCGGGCCGAGCCTGCTGATCGTCGAATGGGCGCTCGGGATCAGCCTTCCAGGCAACGTCTTCGCCGGTGTCGTCCAGTCGCCCGACAACGCCTCGGTCACCACGATCCTCCTCCCCGGACCCCGCCTCGTCGGCTACAACGACGTGGGCCATCTCGACGAACCCGTCCCCGACACC
>JALSJV010000141.1 GCA_026989215.1 Acidimicrobiia bacterium | reverse complement strand
CTCCCAGGGCCCTACGGCATCGCCGTCCACGTCCGAGACCTGATCGCCGTCCTCGACCATCTCGAGATCGAGCGGGTGGTCGTCGCGGGCCATTCCATGGGGGCCACCATCGCCGCCCGTCTCGCCTACGACCACCCTCAACGGGTGTCTGCTCTCGTGCTCATCGACGGGGGACTCCCCCTCCCCGCTCCCCCCGATCTCGATCCCGACGTCGTCCTCGAGGCGATCATCGGCCCGGCCATCGCCCGCCTCTCGATGGAATTCACCTCGGTGGAGGACTACTTCGAGTTCTGGCGTCGGCATCCCGCCGTGGGGCCTGCGTGGAGCGCCGATGTCGAAGCGTATCTCCGCTACGACCTGACCGGTCGTCCTCCCCGACTCCGTTCCCGAGTCTCCGCCGAGGCGGTGCGCGTCGACGGACGCGACCTCCTCGTCGGAACCCAGCTCCCCCTCGAAGAGGTCTCGGTCCCCATGTGGCTGCTCCGAGCGGGACGCGGACTCCTGGACGAGCCCGGCGGGCTGATCCCCGAGAGCACGGCGACGGCCGCCGCGGCCGCCATCCCTCATCTCACCCTGACGAACCTCCCCGACCTCAACCACTACACGGTCGTGCTCGGATCGGGAGCCGAGGCCGTGGCCGCCGCCATCGAGGAGGCCGCCGGTATGCTCGGCCCATGACTCAGATCACGAAGACCGTCCGCCTCTCGGGCAGCTCACCGGACTCGATCGAAGACGCCGTTCGGACGGTGCTCGCCCGGGCCGCCATCACGATCGACGAGATCGCCCGATTCGAGGTCGTGCGGGTCTGGGGCTCGGTGGACGAGGCCGGGGTGCCGACCGAATTCTCGGTCACCCTCGACATCACCTTCACGGTGAAGGAGTCGGTGCACGGGTGAGGGACGTCCGGCCCCAGAGCCTGGGTCACGGCATCCACACCATCCCGGCCCCTCTCCCCTTCCCGAGCCCCCGATGGGTGAACGTCTATCTGATCGAACGGCCGGACGGGCTCGTGATGATCGACTGCGGAGTCGACTGGGAGCCCGGTCATCAGGCGCTCATGGAGGGGTTCGCCTCCCTCGGCCTCGAACCCGAGGCGGTCGACACCCTCATCGTCTCCCACCTCCATCCCGACCACGTCGGCATGGCCCCCCGGCTGGTGACGGAGTGGGGCTGCCGGGTGGTGATGCATCGGAGAGCCGCCACCCTCTACGAACGCTACAACGACACCCCCGGGTTCGAGCGGTGGCTCGCCGCCCTCGCTCGTCGTCACGGCGTCCCCCCCGACCTCCAGCCCGTGATCGCCAACCTCGGCCCCCGGCCCGACTTCATGCCCCCGATCGGGCCACCGGACGTCGTCGTCGACGACGGTGAGCGCATCGACCTGGGCGGGGGCCGATTCCTCGAGGTGGTGCACACCCCCGGACACGAGCCGAGCCACATCTGCCTTCGTGACTCTCGCACCGGCATCCTCTTCGCCGGCGACCATGTTCTCGGCCGCATCACGCCCGTGATCATGTACGACGCCGCCACCGACGACGCCCTCGGCGACTACCTGGGGTCCCTCCGCCGTCTCCTCGAGCTGCGCATCGGGCTCACCTATCCGGCTCATGGGACGATCGTGGAACGGGGGGCGGCGCGGGTGAGCCAGATCCTGCTGCATCACGAACGTCGGCTCGCCGGCATGGAGGAGGTCGTCTCCCTCGGCCCGGCCACCGCCTGGCAGGTGATGGGTCACGTCTTCCGGCCTCACCTCTCGACGATGGAGCAACGCCTCGCCCTCCGTGAGACCGTCGCCCATCTGGAGCATCTCAAGATCGGCGGACGCCTCACCGCCTTCGACGAGGACGCGGTGCTCTGGTATCGGCGGCCGTGACCCTTCGGGCCGTTCAGACGAGGATCTGACGTACCCCGACCGCCACGCCGAACCCGACGAGCCAGTTGGAAGGACCGGTCAGCACCTGGCACCTACGAACACCACCGTGACCAGGGCCAAGCCGCTCATCCGGACGCTCCGACGTCGACGGCCGTCGGCACACCACGGACGAGCGCCGGCAGACCGTGGGTCCGGTACGCCCCCTGGGACTCGTCACCGATGGTGACGGTCAGGGGTTGCATGCCCTGGACCGCCTCGTTGGCCCGGTCGAGGGTCTTGGTCAGAACCCGGACGAGGACCCGGCGGTCGGGATGACGGCTTTGTCGTCTCCGAGGGCGCCAGGTCGCTCTCGCCATCAGGGCGCGATGAGCATCTTGAAGAAGCCCTCGGTCGGAGAAGCTGCGGGCGGCAGCGGGGACGTCGTCGAGGTTCATCGGATCGCCCTCCAGCTCCCCCGCTCGATCCAGGTGGTGAAGCGGTAACGTGGCCGTCCATGCGTCGCCTCCTCCTCCTCGTCACGGCTCTCGCCCTGGTGAGCGCGGCGTGCACGCCCGCTCGCCCCGACACGGAGGAATGGTCGAGGCGCTGGGAGACGGCGGTGGCGACCCTCCCGACGCGGCCCGAGACCGGAACCACCATCGACCCGGCGACCTGCGAGGAGGTGCTCGGCCGGCTCCGCCTGCAGCGGAACGACCTGCTCCCGAGCCCAGACGACCGCCTCGACGAGACCGTCGACCAATGGTTCCGTCTCGCCGAGGAGATCTTCTTCGAATGCCCCGTACGCCTCGGACCCTACACCGGCTGGGACGCAGGGTACGACGAACTCGCCCGGCTGCAGGCCGCCGTCGAAGCGTTCCTCTCGGCGGGATGATCGGCCCCTCCCTCCCCGACCGGGCCTAGCGTTCACCCATGCGCGCCATCCTCTTCGATCTCGACCGCACCCTCGTCGACGTCCAGAGCTTCACCGACTACGCGGCCGCCCTCGCCGACGTCGAAGCCGTCGTGGCGGAATGGTCCGACCCTCCCACGCCCGAGACCGGTTGGGATGGACCCACCCGGCGGGCGATGGGGATCCTCGTCGCCTTGAGCGGAGACCCCCGATGGCAGGAGGTCTCCGACACCATCGAGCGCCACGAGATGGCGGCGGTAGTCCGCTCACGGCCGATGCCCTATGCGCGCGCGACCTTCGCGGCCCTCTCGGATCGTCCGCGGGCCGTGGTGACGCTCCTCCCGGACGGTGCCGCCCGGGCCGCCCTCGAGCGCCACGGCATCGAGGTCGACGTGCTCGTTCCCCGACGGGCCGATCTCCGTCCCAAACCCGCGGCCGACCAACTTCTGGAGGCCTGCCGGATCCTCGCCAACGACCCGACGGAGACGGTCATG
>JALSJV010000140.1 GCA_026989215.1 Acidimicrobiia bacterium | reverse complement strand
GTCGCATCTGTCGAGCCCGGGCGGTGAGTCGTTGGTCTCGCATGATGCCCGAACATGCCAGGAGGGTGTGACGCGATGACCCCCCTCCCCCTCGCTTCGCTCGGGTACTCCCCCCGCTTCCGCGGGGGGAGAACTCCTCTGTCTTCTTCCCCCTCTCTGAGGGGGAAGTACCCCACGCCGTCAGGCGTGGGGGGATGGGGGTGGAGTAGTGCGCGGGCTTGTGCCCCCCTCCCCCTCGCTTCGCTCCACGGGGGGAGAACTCGGACGCTACTCCGGCAGCGGTGGGGTGAAGCGGCCGTCGACGGCGAGCCAGCCGCCGTCGACCACCAGCAGGGAGCCGGTGACGAAGCTGGCGGCGTCGGAGGCCAGGTAGACGATCGCGCCCGCCATCTCCTCGGGTCGCGCCCATCGTCCCAACGCCGATTTGGAGGCGTACGCCTCGTACCAGTCGGGGTCGGCTTTGATCTGTTCGGTGAGGGGCGTCTCCACCACACCGGGGGCGAGGGCGTTGACCCGGACCCCCCGGGGGCCGAGCTCGGCGGCGAGGGTCTTCACCATCTGGACCACGCCCGCCTTCGTCGCCGCGTACACGCCCTGGCCGGGTTCCACCACCTGGGAGCGGATGGAGGAGATGACGATGATGCTGCCCCGTCCCCGGTCGGCCATCCCGGCGGCGACGATGGTCATCACGTTGAAGGTGCCCGCCAGGTTGAGGTCGACGACCCGCCGGAACTCGTCGGGGGTGATCGACAGCATGGGTTTGCGGACGTTGATCGCCGGGGTGCAGACGACGACGTCGGGTTCGGCCACCACCGCCCGGATCGTGTCGGGGTCTCCGATGTCGACGGGGGCGGAGGTGGCTCGCCCCCCGTCGGCGGCGATCCCGGCGGCGGTCCGTTCGGCCGCGTCGACGTCGAGGTCGGCGCAGACCACGTCGGCTCCGAAGGCGGCGAGGGCTTCCGCTCCGGCCTTGCCGATCCCCGACCCGGCTCCGATCACGAGGGCGCTGCGGCCCGACAGGTCGAACAGGGCGCGGTAGGCGTCGAGGGTTCCCATCGGCTGCACACTACCGGCCGGTCACTCGTCGCAGGAGGCGGGTTCGAGGGCGACGGTGTAGCTTTCGCTGTGCGGTTCGATGGCGGCGCTGTAGCTGATGGTTCCTTGCGGCGAGCTGACGGTGATGGCCTGCGAGCCGACCTCCAGGTCGAGGCCGACCATCGCCATGCCGTCGTCGCGCAGTTCGAGCCGTAGCGTGCCCGGCTGGCTGCGTTCGTCGACGAAGGTCGCTCCGCCAGCCGAGCCGCTGAGGGTGCTGTCGAACTGCACGGCCGCGTCGCCGAAGTTCTGTCCGGTGGGGATGGTGAGGGCGAGGGGGCTGTCCTGGCTCACCTGCATCCGGCCTTCCGGGGTGGTGAGGGTCCCTTCCATCTGGAATGATCCGGTCCAGTCGGTCCCGTTGCAGGTCTCGAGCGTCAGCACGCGCTCGCCGACGAAGCCTTCGAGGGGGGCCGCGACCCTGATCCGGGCGGCCGGGTCGTGCCAGCCGACGGTGATCTCCCCGTCGATCTGGTTCTTACCCACCAGGTTCATGGCGAACTCGACGCCTGCGAAAAGGTTGAAGAGCTGGCCCATGGCGGTCGTGAGGTTGATCGTCAGCGTGTACGTTCCGTCGGCCTTGCGGTTGAACGCGTCGGACAGCTTCTGGGCCGATTCGGGCTCTTCGTCCTTGGGCTGGTACCAACCCACCCAGGTGCCCGTCCCGTCGGTGGTGACGACGGCGGCGTCGTTCTCCACCCGGTGGCGCGTGAAGCCGTGTTCGGCGAGGGTGTCGTCGAGGGTGAAGTCGACGCGGGCCCCTTCGATCGGGGTGTTCGGGTCGGGGAGCCCGAGCATGCCGACGAAGGCGCAGGCGTCCTCGCTGGCGGCGGTGCTTCCCAGGTAGACGATCCGGACGGTCACTTTCACCAACTTGTCCTCGTAGGTCTCTCCTTCGGTCGTGTGGACCTCGTGGGTGGAGAGGGGCTCGGTCTCCACCGAGATGTCGGTGTTGGCGAAGATCTGACCGATCTTCGCCGCGTCGAGCAGCATGGTGTATTTCCCGACCGCCTCTCCGAATTTTTGGAGGAACTTCGCGACTTTCTGGGCGGAAGCACCGCCGATGGCGTCGTCGGCGATGAGGTCCCGGATCGTGTTGGCCGCCTGGTCCTTGGCCTGGTTCCCATACTGGTTCGCCAGGTCGTAGCCGGGTTTGGATCCGTCGCCGCTGGCGGGGCAGCGCACCTGGTAGAGGGCGGCGGGTGCGCCGGCGGCGAACACCGGACCTCCACCCCGGGCGGAGTCACCCCCGTCGGGTGGCACCCACACCAGCATGAGCAGCCACGCCTCGAACCGGGTGAGTCGGGTCTCGGGGGAGAAGTCGACGTCGAGGGCGCGCAGCACCCGGCTCATCGGGTGGTCGGGCAGGGTGGCGGTCATCACCGTGTAGACGGCGGCGAGCTCTGCCGGGGTGAGTCCGATGTCGAGGGCGTCTGCCATCTCGGCCATGTAGGTCTCCACGGTGGGTCCGTCGCGGCGAGCCGAGACGGCCATCCCGGGGAGGAGTTCGGCGAGCACGTACAGGTCGTCGGGCCCGGTCTCGGAGCCCGCCAGGATCTGGGTGCCGTCGGCCGTGTAGACGCCGATGTTCAGCTCGTCGAGGATCCCCAGCACCCCCTGGGTTGCGGTGTCGGGGTTCTGGAGGGCGGCGACCGCCTCACCGAGGGGGAGAGGTCGGTAGGTGACCGGCGGTGCCGGGGAGGGCGCGGTGTCGGTCCCGGCCGTGACGGCGGGTGCCGTCGGGGTGGGGTCGGTGGGGGCTGGTTCGGCGGGTTGTCCGCAGGCGGCGGCGACGAGGGCGAGGGCGACGAGGGTTCCCATGCCGCGTGACAGTGACTTCATGGCTCACCTCCGACGCCACCGTGACGTTCGTCGCCAAAGGCCGGCCAAGGTCAGGCGGGGGAGGCTTCTCGGTCTTCCCAGCGGGCGTTCCAGGCTTCGAGCTGGGCGAAGATCCCGCGGAGGTCTTCGCCCTTCTCGGTGAGTTGGTAGGTGCCGTGGGGGATGCCGGGGACGGGGACGACGATGCCCGCTTCGATGAGTTCGTGCAGCCGCTGGGTGAGGAGCCGGTTGGAGAGCCCGGGGACGGTCCGGGACGTGACCCGCCCCGTAGACCTTCCCTTCGAGTTCCTCGGGGGGATCGTCGACCCCTACGGGAACCCCCGGATCGCCGTCTCGGCGTCCACCGAGATCGACCGGCC
>JALSJV010000139.1 GCA_026989215.1 Acidimicrobiia bacterium | reverse complement strand
CCCGGCTCCCAGCTCGAACTCGGCGGTGTATTGGAGGGCGTCCGCCACCGCCAGCGCGTGGCCCAGAGGGCGGACGATCCGCAGTGCCGCCTGCGCCCGCTCCCGAGCCAGCTCGGTGCGGCCTGCGAGCTCGGCGACGAAGGCGAGACGCAGCAGGGCGTGCGCCTCCTCCCGCCGGTCCCCCAGTCGCCGGAAGCGCTCCCGCGCCGACTCGAAGGACTCGGCCGCCGAATCCAGCTTCCCGAGGTTCACCTCGACGATCCCCTGGTTCAGAACGGCGGCGGCGACCCCGGCGTCGTGGGCGGCGGCGGCGAAGAGGGACTCGGCCTCCCGATACCGGCGATACGCCTCCTCGTAGCATCCCTCGTCGAGGGAGACGACACCCAGGGCGTTCACCAGCCGGGCACGGTCGAGGCCATCGGGATCCTGGGACAGGCCGGCGGCGAAGGCCTCCCGCGCCTCCTCCAAAGCCCCCCGGGCGTAGCGCATCACCCCGAGGGTGTACCAGGCGCCGGGGGACGGGCGATGGCGGATCGCCTCCACCAGGCGAGGCTCGATCTCGGCCCCGAGACCCCGCTGCGCCCAGAAGGGACGGAGCCGCTCCGCCAGCTCGACGACCGTCTCCGGCTCCTCCTCCTCCGCCCACTCCAACACCGCCCGGACGTCGGCCAGTCGTGCCTGCAGGTCGTCGAACCACGCAGCCTCGTCACCGTCACCGACCTCCAACACCATGCGGATCACCCGACGGCGGTACCGACCCTCCACGGCGTCGACGTCGGGACGGTCCGCCAGCCGCTCCCGAGCGAAGGCACGGATCGTGTCGAGCATCGAGAACCGGGCGTGCGGGCCGGTCACGTCGGCGACGAGGAGTGAATGGTCGACGAGCCGGGCGAGGAGGGCGATCGCCTCGTCCGGGTCGACGTCGAGGACCGCCGCCGCGCCGCCGACCCCGAACCCGGAGCGGAACACCGCCAGCATCTCGAAGGCGTCGCGGAGGCGGGGATCGAGCAGCCGATAGGACCACTCGATGGCGGCGTCCAGACTGGCGTGACGGTCACCGGCCTCGGCGTGGCGGGCCTGGAGGAGACCGGCGTCGTCGATCCGGGCGACCACGTCGGCGATGGTGAGGACGTTCATCCAGGCGGCGACGAGTTCGAGGGCGAGGGGCAGGCCGTCGAGCCTCCGGCAGATGTCGGCCACGGCGTCCAGATCGTCGTCGGAGACGACGAGACCCGGCGCCGCCGCCGCCGCCCGATCCAGGAACATCTGCACCGAGTCGTACGCCGCGACGTCCTCCGCAGCCAACCCGGGAGGCGGGATCGCCAGGGAATCCAGGGTCAGGCACGCCTCCACCGCCAGGTCGAGACGTCGGCGACTGGTGGCGAGCACCGCCACGTCGGGGCAGAAGGCGGTGAGGGCGTCGAGGAAACGCCGCGCGCCGACGAACACGTGCTCGCAGTTGTCCACCACCAACAGCACCGACCGGGACCGCAGATGCTCGACGGCAGCGGCCGACGGGTCGTCGCCGGTGTCGAGTCCGAGATGCTCCGCCACCACCGCCGCGACGGACCCGTCACGCTCCGCCTGGGTGAGATCGACGAAGGTGGCCCCGTCGCCGAACCGGCCCTCCACCCGACGGCCCGCCACCAACGCCAGGCTGGTCTTTCCCACGCCACCGGGCCCGACGATCGTGACGATCCCGCCCGGCTGGAGCCGATCCGCCACCCATGCGATCTCGGCCTCCCGTCCCACGAAGGTCGCCCGGGATGCGGGGAGCGTTGGCGTCTCGGGTCTCGGCGCCTCGTCGGGTTCGAGAGCCGGATCGTGGAGCAGGATCTGCTCCTCCAGGCGCTGCAACGCGGGGCCGGGCTCGATCCCCAACTCCTCACCGAGGATCGAAGCGGCCTGCCGGAAGGCGGCGAGCGCGTCGGCCTGGCGGCCGCTCCGGTAGAGGGCCAGCATCAACAGCTCCCAGAACCGTTCGACGAAGGGTTCGTCGACGACGATGCGTTCCAGGTCCCCGACGGCGTCGCCCGGACGTCCGAGCGCCAAGAGCGCCTCGGCCCGGATGATGCGGGCGTGGCGACGGAGTTCGAACAGTCGGCTCCGCTCCCCCGTCGCGCTCGCCATCTCCTCCAGCTCGACCAACTCGTCACCCCGCCACAGATCGAGCGCCGACGTGGTCCGGTCCAGGGCGGTGTCCCAACGCCCCTCACCCCGGGCGGTGCGGGCGGCCTCGACCAGCCGCTCGAACCGGGCCACGTCGACGCCGTCGACCGGGACGACGAGACGATATCCCTCGGCCACCGTCTCCACCCGCGCCGGGGTCGGGTCCAGGAGACGCCGGAGCTTGGTGATGTGCATCTGCAGCGACGCCCGAGCCCGGGTGGGGGCGGCGTCCCCCCAGACGTCGTCGATGAGCCGCTCGGTGCGGACGGGGTCCGGTGCATGCACGGCCAGAGACGCCAACACCCGTCGGATCCTCCGGCCGCCCGGGTCGATCGCCTCCCCGTCGACGAAGATCACCGTGGGGCCGAGAAGTCCGACCGCTCTGTCTGGCACCGTTTCCTCCACCCTCAGCCTACCGGCCGGACCGGGGCCCCGGAACGGACCTCGTCCCGGATCTCGGAGACTCCTCGCCGAGGAGGGAGGGCACGGCCGACCCGGCGGCGAGTCAGCGGACCTCGTCGACGGGGGCGAGCCGACCTTCACCGAGGACCGCCTTCACGTCCTCGTCTTCGATGAAGGCGGCGCCCCGAGCACGGCGACGTTCCTGGGCGGCGAGGATGAGGTCGCCCTCGTCGACCCCGTCGGGGATCGGGGTGATCCAGGTGAGCAGCTCGATCACCGCCCCGTTGGGATCGCGGAAATAGAGGGACCGCTCGTAGCCGCGGTCGATCGGACCCGCATAGGAGATCCCATGAGCGTCGAGGGTCGCCATGGCCTCTTCGATCGGGACGGCCAGATTCAGCGCGATGTGAAGGACGCCACCCCGGAGGTGACGCTCGACCGCGTCGGGGTGTTCCCCTTCGTTCGGGACGAAGTAGGCGATGAACTGTCCAGGACCGGCTTCGAAGAACAGGTGGGTGGAGGTGGGGTCGTCCAGGTTCGGTTGTTCGAGGACGAGGCGCATCCCCAACACCTCGGTGTAGAAGGCGATCGTCTCCTCACGGTCGCGCCCGACCAGGGCGGGATGGTTGATGCCGTCGACACGGATGCTCACGCGGATCTCTTCTCCTCCGCGCGAAACGTACTCCCGACCCGCAGCCGGCGGGGCTCCACTCGGGGACTCCCCCCGGCTGGCGCACACCACACCC
>JALSJV010000138.1 GCA_026989215.1 Acidimicrobiia bacterium | reverse complement strand
TACTGGGGATCGTACGGGTACTGTGGAGCCGTCGGGTAATCCGGACGAGGAGTCGAGGTGACGGGGCGCTCCCGGTCGGTTGGGATCGGCGGCCTCGTGGCCGTCGCGGCGGTCTTGGCCTTCGTCGCTACCGGTTCGGTACCCGTTCTCGAAACGTCTCCGGTCGACACTGCTGCGGAGTCGCCGGATCCTGGGCCGGCTGAGGTGTGGGGAACGTCGAGACAGATGCAGCAGGCAGATCTGTTGGAGGCGTGCATGCTCGAGCACGGCATTCCCACGATCCGACAGGGGATCGCCGTCGGCTTCAAGGTTCCTCGGGAACAGCAGGAGAGCTACGAAGCCGCGTTGAGGGTGTGCTCCGCGACCGTCGATGAGGCGCTCCCCGAGCCGCCGGTCCTCACCGGCCGCGACTACTACGAAGCGCTGGTCGACGCTGCCGAGTGCCTTCGACGACTCGGCTACTCCATCGGTGATCCTCCATCCCTCGACAGCTTCTTGGAGTCGTTGTCCTCCAACCGACCGCCGTGGTCACCGTATCTGGACCTCCCCGACTCGATGAGTCAGCAGGCATGGAACGAGGCACTCGCCGCCTGCCCTCAACCGGTCGGTCGGTGAAGCTGTCCCCGGGAATCGGCGGTGGGTCCGACCTCGAGGGCCGACGGGGGAAGTGGTTGCTGTCGAAGTCCTCCCGGCACGGCGTGGACCAGGGGTCCGGGAACCGCTATCGGGCTCACGGCGTCCAATCCACGACCGTCTCATAGGAGGGACAGGATGCGCCACCCCGTGATCGTCGCGACGGCAGGTCTGGCGTTGGTGGTCGTGGCCTGCGCTCCCGGCACCACCGCCGAGCCCGACCCGACCGTCGTCACCCGACCCCCCGTCGTCGTCGCCCAGTCGAATCCCGGCGGCGGCGAGCCCGGCCCGGCCCTGTCGGGCATCCTCGTCTCCGGGGTCGGTACGGCCACCGGCGCCCCGGACACGGTCTCGGTGGACTTCGGTGTCTCGGTGCGGGGCAAAACCGTCGCCGAGGCCGCCGCACGGGCGGCGGAGCGGGCGGACGCCCTCATCTCCGCCCTCACCGCCGACGCGGTGGAACGAGGAGACATCGCCACCACCAACTACTCGATCTACCCGGAGTACGACTACCGGAGCGGCCGGGAACGCCTCGTCGGCTACCGGGTCACCAACACCGTCCGGGTGACGATCAGGGATCTGGAGCGGGCAGGCGACATCGTCGACACCGCGGTCGCCGCCGCTGGTGACGACGCCCGGGTGAGCGGGCTCCGCTTCGAGCTCGAAGACGACACCGACCTGGCCGCCCAAGCCCGGGAGGCCGCCTGGAACGACGCCCTCACCAAAGCGACCCAGCTCGCCGCGCTGAGCGGCGTCACCCTGGGGCCGGTGATCTCCGTCGTGGAGACCACACCCCGCTCACCGTCACCGATCTTCTCCGTCGAGCGGGACGCCGCCGCCCAGAGCCTGGAGGCCCCCACACCGATCGAACCCGGCACCTCCACCGTCACCGTCTCCCTCCAGGTGCACTTCGCCCTCGACGACTGAACGGCGGCAGCGACGACGAACCCGCCCGGCACCCGGGGGCGCCGCACCCGAAGTCGGGACGGATGCCCCTCCCCAACCCCTTGACAGGTGTGTGTGTGTGTGTGTGTGTGGCATGTTCGGGGACGTGGGTCGGGTTGGGACCGACGAAGGGGAGGTCCCCATGAGAACCAGGATCGTGGCAGCGGCGGCGGCGCTGCCGATGGCGGTGGCGACACCGGCATGGGCGTCGCATGGGCAGTCGTCGGACACCGACTCGGTGTACTGTGCCACCCAGAGGTGGTTGCTGTCGAAGGGTTACGGCCACCAGTGGCAGGTCCACGTCCACGACGGCGTGAGTCGGCGCCAGCCGAACAGCCCAGGCTGGTATTGGTCGACACGTAGCTGGGGGTACCATTCGGGCACCCAGTGGGTGAGCGTGGTGGCAGGAGGCGGATCGACCCAGGCGGTGGGGGTGTGCAACGTGATCTGAGGGTTCCCGTCCTGGCGGCGGTACTGGTGGCGGCGGCCTGCATCTCCACACCGGCGCCACCACCCCACCAGCCACCGCCGACCCGAACCGCCCCCACCCCGGTCGAGGGGTCGGCTCCCGACTCGACGGGGGCCGCCGAGGATCCCGAGGTGACCTCTCCAGAGACCATCACCCCGCCCCCGGCGGCGTCGCCGGACGAGATCGCCACGCTGCTGCCGCCGACACCGGTCACCACCGCCCCCTCCGGCGCCGTCCGAGCCTCCGTCCTCGAACGACAGGAATTCGTCTTGGAGTGTTTCCGCCGGTACGGGTTCGAAGGGGAGATCGACCCGATGGATCTCTCGATCGGATTCGAGACGCCGCCGGAACAGCAGGAGCGGTTCTGGGAGGTGAACCAGCTCTGCCTACAGGAAGAGTTCGAATGGCTGGGATATCCGCTGGGGAAGAACTCGCCGGAGGAGCTGCGTCGGCATTATCGGGCGTATCTGTATGTGCGGGAGTGCATGATCGCCGAGGGATACCCTGTCGACGATCCGCCGTCACTGGAGGCCTATGTGGAGTCTGGTGGTGAGATCTGGCATCCCTACGACGCGTTGATGCAGGGAGGCGAAGGGTCCCCCACCTTCTTCACGAAACTGGAACAGATCTGCCCCCAGGACCTCTTCTACCTCCTCCAGGTCCTCGATCTCGACGACTGAACGGCGGCAGCGACGACGAACCCGCCCGGCACCCGGGGGTGCGGATCCCGATGGGGTGACCCCCTTCCGCCCCCCGGTCGGGCGCCGCACCCGTCGTCATGGCGTCCCCCGTCGGGCAGCCACCAGGACCCACCTCCCCGTGTGCACCGGCTCGCGGAATCCGGCATCTCGTGCACACGGACCGTGGGTGTCGTCCGTCACGCTGCGTGACGCGCCGCCCGGCGGATCATCGCGACGCACTCCTCGGGCCGATCCACCACCATCCGATAGGTGAACCGCAGCACCCTCCATCCGGCGGCGACGGCGGCATTGTCCCGAGCCCGATCCTGCTCGAAGGCCTGCTCCCGAGTGCGCCAACGACGACCATCCACCTCGACGATGACTCTCCATTCCGGGAACAGGAAGTCGACCCGCCCCGTCCCCGGCTCCCTCCAGGGAAGGTCCGCCTGCCGGACCGCCCCGAACAACCCGGCATCCTCCAAGACCTGCACCATGCGCCGCTCCAGCTCCGACTCGGGGACGGGGTCGCCTGCGAGGTCGGCGAGGATGTGGGAGACGCGCCGCCACCCGGGACAACGTGACGCCGACCGCCGGGCCGTCTGGGT
>JALSJV010000137.1 GCA_026989215.1 Acidimicrobiia bacterium | reverse complement strand
GGGGCTCGGTGCGCGACGCGCTCCTGGGACGTCATCACGGCGATCTGGACTTCACGACCGACGCCCGACCGGACGAGGTCAAGGAGATCGTCGCCGACTGGGCCGACTCGGTGTTCTCGGTGGGAGAGACCTTCGGAACGGTGGGCGTCGTCAAGGGGGGGCGCGTCTACGAGATCACGACCTTCCGGAGCGAGGTGTACCGGGAGGACAGCCGCAAGCCGCGGGTGGAGTTCTCCGATTCGGTCGAGGAGGACCTCTCGCGACGCGACTTCACGGTGAACGCCATCGCCATTCGCCTCCCCGACGTGGAGATCGTCGACCCCCACGGGGGGCTGGCCGACCTGGCGCGGCAGGTCCTCCGAACCCCCCTCGATCCGAAGATCGCCTTCTCGGACGATCCGCTGCGGATGCTCCGCCTCTACCGGTTCGTGGCGACCCTCGGGTTCGAGGCCGACCCGGCCGCCGAACGGGCCGTGGAGGAGATGGCCGGGAGGCTGGAGATCGTCTCCGCCGAACGCATCCGCGACGAGTTCTCGAAACTGATCGTCGCCGAGACGCCGGGACCGGCCCTGTGGGGGCTGGTGCGGTCCGGCCTGGCCGAGATGTTCGTTCCCGAGCTCCCGGCGTTGGCGATGGAGCAGGATCCCCATCAACGCCACAAGGACGTGCTGGCCCACACGATCGCCGTCACGGAGAAGGCGTCGCCACGGCTGCGGCTCCGGCTCGCCGCCCTCTTCCACGACGTCGGGAAGCCCGCCACTCGGCAGTTCGGGCCCCACGGGGTCACGTTCCACCACCACGAGGTCGTGGGTGCCCGGATGACCCGCACCCGCCTCCGCGCGCTCCGCTACCCGAAGGAGATCGTCGAGGACGTCGCCCGGTTGGTCTTCCTCCATCTGCGGCCCCACACCCTGAAGATGGGGTGGACCGACTCGGCGGTGCGGCGATACGTTCGGGACGCCGGCCACCTCCTCGAGGATCTCAACGAGTTGGTGCGATGCGACGTCACGACGCGGAGCGAGAAGCGCGCTCGGGCCATCCAGCGGCGGATCGACGAGTTGGAGCGGCGGATCGAGGAGCTCATGGAGAAGGAGGAGATCGCCCGGCTCCGGCCACCCATCAACGGCCACGACGTCATCTCCTACCTGGGGATCCAGCCCGGCCCGGCGGTGGGGGAGATCATGAGGATGCTGCTGGAGCGGCGGATCGACGACGGTCCGTACTCTCCGCGTGAGGCCTACGAGATGGTTCGTCGCTGGGCGCTGGACCACGGGATGGGAGATCCCGGACCTCCGCCCGTCGGCGAGGAGTCGTGAGGCGACTGGCCCCGGGGATCCTGGCGGTGGGTCTCCTGGTGGCGGCCTGCCAGGGGACCGAGCCGCGCGCCGGGAATGAGGCGCCGGTCGCCGCCCCGGGCACGGTCACCACCTCGACGATCCCACGGGAGGTCACCACCCGCGCCCTCGACCCGAGGCCCGGCGCGGCCGGGATCGGGGATCCCCTCTATCCGGGGCTCGGGAACGGCGGGTACGACGTGGTGGAGTATCGGATCGATCTCGACGTGGAGCCCGAGATGGGCACGGTTCGGGCCCGGACCGAGGTGGAGGCGGTGGCGTTGCACGACCTGTCGTCGTTCAACCTCGACCTGGTGGGGATGGAGGTTCGCCGGGTGGAGGTCGAGGTCGACGGTGTGCGGTCCCCGGCGGCCTGGCGTCGGGCCGGGAGAGAGCTGGTGGTGGAACCCGACGAGGCGATCGCCGCGGGCTCGACCTTCGTCGCCGACGTCACCTACGAGGGGATCCCGGCACCGGTGCCGGAGCGCGCGGTCCCCTTTGCCCCCGGCTGGCGGAAGGTGGGGGACACCATCTACGTGTTCGACCAGCCCGACGGTGCCGCCGGCTGGTTCCCGGCGAACGACCATCCCCGAGACCGGGCGGCGGTGAGGTTGACGGTCACCGTCCCCGACGACGTCGTGGTGGTCTCGGCGGGGGAACGGACCCGCCGGAAGGTGGGGGCGGGGCGGGTCGAGTACCGCTGGGTCGTCGAGGAACCCCTCGCCCCCTATCTCCTCCCCCTGGGGATCGGGCCGTTCGAGGAGCGCTCGGAGCCCCCGGCCGGGTCGATCCCGGTGACCACCTGGTTCGATCCCGACATCCTGGAGGGTCTGCTGGATCCCTTCCGGCGGCAGGGTGAGATCGTCCAGTTCTTCGCCGAGCGGTTCGGCCCCTACCCCTTCGACCGGGTTGGAGCCCTCGTCGTCGAGGACGACGGTCTGCGGGCCGCCCTGGAGACCCAGGAGGTGTCGACCTACACGAGCGGGTCGCTGGCATGGGGCGAGGCGGTCGTCGCCCACGAACTGGCCCATCAATGGTTCGGGGATCACGTGACGGTGGCACGGTGGGACGACATCTGGCTCAACGAGGGGTTCGCCACGTTCTCCCAATGGCTGTGGCTGGAACACGACGTGGGTCGGGACGCCTACGACCGGCAGGTCGACCGGGCGTATCGGGTCATGAGCGGGCTCGACCGGGCTGAGTCGGCCGGGGTCTCGGCGGGGGAGGCGGCCCGTCAGGCCCGGCGAGCCTTCCCTCCCCCCGACCATCCCCGGGCGGATCAGCTCTTCACGCCGTCGGTGTACCAGCGGGGAGGACTCACCCTGGTGGCGCTGCGGGATCTGGTCGGCGACGAGGCGGTCTTCGACGTGCTGGGGGAGTGGGTGCGACGGTTCGGAGGGGGTTCGGCCACCACCGAGGACTTCATCGCCCTCGTCGAAGAGCGGCTCGGGACCGAGGCGGCCGAACTGGTCAGGGCCTTCGTCGACGATCCGCAGATCCCGCCGATGCCGTCCCGGGGGCTGGCCCCGCCGGGGTGACCGGGAGCCGGAACCGGACTCTTATTCGCATATGCGTATACTGCACGGCATGTCCGCCAGCGTCGCCGTCCTCGGAGCATCGGGATACGCGGGAGGGGAGCTCGTCCGCCTCCTCGACGGGCATCCCGCGTTCGAGCTCGTCTACCTCGGGGCACACCGGCGGGCCGGACAGCCCCTCGGATCGGTCCACCCCCATCTCCCCGACGGGGAGCGACTCCTCGGGACCGGGGAGCTCGACGATATCCCCGAGACCGACGTCGTCTTCCTCGCCCTTCCCCATGGAGCCTCGGCGGAGGTCGGCCACGACCTCGCCGAGCGGGGCAGCGTGGTCGTCGACCTCGGCTCCGACTTCCGACTCGACACGGCGAGTCGGTACCGGTTCGCCTACGGGGCGGATCATCCCCTCCCCGACGAGCTCCCCCGGTGGGTCTACGGGCTTCCGGAGCTCGTCGACGTCACCGGTCACGACCGGGTGGCGGTCCCCGGCTGTTACCCGACCGCGGTGCTGTTGGCGCTCGTCCCGATCCTGCGCCTCGGTCTCGCCGCGGGCGGGCCCGTCGTCGCCGACTGCCTCTCGGGGGTGTCGGGCGCGGGGAGGAAGCTCTCCGAGGACCTGCTGTTCGGAGAGGTGGCGGAAGGGGTCAGGGCCTACGGAGTCGGCACGCACCGCCATCGACCCGAGATCGAGATGGGCATCGCCCTCGCCGCCTCCCAGGAACGATCCGTCACCTTCACCCCGCATCTGGTGCCGATCCAGCGAGGGCTGGAGGCGACGGTGACCGTCCCCGCCGCGCCCGGTGTGGACACCGCCGCCGTACGGGACGCCCTCGCCGAGGCATACGACGGCTCCCCGTTCGTCGAGGTGATCGACCGACCCCCACAGACCCGATGGGTGGTGGGGTCGAACCGGGCGCTGGTGACGGCGTTCGTCGACGAGCACACCGGCCAGATCATCACCCTGGGGGCGATCGACAACCTGCTGAAGGGCGCGGCCGGCCAGGCCGTCCAGTGCGCCAATATCGTCATGGGCCTTCCCGAGGAGACCGGACTCCCCCTGGCAGGATGGATGCCATGATGGAGGATCGATCATGAGCGTCACCGCCGCCAAGGGATTCCGAGCCGGGGGGATCGCGGCAGGCCTCAAACCCGATGGGGCCCTCGACCTCGCGCTCGTGATGGCCGACCGGGCGGTGCCCGCCGCCGCCGTCTTCACCCGGAACGGCGCTCCGGCCGCGCCCGTCCAGGTGAGCCGTCGCCACCTGGCCGAGGCCCTCGGTGTGCGGGCGGTCGTCCTCAACTCGGGATGCGCGAACGCCGGGACCGGTGAGCCCGGGATGACGGCCGCCGTGGAGACCGCCCGCGCCGTCGCCACCGAGATCGGCTGCCTGCCCGAGGAGGTGCTCGTCTGCTCCACCGGGCCGATCGGCGATGTCGTCGAGGTGGGGCTGATCACCGGGGCGCTCCCCGACCTCGTCGGCCAGACGCTGGCGTCGGCGGCCCACGGGACGGCGGCGGCGACCGCCATCCTCACCACCGACACCGTCCCCAAGGAGGCGACCTACCGGGGCGCCGGTTTCGTGGTCGGCGGGATGGCGAAGGGAGCGGGGATGATCCGTCCCGACATGGCCACCATGCTGGCGGTGCTCACCACCGACGCCGCAGCCGACCGTGAGACGCTCCAGTCGATCCTCGGGCGGGCGGTGGCGGTGACGTTCAACTGCCTCGACGTCGACGGATGCGAATCCACCAACGACACCGTGATCCTGCTCGCCTCCGGTGAAGCCGGAGGCGTCGACGCCGAAGCCCTGGAGGACGGGGTGGAGGCGGTGTGTCGGGAGCTCGCCAGGGCGATCGCCGCCGATGCCGAGGGGGCGACCAAGGTGGTGACCCTCCGCATCAGGGGCGCGGTCGACGACGACGCCGCTCGGCGCCTGGGTCGCGCCGTCGCCGACTCCGCCCTGGTCCGTGCCTCCTTCTACGGGGCCGACCCGAACTGGGGAAGGATCCTCGCCGCCCTCGGAGCGGCGAGGATCCCCTTCGATCCCGGAAAGGTGACCGTCAGCTACCAGGGCACGGTCGTCGCCCGGGACGGCATGAGCGTGCCGGGCGTGGACCACGACGAGGTCGCCGCCGAGCTCCGCGGGGACTTCACGGTGGAGGTGGTCGTCGGTGACGGGCTCGGGGAGGCGGAGATCCTCACCACCGACCTCACCCCCGAATACGTGACGTTCAACGGCGAGCGGTCATGACGACGGGTCATGTGCGCCCCGACCCGGCGAAGGGCCGCATCGCCCAGTCGATGGGCAAGGCCCACATCCTCATGGAGGCCCTGCCCTACATCCGGCAGTTCCGAGGAAGGGTGGTCGTCATCAAGTACGGCGGTTCGGCGATGGAAGATCCCGCCCTGCGGGAATCCTTCGCCGGGGACGTGACGATGCTGGCGATGGTCGGCATCCATCCGGTGGTGGTCCACGGGGGAGGGCCCCAGATCAGCGCCGCCATGGCGCGGGAGGGGATCGAGGCCACCTGGGTGGAGGGGTTGAGGGTGACCGACGAGGCCGCGATCGGCGTCGTGCAGCGAGTGCTGGTCGGCGAGGTGAACGTCGACATCGTCCGCCTCCTGGCGGGACACGGCGCCACACCGATCGGAGTGTCGGGGCTCGACGCCGGGCTGTTCGTCGCCCGGCAGAAAGACCCGCGTCTGGGCTTCGTGGGGGAGATCGAGACGGTGAACTCGGACCTCATCAGAAGGCTCATCGCCGAGGGTCTCATCCCCGTCGTGGCGCCCATCGCCCGAGGGGCCGACGGCGCCGTCTACAACTGCAATGCCGACAGCGCCGCCGCGGCCCTGGCGGCGGCGCTCGGGGCCCAGAAACTGGTGTACCTCACCGACGTCGAAGGCGTGTACCGCGACCTGGGAGACCCCGAGAGTCTCATCAGCCGCATGTCGTTGGCGGAGCTGGAGGACCTGCTGGGGACGATGCAGGGTGGGATGCTGCCGAAGCTGGCGTCGGTGGCGGCGGCGATGACGAACGGTGTCCGCCAGGCCCACATCCTCGACGGGCGGATCCAGCACGCGCTGCTGCTGGAGATCTTCACCCCCGAGGGGGTGGGGACGATGATCACCCACACCGGGGAGGCGCCATGAACGACGTCTCCGCCCGGGAGGCGAGGTTCGTCATGCAGACCTACGGGCGGTTCGACGTCACCTTCGTGCGCGGCGAGGGATCCTGGCTGGAGGACTCCGACGGCGCCCGCTACCTGGACTGTCTCGGAGGACTGGCGGTGACGGCGGTCGGTCACGCCAACCCGAGGGTGGCGGCGGCGGCATGCGAGCAGCTCACCACCCTGGTGCACGTCTCCAACCTCTACGCCACGGTGCCGATGGTGGACCTGGCGGAGCGGTTGGTCGAGCTCTCCGGCCTCGACCGGGTCTTCTTCTGCAACGACGGAGCCACCGCCAACGAGGCCGCCATCAAACTCGCCCGGCGATGGAGCCAGGCCCACAAGGGCCCCGACGCCTACCAGATCGTGTCGCTCGACGCCTCCTTCCACGGGCGGACCCTCGCCACCCTGGCCGCCACCGGCCAGCCCGAGAAGCAGGCCACCTTCCAACCGCTGCCGCCCGGGTTCCGTCAGGTCCCGGCGGGAGACCTCGAGGCGGTGGCCGAGGCGGTGGGCCCGGAGACGGCGGCGGTCCTCGTCGAGACCATCCAGGGAGAAGGCGGAGTCGTGTCCCTCGACGCCGGGTACCTCCAGGGCCTCCGGCGGCTCTGCGACGAACGAGGAGTCCTGCTGATCGTCGACGACGTCCAGGCGGGGATCGGTCGGACCGGAGACTGGTTCTCCTGGCAGTCGCTCGGGTTCGCACCCGACATCGCCACCGTCGCCAAGGCCCTCGCCAACGGCCTGCCCATCGGGGCATGTCTCGCCACCGACGAGGTGGCGGCGGCGTTCCGGCGGGGGGACCACGCCACCACCTTCGGAGGCGGCCCGGTGGTGTGTCGGGCGGCGCTGGCGGTGCTCGACGAGATCGAGGAGCGGGACCTCCTCGGCAACTGCCGTGATCGGTCCGACCAGCTTCGGGCAGGCCTGGAGACCCTGGGCGGGGTGATGTCGGTGCGCGGACGGGGTCTGCTCCTGGCGGCGGTCCTGGAGCGACCGAACGCCGCCGCCGTCGTCGAGGCCGCGCTCGCCGAGCATCGGCTCGTGGTGAACGCGGTCCGGCCCGACGCGGTCCGGTTCGCTCCGCCGCTCAGCATCAGCGCCGACGAGGTCGACGAGGCGGTCCGCCGCTTCGCGGCCGCCCTCGGTGACCGCTGATCCGGTTCAGCGGGCGGGAGGGAGGTCGAGGACCGTGAGCGAACCGGGGGCGGGGAAGGGGTCGGGAAGCCCGAAGGTGCGCAGCAGGAGACGGATCACCCCGCCGTGGGTGACGACGAGGTGGTCGCCGGACTCCCGTTCCTCGACCCAGGAGAGCACCCGGGCTCGGAACTGGTCGTAGCTCTCCCCGCCGGGAGCGACGAAACCTTCGAACCGAGCCAGCGCCTCTTGGATCTCCGGGTCGAGATCGGACCACCTCCTCCCCTCGAGGTCCCCGAGGTCGATCTCGCGGAGACGAACGTCGCGGAGGGGACGTCCCCAGGCGAGGCGGGCCGTCTCCACGGCACGGGCCAGATCCGAGCTCCACACCTCCGTGAAGGCGGTCCCCTGGAGCCGGGCGGCGAGCCGCGCCGCCTGCCGGCGCCCCGTCTCGTTGAGGGGCAGGTCGGTGCGGCTCTGGAATCGTCGCTGGGCGTTCCATTCGGTCTCGCCGTGGCGGACCAGCCAGAGCCTCACCATCGGGCCGACCCGACGATCGTGCCGAGGAAGGCCAACTCGGCGGTCACCTGGACGGCGCCGAGGACGTCCCCGGTGATCCCGCCCACCGCCCGGCGGGCCCACCCCACGATCGCGGCGCCGGCAACGACGGCCGCCCCCAGCGCGGCCAGGCCGGTACCGCCGAGGGCGGCACCGGCGGCGACGCCGACGATCCCCGTGACGACGAGACGCCGAAGGGTGGCGGCGGCGGCGTGACGCGCCCCGAGCCCCTCGGCGGCGACCGGGGCGGTGCCCATGCCCACGACCGTCACGGCTCGGCTCACGGCGCCGCCTGCGGCGGCGGCGAGGACGACGACGGGGTTGGCGGCGAGGGCGGCGAGGAGTGACGTGTGAAGCGCCAGGGCGAGGAAGAGGGCGGCGGCGCCGTAGGTGCCGAGGCGGGGATCCCCCATGATCTCGAGACGTCGATCCCGATCCCACCCTCCGACGAACCCGTCGAAGACGTCCGCCAACCCGTCGAGGTGGAGGGCCCCGGTGACCGCAGTGGAGACGGCGACGGCGAGGATGCCCGCCACCAGGTCGGGGAGGATCCTCGCCGCCCCGTAGGCGGTGAGCCCGGAGAGGGCGCCGATGCCCGCCCCGACCACCGGGTACCACGGCACCGAGGAGGCACGTGCGGCATCGTCGGGAGCGCCCACCGGGAGCCGGGTCAGCAACCCGACGGCATACCGAAGACCCTTCATCGCAGCTCCAGGGTCCGGCCGGCGACGACCAGCAGGGTCCGATCGGCCCGGGCCGCGAACTCGATGTTCACGCGGCCCAGCAGGTCGCGGTACCGGCGAGCCAGATCGTTGACGGGCACGATCCCGGAGCCGACCTCGTTGGAGACCACGGCCGCCGAACCGGACCGGTCGGCGAGGAGGCCCGCCACCTCGCGGGCCCGACGGAGGACGGCGACGTCGTCGAGCTCTGCGGCGACGAGGTTCGAGACCCAGAGGGTGAGGCAGTCGAGGACGACGAAGGTGTCGGCGGCGACTTCGGCGATCGCCGCCGCCACATCGGTCGGCTCCTCGATCGTCCTCCACGACGCCGGGCGGGCGTGACGGTGCAGGGCGATCCGGGCGGCCATCTCGGCGTCCTCGGGGACGGCGGTGGCGACGACGACCACCGGCGCGCCGCTCTCGGTCGCCATCCGCTCCGCCAACGCCGACTTCCCGCTCCGGGCACCACCCACCAGGAGGCTGTAGGTCACGGCCACGTCTCCATCGGCGCATTATCGCCGTCGGCACCCATCGGAGGAGCGGGTACGTTTGAGGACCATGGAAAACCGATCGGTCGTCCCCGACGACCAGGAGGAGCCGAACCCGCAGGGGACACGACGAGTCCTGCCGTGGGCGGTGCTGGTCGCCGCCGTCGTCGCCGCCGCCGTGCTGTTCGGGACGGGCCCGGGTGACGCTCCGCCGGAGACCCCACCCCCGCCGGATCCGCTGCCGACGTTCACCACCACGACCGTCGTCGACGACGAATGGATCCCCTCTTGGCTTCCGGGGACGGGAGATCTGGTGGCGGCGGCCGAGACCGCCGACGGTGCGGTCGCCGTGCAGCGGTCGTCCTTCGACGAGACGGTGATCTGGCGGGAGCGTGACGGCGTCTGGGTGCGGGAGATCACCCTCTCCGGGGTCGCCGTGGACGTCGCCGGTTCGGACCTCGGAGTGGCGGCGGTGGGGATCATGCCCGGAACCGGCCCCGGTGCGGCCGAGCTCGCAGGGCGACCGACGGCGTGGTGGTCGCGGGAGGGGACGTGGCGACCCGTCGCCCTCCCCGGCTCCGAAGTCGGGATGGCCGCCGCCGTGACCGCCACCACCGGCGGATTCGTGGCAGTCGGATGGGCCGGGTCGGTCGCCCTCGACGGGTACGAGGCGGATCTGCTCCGTCCCCGGGGTGCGACCTCGGCGGTGGCGTGGACGTCGCCCGACGGGGCCGAGTGGATCCCGGCGGAGGTCGAGGGCGCAGCCCCGGGGGCGATGCTGGCGGTGACCGATGCGGGGGCGCGGCTCCTGGCGGGCGGGAGGATGGGCGGTCGGGCCCGGCTGTGGGAGTCCACCGACGGTGGGAGGACCTGGTCCCTCGTGGAGGGCACCGACACGACGTGGCCTGCGGCTTCCTCCTTCGTCTCGGTGGCGGCCCTCCCCGGCGTCACGATGGCGGTGGCGGCCCGGGTCGGTGACCAGCCGCAGTCGGCGATGTGGCGGGAGGGGGAGCGAGGTTGGGTTCCGGTGGATCCCCAGGGGATCGTCGACACCCTGGTGGCACGACTCGACGTCGTCGACGGTCGTCTCTTCGCCTTCGCCACCACCGGGTTCGAGCGGTTGGGCAGGGTGTGGATCTCCGACGACGGTGATCGATGGTCCGCCCCGTCCATGGGTCCTCCCTGCCCCGGTGGGTGCGGTCCCTTCGTGCCGGGCGCGGCGGCCCGGTACCGGGCCGCCGCCTCGACGGGTTCGGAGGTCGTGATCGTCGGTGGCGCGGCGGGCCAGCCGGTGCTGTGGGCACCGGTCTCCCCGGTTCATCTCGCCTATCCACTGGGCACCGACTGGAGACGGCTCGAACTGGACCTCCGACCCGGGGAGCGGATCGTCGGGATGTCGGGAGACGTGGCGGTCGTCACGGGTGAGCGGGGGACCGTCACCCTGGTCGACGGCGAGCGGCGGCCGACGACCTGGGGGGCGGCGGAGGCGGATCCCTGGTACACGCGCCGGATCGACGGGACCTGGTGGGCCGCCGGCTGGATGCCCGGAGGGGGTGTGGGGGTGTGGGCCGGAGAGGATGCCGTCTCATGGAGGCTGGTGGCGGCCTCGACGGAGGCGGACCGGCCCCCGGCGATCCTCCCCGGGGACGACGAGGTGTGGGTGGTGGGGGTCGGATTCGAGGTCGTCGGCCCCGAGACGCCGGTCCGGATCTTCGAGACCGGGCCGGAGGTGCAGACGGCCACCGTCCTCGCCGGGGAGCTCGTCACCGCCGGATTCGACCTCGCCGGTACTCCGCAACTTCGGATCGGCGACGATCCCGTCGAGCTGGCAGAGGGGACGGTGCCGATCTTCCTCGACGTCCTGAAGGGCCGTCTCGTCGTCGGGGCGCTCACCGGGGAGACGACGCGGATCTTGCTGCTGGACGCCGAAGGCTCCGTCGTCGCCGAAGCCGACCCGCCACTCCTGCCCTGGCAGCTCGGAAGGGTGGGGGAGCTGGCGGTCGGGCCGGGGGAAGGAAGGATCTGGGTCTCGGACGACGGCCGGGAATGGACCTCGCTCCCGGTGGACGTCGAGTCGGGGGTCACCGGTCCCTGGATCCGGATCGTCCCCACCGACGGGGACCTCGTGATCCAGGGCTTCGACCGGGGGCTGCCGACCGTGTGGCGCTGGACGGGTCCGCTCCCTGCCACATCGGCGCCGTGAGGTCCGTCGGGCGGTGTTGGGGGAGCCCGAGGACGGGTGGACGCCGCTAGCGTCTCCGCTCAGGAGGGATCGACGATGTCAGACGACGCACGGCGCTACCAGCACAACTTCACCGAGGAGATCAACAGCGCGTTTCTGTATCGGGTCGCCGCCGAGCTGGAAGCGGACGAGACGATCAAGGGGGTCTACCTGCGGCTGGCGGAGACGGAGGAACGCCACGCCTCCCTGTGGGAGGAGAGACTTCGAGAGATCGGAGCCCCCGTACCGTCGAAGGAGCCGGAGCTTCGGTCACGGATCCTCGCCTGGCTGGCCCGGCGGATGGGGCCCGGCGTCCTCGCCCAGGTGATGGCGAGCGCCGAGATGAGCGGGCGGACCATGTACGACGACCAGCCCGAGGCGGCGGGGACGTCGCTCCCCGCCGACGAGCGGGCTCACGCCGTCATCCTCGACGCGCTGCGCAAGGAGGCACGCAACGGGGTGCGGGGCGGGGTTCTCGCCCGCCTGGAGGGACGGCATCGGGCGGTGGGAGGCAACGCCCTCCGGGCGGCGGTGCTCGGTGCCAACGACGGCCTGGTCTCGAACACGTCGCTGGTGATGGGGGTGGCCGGTGCCGCCTTCAGCACCACCGCCGTGCTCCTGTCGGGGCTGGCGGGCCTGCTGGCCGGGGCGATCTCGATGGCGCTCGGGGAGTGGCTCTCGGTGCAGAGCTCCCGGGAGCTCCATCAGGCCCAGATCGAGACCGAACGCGAGGAGATCCTGATGATGCCGGAGGAGGAGGCCGAAGAGCTCGCCCTCATCTATCAGGCGAAGGGGATGGATCCCGACGAGGCCAAGCGGGCGGCCCAGGACGTCATGCGCGACCCCGACGCCTTCTTGGACACGAAGGTGCGGGAAGAGCTGGGCATCGATCCCGAGGAGCTCGGCGGGTCGGCGTGGGAGGCGGCGATCGCCTCCTTCCTCCTCTTCTCGCTGGGAGCGGTCATCCCGGTGATCCCCTTCTTCTTCCTGGAGGGGGCGTCGGCGGTGTTCACCAGCCTCGGCCTGGCAGCGGTGGGGCTGTTCCTCCTCGGCGCGACCACCGCCCTGGTGACGGGGACGGGGATGGTACGGACGGGGCTGCGCTCCCTGGTCCTCGGGCTCGTCGCCGCCGGGGTGACCTACTCCATCGGCGCCGCGCTCGGGGTGGCGATCACCTGATTCCCGCGCACGGCATATACGCATATGCGTATAATGACGGGCATGGCCAACACCGCATCCCGTCGGCGGCTGCTGCGGCGGCTCCTCCAGGAGTACGTCGTGCGGAGCCAGGCCGAGATCGTCGAGCTGCTCGCCGAGCGGGGCCATGGCGTCACCCAGGCCACCGTCTCCCGCGACCTGGCGGCCATCGGCGCCAGCAAGGACGGCTCCAACAGGTACGTCCTCGGGCGCTCCGATGAGGTCGATGCCGCGCTCGAGGAGCTGGCGCACGTCCTCGACGAGTACGCCGAGTCGATCGTCGGCAGCGGGCAGCTCGTCGTCGTCCGTACCCCCCCCGGTGCCGCCCAGGTGGTCGCCGGTGCCATCGACCGGGCGCGGGTGGCCGACGTGCTGGGGACGGTCGCCGGCGACGACACCGTCCTCGTCATCACCAGCGAACACCACGACGCGGCGGAGCTCGCCGCTCGTCTCGAACGAATCGGAGAGAACATATGAAGCGAGTCGTCCTCGCCTACTCGGGCGGCCTCGACACCTCGGTCATCCTCGCCTGGCTGCGGGAAGAACACGGGGCCGAGGTCATCACCTACACCGCCGACGTCGGTCAGGGAGACGAGGTCGCCGAGGCCAGGGAGAAGGCGTTGGCCACCGGGGCCGTCGACGCGGTCGTGGAGGACCTGCGGGAAGAGTTCGTCACCGACGCCGTCTTTCCGGCGCTCCGAGCCAACGCCGTCTATGAGGGGTACTACCTGCTCGGCACCTCCCTCGCCCGGCCGATCATCACCCGGGGGATGATGCGCACCGTCGCCGCCACCGGGGCCGACGCCATCGCCCACGGCGCGACGGGGAAGGGCAACGATCAGGTTCGTTTCGAGCTCGCGGCGTACGCCCTCGACCCGGACATCGAGGTGATCGCCCCCTGGCGGGAATGGAAGCTGAAGGGCCGCGCCGACCTCGTCGCCTACGCCGAGAGTCGGGGGATCCCGGTGCCGGTGACGCCCGAGAAGCCCTACTCGATGGACGCCAACCTCCTCCACATCTCCTACGAGGGCGGCGTGCTCGAAGACCCGTGGGAGGGGCCACCCAAGGGGATGTTCCGGATGACCGTCGACCCCGAGGACGCCCCCGACGAACCCGAGGTGATCACCATCGGTTTCGAGCGGGGCAACCCGGTGGCGGTCGACGGGCGGGAGATGGGCCCGGTGGAGCTGCTGACACACCTCAACGAGATCGGAGGCCGTCACGGCATCGGCCGGGTCGACATCGTCGAGAACCGGTTCGTCGGCATGAAGAGCCGCGGCGTGTACGAGACGCCGGGGGGGACGATCCTGCACCATGCCCATCGGGCCGTCGAATCCATCACCCTCGACCGTGAAGTCGCCCATCTCCGGGACGAGCTGATCCCTCGCTACGCCGAGATGGTCTACAACGGATTCTGGTTCGCGCCCGAACGGGAGGCGCTGCAGGCCTTCATGGACGAGGTCCAGACCCGGGTGAACGGGGAGGCCCGGCTGAAGCTCTACAAGGGCACGGTCGTGGTGGAGGGACGACGCTCGGCTCATCACGACCTCTACGACCAGGCGACGGTGACCTTCGAGGAGGACGACGTCTACGACCAGGCGGACGCCGCAGGGTTCATCCGTCTCAACGCCCTACGGTTGCGACGCCTCGCCGAGGAGCGGCTCGGGGCCGGAGAGTGACGACGCTCTGGGGCGGACGGTTCGAAGAACCTCCCGACCGGCTCCTCTGGGAGTACACGGTCTCGGCGACCGATCGGCGACTCCTCGTCGACGACGTCGTCGGGTCCGTGGCGCATGTGAAGATGCTGGGACGGGTCGGGTTGCTGTCGCCCGAGGAGACCGACACGCTGCTGCGCGGCCTCGACGTGATCCTCACCGAAGCCCGGGAGGGCACCTTCGAGTTCGTCGACGGCGACGAAGACGTCCACAGCGCGGTGGAGCGGCGTCTCATCGAGCTGGTGGGAGACGTCGGGAAGAAGCTGCACACGGGCCGTTCCCGTAACGATCAGATCGCCCTGGACGAGCGGCTGTACCTGCGGCGGGCGGCCGCCACCCAGGCGGACCGGCTGGGCCGCTTCGGGCTGTTGTTGGTCGCTCTCGCCGAGGCGAACGCCGACCTGGTGGTCCCCGTCTACACCCACCTCCAGCAGGCGCAGCCGATCCCCCTCGCCCACCATCTGCTGGCCTACGCCTGGATGGTCTCCCGGGACCGCCAACGGTTCCAGCAGGTGGGGGAGCGGCTCGCCGTCTCGCCCCTCGGCGCCGGTGCCGCCGGAGGGTCGAGCCTTCCCCTCGATCCGATCTTCACCGCTCGGGAGCTCGGCTTCGACGTGGTGTTCGCCAACTCCATCGACGCCGTGGGCTCTCGGGATCTCGTCACCGAGTACGTCTGGTGCTGTGCCCAGGCCATGGTCCACCTCTCGCGTCTCTCCGAGGAGCTGATCCTGTGGACGTCGAGCGAGTTCGGGTGGGTCACCTTCGGCGACCGTTACACGACGGGATCCTCGGCGCTGCCGCAGAAGAAGAACCCCGACATCGCCGAGCTGGCCCGGGGCCGGGCCGCCGGGGCGATCGGGGACCTCACCGCCCTCCTCGCCCTCCAAAAGGGCCTTCCCCTCGCCTACAACCGCGACCTGCAGGAGGACAAGGAGCACCTGTTCCGGGCCGACGACACCCTGGCGGCGACCCTCGAAGCCCTCGGCGGGATGCTCTCCACCGCCGAGTTCCATCCGCCGCCGCCGTCACCGTGGACGACGGCCCTCGACCTCGCCGAGGCCCTGGTACGGCGGGGGGTTCCCTTCCGGGAGGCCCACGCCGCGGTCGGTCGTCTCGTGGCGAGGCTCGTCGCCGAGGGGCGGGAGCTCACCGAGGCCACCGCCGACGACTTGGCTGCGGCCGACGACCGGTTCGAGCCCGCCGATCTCGACCTGGTGGACACCCGACGCTCGGTCGAACGGCGGGTGACGTCGGGTGGGGGATCCTTCGAGAGCGTCTCCGAGCAGATCGCCGCGCTCCGTCACGTCCTCACCCGCGATTGAACAACCCCGCCTCCTCGGCTCGGGTTCGGACGAAGGGCGGGAGGGAACACGCCCTGCGGGCCTCGGTGTCGATGTGGACGGAGACGAACTCGCTGGTGGCGGCCTCGGTCCCCGATTCGATCTCATGGAGATGCTGGACGAAGTGGAGGGTCTTGTCTCCGATCTCGGTCACTTCGGAGGTGATGACGACCAGCGCCCCGGCTCCGAGCTCGGAGCGATACCTGATCCGCTGCTCCACCACCGCCATCCCCCGGGCGTGATCTCGCATCCAGGTCGGGGTGATGCCGACGGCTGCGTACAGGTGCCACGACGCCGCCTCGAACATGGCCTGGTAGGACCTGATGTTGAGGTGACCCATGTGGTCCAGCTCCCATTGGTGGACGACGCCGCGGTAGGTCTCGATCATCGCGACGTCACGATAAACGCCGGCGGTGGACCCCGTTGGGCGAGGGGCGTTCGGGTCGTCAGGAGACGATCGGCTCCAGGCGGGCGGTGTGGACGTCGTAGATGGAGCCGATCACGCGGTCGACCGTGCACAGGAGGGGCGACGACCGCAGGGTCTCGACGCTTCGAACCACCTCGGCGCTGAGGTCGTCGAACCCCATCATGGGCCACGGGGGCACGGCCCCGGTCCGTTCCATCGCCCTGGTGCGGAACTCGGATTCGTCGAACCGGTGCATCCCGCAGTCGGTGTGCATGATGACGTGGATCCTGAGGGTGCCGAAGCTGACGGCGGAGACGGCGAGGGAGCGGAGCACGTCGTCGGTGATCACGCCGCCGGCGTTCCTGATCACGTGGAGATCGCCGACCGTCGCCCCGAGGATCTGGAGCGGGTCGATCCTGGCGTCCATGCAGGTGACGACGGCGAGCCGCAGGCGCGGCGTCGCCTCGGGGCTCCCTTTGAGCTCCCGCCGTGCCGCCCGGATGAGCTCCGAACTCGACGTCATGGCCGTCAGGCTAGGCGGAGACCCCGGCGAAGGAGGAACGGACCTGCCGACCATCGGGCTCGGTCAGATCTCGGTGATCGGCGTAGCATCGGTCCATGCCACGTCGCACCCGCTCAGCCAAGAAGCGTTTCGTCCCGGTCCTCGGTCACCGGATGGCCTACGTGGAGGTGGGCCGCGGCGACCCGATCGTGTTCCTCCACGGCAACCCGACGTCGTCCTATCTGTGGCGGAACGTCCTCCCCCATCTCGAAGGGCTGGGCCGGTGCATCGCCCCCGACCTGATCGGCATGGGCGACTCGGAGAAGCTGTACCCGTCGGGCCCGGCGACGTATCGCTTCGTCGAGCATCGCACCTATCTGGAGGCGCTGCTGGCAGAACTCGACGTCACGGAGAACGTCGTCTTCGTCGGGCACGACTGGGGCGGCGCCCTCGCCTTCGACTGGGCCAACCGCCACCGTGACGCCACCAAGGGGATCGCCTACATGGAGACGATCGTGAAGCCGGTCTCCTGGGACGACTGGCCGGAGGCGGCCCGGGGGATCTTCCAGGCGATGCGGTCGGAGGCCGGTGAGGAGATCTGTCTGGTGAAGAACGTGTTCGTCGAGCGGATCCTCCCCGCCTCGGTGCTCGACCCCCTGCCCGACGAGGTCATGGCCGAGTATCGCCGCCCCTTCGCCGAACCGGGGGAGAGTCGCCGCCCCACGCTCACCTGGCCCCGGGAGATCCCCGTCGACGGGGAACCGGCCGACGTGGCCGAGATCGTCGAGGACTACGCCCGGTGGCTCGAGACCTCGGACGTCCCCAAGCTGTTCGTGAACGCCGAGCCGGGCAGCATCCTGGTCGGGCCGCAGCGTGAGTTCTGCCGGAGCTGGCCGAACCAGGAGGAGGTGACCGTCCGAGGCCTCCACTTCATCCAGGAGGACTCACCGGACGAGATCGGTGAGGCGATCGCGGCCTGGTACCGGAGGCTCTGAGCCGTCGGAGGCGTTCGGGCGGATCGCCACCTACCCTGGAAGGGTGATCCTGGTGGCGCTCCCGGCCGTGCTCGTGGCGGTGGCGACCGTCGCCGCGTTCGGGGGCCGATGGGTGTGGTGGCTCGATCTGGTCGCCAATTTCCGACCGCAGCTCGGCGTCGCCGCCCTCGTCGGCGGCGTCACGCTGGTGGTGGCGAGGTGGCGACGGTTGGGGGCGATCGTGCTGGCGGCAGCGGCCGTGAACGCGGCCCTCGTCCTTCCCCTGTTCCTCCCGCCACCCGACGGCACGGACGAGGGGGTGCCGGTGCGGGTCGTGACCTTCAACCTGTTCGCCGCCAACGACCGCTACGAGGAGGTGATCGGCTACCTCCGGGGCGTGGATGCCGACGTCGTCTTCCTCCACGAGGCATCGGCACCGTGGGAGGAGGCGCTCGAGGCCTCCGACCTCCCCTACGAGGTGTACCGGAGCCGGAGCGATGGACTGATCTTCGGCACCGTCGTCCTCACCCGACCCGACGCCAAGGTCACCAGCTTCGGGTTCGCCTCCTCGGAACCACGGGCGGTGGAGGTGGAGTTGGCGCTCCCCGAAGGGGGGACGTTCCGTCTTCTCGGGGTCCACACCCTGGCTCCCACCACCGAACGACGGGCGGCGCTCCGAGACGCCCAGCTTCGATTCGCCGGCGAGTGGGCGGCGTCTCGGACGCCGCCGCTCGTCGTCGCCGGAGACCTCAACGCCGGGCCCTGGTCGTGGGCGTTCGCCCGTCTGCAGAAGGAGGGGGACCTGGAGGACTCGGCCCGGGGGTTCGGTCTCCAACCGACGTTCCCGGCGACGGCGAATCCGGCGTTGCGGGTCCCGATCGACCATCTCCTCTACTCGGACGGGGTGCGGGTCGTCTCCCGTCGGCTCGGCCCTCCGCTCGGATCGGACCACTTCCCCCTGGTGGTGGACCTCTCGGTGTCGCCCTGAGGCACCGACGGTGCGGCGGCCGGAACCTGTCAGACTGAGGGCGAACGCAACCGGGAGACCAGGACATGCCCGACCGATTCCGCGACCATCGTCGAGCCCTGGCCGACGAGATCGGCGACGACGCCCTCGCCATCGTCCCGGCCGCCTCCGAGACTCCCCGGAACGCCGACGTCCACCATCCCTTTCGCCAGGACTCGAACTTCTACTACCTGACCGGTCTGGAAGAACCCGACGCCGTCGCCGTGATCGCGCCCGGGCATCCCGACGGTGAGTTCCTCCTGTTCGTCCATCCGAAGGACCGCGAGGCCGAGATCTGGAACGGCGTTCGGGTGGGTCCGGAGGGTGCCAAGACCCGGTTCCAGGCCGACGACGCCTTCGAGCTGGACCGACTCGACCAGGTGTTGACCCGCCTCATGGTCGGTCGGGAAGTCCTCTACTACCGCCTCGGGGACGCTCGACACGACGCCCGGGTGCTGAAGCTGCTCGACACGGCTCGGCGGCATCACGCCCGCTTCGGTCGGCCGGTCCCCGACGTCGTCCGCGACGTCGACGCCGTCCTGGCCGAGCTCCGTCTGCGAAAGAGCCCACCCGAGCTGGAGAGCCTCCGGGCGGCGGCGGAGCTGAGCGCCGAAGGGCACCGGGAGGCGATGCGGTTCACCCGACCCGGCTTGTACGAGTATCAGGTGCAGGCGGCCATGGAGTACCTGTGGCGGGAAGGCGGGTCACCGCGGAACGGGTACCCGGCGATCGTCGCCGCCGGTGCCAACGCCGTCATCCTCCACTACACGGACAACGACGCCCAGATCGAAGAGGACGACCTGCTCCTCATCGACGCCGCCGCCGAGGTCGACCACTACACCGCCGACATCACCCGCACCTTCCCGGCCTCGGGTACGTTCACCGCGCCGCAGCTCGCCCTCTACGAGGTGGTGTTGGCGGCGCAGCGTGCCGCCATCGCCGAGATCCGTCCCGGGTCGACCTTCGAGAAGGCGAACGCCGCCGCCGTCCGGGTCCTCACCGAAGGTCTCGTGGAGCTGGGCCTGCTGCCCCGGGGCGTGGAGGACTCGCTGCAGATGCATCACTACCGGGAGTTCTTCATGCACGGGATCGGGCACTGGTTGGGGCTCGACGTCCATGACGTCGGTTCCTATCGGGTGGGGGGGACGTGGCGTCCGCTGGAACCGGGCATGGTGCTCACCATCGAGCCCGGCCTCTACGTCGATCCCGGTCGCCCGGAGGTGACGTTCGCACTCCGGGCGTACGACCTCGACGCCGTCACGGAGCGACGAATTCTCGATCCGGACGCTCGACGGCGAGAACGGGAGGAGTGGGAGGAAGCGGAGAAGATCACCCATCTGATCCCCCCCGACTTTCTCGGGATCGGTGTCAGGATCGAAGACGACCTCGTCGTCACCGAAGACGGACACGAGATCCTGAGCGGTCTCGTCCCCGTCGACCCCCCCGCCGTCGAGGCCCTCTGCCGAGAGGCGTCCTGGCTGACCCGATCCTGAACGGTCAGGAGTCCGGCGTCGTCGTGGCCAGGATCGCCAGGCCGAGGAGGATCAGGCCGACGCCGAGCCACGAGACGCCTCCGGGACGCTCCCCGAGGAGGAGGAAGCCGAGGAGGGTCGCCGTCGCCGGCTCCGCCAACGAGAGGGTGGCGGTGGTCGACAGGGGGGTGGTGGCCAGCCCCGCTCCGAACAGGAGGTAGGAGGCGGTCACGGTGGCGATTCCCAGCCAGCCCACCATCGCCAGACCGGGGACGGTGCCGACCCACGACAGGTCGGTGTTCCACAGAGCGGGGAGAAGGACGATCGCTCCGAGACCGAACCCCGCCGCCATCGCCGCGACGGCTCCGACCCGTTCGATCATCCGTTTGGCGCCGAAGGCATAGATGGCGTAGGCCGCACCCGCACCGAGCGCGGCGAGGATCCCCACCGGATCGACCCCCTCCGGGGCACCGACCACCGCGGCGGTCCCGACGATCGCCAGCGCGGTGGCCGTGTACCAGCGAGGTTCCAGGCGTTCGTGTCCGACGAACCGAGCCAGGAGACCGGCCAGGATCGGAGCCGATCCGATCGCCACGACGGTCCCCACCGCCACCCCGGCCCGCTCGACTCCCGCGAAGAAGGCAGGCTGGTAGGCGGCGATCCCGACGGCGGTGACGGCGAGCATGCCGAGGGGGACGTCGCGGAGTCGGCGTAACGACCCGGTGACGGCGGCGACGGTCACCAGGCCGGTGGCGCCGACGACCAGCCGGAGCGCGCCGGTGGTGAGCGGTGTGGCCGCCACGGGTCCGAGGGCCTGGGCCGACCCGGTCGTCCCCCAGAGGACGGCGGCGCCGAGGACGAGGCGGCGACCGTTCACGGGCCCGTGTT
>JALSJV010000136.1 GCA_026989215.1 Acidimicrobiia bacterium | reverse complement strand
CGGTCGAGGTCGGCGGTCAACGCGGCGGCGAGGTCGGCCAGCTCGGGGGATCCGCCGTGAAGCCCCAGATGCTCGACGTGGCGCCGGGCGTCGACGGCGTTCTCGGCGTCGAGGGCGGCGATCATGAGTCGGAGATGGGCGACCTCCGTCCGACTCATCGGTGCCTCCCCGTGGTCGGCGCCCTCCTCGGGAGGATGGGCCATCACCATCTCGTCGCCGAGGGTCTCGATCCAGGCGACGATCGCCCGCACCTCGTCGTCGCTCAGCTTCTCCGGCGGGAACGGCGGCATGACGTCACCCTTCGGGGTCCGGACCTGACGGAACACCTGCTCCTCCGTGTGCCCCGCCAGAGGAGGGCCGACACCGCCCTCGCCCTCGGCACCGTGACAGGCCGCACATCCGACCTGTTGGAAGATCTCGTAGCCTCGGGCGGCCAGATCGGCACCGGTCGCCTCGCCCGAGGCCGCGTCGTCGGCCCCACACGCCGCGACGACCAGGGCGAAGGCGAACAGGGTGATCCGGAGGGCTCCGACACGTGACGGGGGAAGGCCCGGAACCCGGGCCCTCGAGACATCGGCTCTGAGCATCGTGGCGCTCCTCGGGTATCTCCCGTCTCCCGAGGCGGCGACCTTACCCCGCAGCCTCGCGGCGCGTCGGCTGTCCCGGGGTGTTCCGGAGGAGGTCGGCGGCCCGATCCGGTCCCCGGCCTCTCTACACTGACCGCCCATGACCACGACCACTGGGCGCCAGGGCATCGACGGCATCACCCGCTGGCTGCTGCTCGTCGCCGGACTCATCTTCCTCATGGTGCTCGTCGGAGGATTCACCCGTCTCTCGAGGGCGGGCCTGTCGATCGTCGAATGGGACGTCGTCACCGGGGTCGTCCCCCCGATTGGCGTCGACGCCTGGGAAGAGTCCTTCGCCGCCTACCGCCAGACACCCGAATACCGCCTGGTCAACCGGGGTATGACCCTGGCGGAGTACCAGGAGATCTTCTACATCGAGTGGGCGCACCGACTGATCGGGAGGATCGCCGGCCTCGCCGTCGTCGTCCCCCTCCTCTGGATGCTGTGGAGACGACGGATGACCCTTCGTCGATCCCTGCCGTACTGGGGGGTGGCGGCCCTCTTCGGGGTCCAGGGGGCCATCGGATGGGCGATGGTCTCCAGCGGGCTCCAAGACCGTCCGTCGGTGAGCGAAGTCCGACTCACCGTCCACCTTCTCACCGCCGTCGGGCTGCTGGCTCTGGTGTCGTGGATGGCGATGAATCGGATGGGCGTGGCAGGCCAACCCGCCACGCCCAAGATCCGGGCGGTGGCGAAGTGGCTGCTGGTGGCCCTGGTGATCCAGCTCGCCTTCGGGGGGATGATGGCAGGGCTGAAGGCAGGTCACGTCTCCAACACGTGGCCGCTCATGTTCGGCACCCTGATCCCCGCCGAAGCGCTCGCCAACGCCGGGTCCGTGTGGGCGGCGGTCACCGGACCGGTGGGTGTCCATTTCATCCACCGCTGGTTCGCCTTCGTCGTGGCCGGACTCGCCCTCGTGCTGGCCGGGGCCATCTACCGGCAGCCGGGGTCGTCGCCGCTGCTGCGGAAGACCGCCGGCTGGCTCACCGTCGTCGTCGCCGTCCAGATCGTCCTCGGGATCGCCGTGGTGATCCTCGGGGTACCCAAGTGGCTCGCCCTCACCCATCAGGGGCTCGGCGTAGCCCTCTTCGTGATCGCCCTCGTCGTGGTGCATGCCACCCGCGTCTCACGCGTCGAAGAGGTCGCCGTCGCCTGAAGATCCGGGTCGGATCAGAGCCCGAAGACCCGCCGAGGGTTGTCGACCAGCATGGCCCGGGTCGCCTCTTCGGAGAGTCCCAGCTCTTCCCACTGCTGGAGGTAGCGCTCCCAGCTCAGCCCGTTGGAGCCGAAGAGGATCTTCTCCCGTCCCACGTTCGAGTTGAGGAACTGGCGGAGGGTGGGGGAGAAGTACTTCGGCAGCCACGCACTCGTGGAGAGGTAGACGTTGGGCCATTTGGTGATCACCGCCAGCGCCTCCTCCACCCACGGCCACCCGGTGTGGGTGCCCACCAGGACCAGATCCGGGAAATCGCAGGCGATCCGGTCGAGCTGGATCGGCCGCCCATGCTCGCTCGGCATCGCCTCGAGGACGTGGCCGATCTGCATCGAGACGGGGATCCCCTTCGCCTCGCAGAGGGCGTAGAGCGGATACATCCTCCGGTCGTCGAGTCCGATGTCGTATCCGTAGATGTGGAGGTAGACGCCCTTGAAACCCCGGTGGGTGCAGTCCTCCTCCACCTTCTCCAGCCCCGCCCGGATGTGGAACGGGTCGTAGTCGGCGAGGCCGTAGATGCGGCCCGGATATTTCCTCATCAGAGCCTCGATCTCCGAGGTCATGTCGAGGGCGAAGCGGGTCTGGCGGGTGTAGGACCAGGCGAGCAGGTCGGTGGCGAGCACCGTCTCCACCCCGGCGGCGTCCATCGCCGCGATGAGGGCGTCGCCGTCCTCGTATCCGTCGCCCCACGCCAGCTCCACCTTGCATTTCAGCTCGCCGGGGGAGTTGGTGGCCTGCACCCAGCTGTCCTTCCACTCCTTCAGCAGGAGGGGGAAGAGTGTGTCGATCACTCCGTTCATCGTTCGTCCTCCGGTGGTCTGCGCTCCCGGGGCCGTCGCACGCACCCCCGACGATAGCGAATCTTGACTGCGCGGTCAGGATTCTGCGATCTGGGTGGACACGAGACGCCGGCGGTGTGACCAGACCGACCGCACCCAGGATCCGCCGCCGAGGACGGTGACCCCGAGCCCGACCAGGGCACCCAGCACCGGGACGAGCCCCAGCAGCGCCAGCACCGCCACCCCGGCCGCCATCGCCAGGTAGATGGGGGTGGTGTCCGGCATGAACCTCGCCGCCAGCCACGTTCCCACGGTGACCGGGGCCAGCAGCGCCACCACGACGACCCCGGCGAACGCCACGACCGCCCACGAGACGATCACGGCGAAGACGGTCGCCGCCGCCAGCGGCCCGAGGCCCAGCCAGCCGAAGAACAGGCCGAGGAGGACGCCCACGACGAGGGTGCCGAGGGGGATCCCCCCGAGGGAGACGAGAAAGAGCACGCCCCATCCGACCGTGGGGCCGGGAGCGTCGGAGAGCTGGGCGATCGTCGCGTCGACCCAGCGGCTTCGGCGGTACGCCAACAGCCCGAGCCCCACGAGGAACGCCGAGGCGAACCGACCGACCGCCCGGGAGAGCGGCGTGCGTCGTTGCTCCTCGGCGGGCTGGTCGATGCTCACCTGCTCGGTGCCGACCACCGTCCCCGTCGGCGTGTAGCTTC
>JALSJV010000135.1 GCA_026989215.1 Acidimicrobiia bacterium | reverse complement strand
AGCCGAGGTCCAGCCTCGGTGGCCGCCCCGGTCAGGTAGCTCAGTTGGTAGAGCGCCGGTCTGAAAAACCGGAGGTCGGCGGTTCGACCCCGCCCCTGACCACCGTCAAGCATCCCGCCCGGGCGGCCGAGAATCGTGGTGACGCCCCGGTTGGTGACGTCTGGGTGCGATCACCGGGGAGGTTGTCCTCGACGGGATGGTGTGGTGGGTGAGCCCTCCGACGAGGTTGTGGGTTGCAGCACTCACGGCTCGAAGGAGGATCCGGGATGAGCACCACACGTACACGGCAGGCGGGAAACGACCCGGGGCACCATCGCCGCGACGTCGAGAGCGACGGTGGCCGGAGGGCCGGAGGAAGGGTCGGGTCTCCTCAGGCGCCGCCCAGGTCCGTCTCGACGACGAAGCAGCTCCAGGCAAACCCACAGATCCATTCCCCCCCCGGCGCCCTCGCGTCCGATCCTCTTCGCCACGTTCCGGCGCCTGCGTGACGCTCACCGGGCTTCTCGGCCGGGTCCTGACGTCGGTCCGGCAGCCGCGGCGTCTCGGCGGTGGCGGCGGGAACGAGTGCCACCGCGTCCGGGCCCGGTAGGTTCTCGCCCGTCGACGGGGGGCGGCTACCCGTCTCCGTCCTCGGACGGGTTCTCGACGTCCGAGGTGGTGGAGCCCTGGGTGAACCGTTCCCGGACTTCGCCGACGGGCAGCTCGAGGCCTGCCGCTCGCATCGCCTGGAAGCTCCCGTAGGTGGCGAGCACCGAACCGGCGAGGCCGGCGAAGATCCCGAAGGACGTGAGGGTGGACTCGGTGATGAACCGGAAGACGATCAGGAGGCTGCCGAGTCCGGTGAGAACCACGGCGAGTTGGGGTCGGGCGAGGGAGGCAGTGGAGACGTCTTTGCCTCCCAGCTTGGGGGCGATGAGGATTCCGGCTCCGGCGAGTCCCGCCAGGATGCCGCCCCAGGCCGGGAAGCCCGAGCTCCATCCGTTCAGGCCTCCGAACCCTCCGAAGCTGTACCAGGGGAGGAAGCCGGCGACGAGGAGCATCGCTCCACCTCCGGCGGTGACCTTCTCCGGTCTGCTCAGGTTCGACAGATCCACGGTCGTGCTCCTTTCTCGGGGAGGCCGCCGGACGCGGCCTCCCCGTTCCGACGTCCCCCACTCTCCTCGAAGGATGCGGTGTCTCGGGTGGTGGTCATGGGTAGACCTCCGTGACGCATTCGAAGGTCCCTTCCACCGATGCGTCGGGGGATTCCTCCGGTGCGGTGAGGGAGAAGCTCCCCGCGAAGAACCACAGGGGACGCTGCCCCGTGTCTTCATCACCCGGCTCGACCTCGTAGGCCTCCGCGAGGACGAACGTGCCGTTGTCCCCGAAGAAGTCGTACGGCTCTTCGTCGAGGCTCGCGTCAGAACTCTCGTCAGAGGGAGGGGGCATCACCCGGACCCACCCTTGGAAGGTGCCGGGGGCCACCCCCTGGTTGAAGATTCCCGTCGCGACCCGGAGTCGAGCTCCCCGCAAGATGACCGCGATCTCGCCGTCCTCGAGGAGCCCTTCTTGTCGGCACTCAACGCCCGGATAGCCGCTGAGCTGTTCGGTGAAGGTCTCTCCGGCGACGGTCACCGTGAACGTCCCCCGGTTGTCGTCCTCCGGCAGGGGATCCTCGGCGTCGACCTCGAAGAGCCCCGGACATTCCCGAGCCAGGTAGTCGCTGACCCGCTCATCGGCCTCCCAGACCTCGTTTTCGGTGAGGGCGTTGGCGTCGCCTTCGGCGGCGGCGCGCCATGCATCCAAAACCGTCGAGATGTCGTCGGCCACGTCCGGAGGGGCGGATCGACGTATCGCCTCCATGGGCCGGATGATGTCCTCCACATCGTCGGTTCCCATCGCCATGGCGAGCGCCATCTCCCGGGCCGCGTCGCAGACGTCATCTCCTGGTCCGCCCAGAGCCCGGTCCAGGGGAGTGTCGCCCCCCGGCCCTCCCGGCTGCGGTGTCTCGGTGGTGCTGCCCCCGCAGGCGGCGAGGACGAGAGCCGACACGACCAGAAGTCTCGTGATGTGCATCCTCTCTCCTCTCCCGCGAAGGTCGCGCCGTCGGGGACCTACTTCGACCGTTGCCGCCCCGCCAGAATGGACCGTCGAGTCACCCCTGTCATGAGTAGCGACCTACTCATTTCGGGACGGAGAGCATCCACCCCCTCTTGGTGGGGTCGGATCGGTGATATGACAGGCCTCGGTGGATCGTGGGTGGAGGCGCGAGCCCTTGCCCGTTTTGGCACCTGGATGTCGCGTATACCGCGCGATCTGGGTGCCAAAACGGGTGGGGTCTCGGCGGCGGGCGGGTCCCTGCCCGACCCCGGTCTAGGCTCGGGAGGATGGCCTGGCACGACGAACCCCTCGCCGTACTCGATCTCGAGGCGACGGGTGTCGACGTCGCCACCGCCCGGATCATCGAGATCGCCCTGCTGCTCGTCGACCCCGACGGTGTACCCACGGTGCTGACCGAGGGCCTCGTCGACCCTGGATTCCCGCTCCCCGAAGGGGTCACCGCCATCACCGGGATCACCACGGCAGACCTGACCGAGCGGGGCCGTCCCCCCGCAGAGGTCCTGGCGGCGGCCCGAGCCGAGATCGACCGTCTGGTCGCGGCGGGGACGCCGATCGTGATCTACCGCGCCACCTACGACTGGCCGCTTCTGGCGGCGGAGTGCGCTCGGCACGGCCTCCGCCGACTCCCGGCGGTGCCGCCGGCGATCCTGGTGGACCCGCTGGTGCTCGACCGACACGTCGACCGCTATCGGAAGGGCAAGCGCACCCTCGGCGTCGTCGCCGAGCATTACCGGGTCCCCTTCGACGGGGCGCACCGGGCGCGGGCCGACGCCCTCGCCGCCGTGGCGGTGGCCCGCCGCATCGCCCTCACCCACCCCGAGGTTCGGGTGGGCGGGGAGGCGCTCGTCGAGCTTCAACGGCACGCCCACGAGACATGGAAACGGTCCTTCAACGCCCATCTCGCCAGGATCGGCGCCGCGCGGCCGCCCGTCACCGAGGTCTGGCCCACCGGGTGAGGCCGAGCGAGAAGACCGGTCCCGGATCCGGGACTCGGCCTGGGTTCGGTCGACACCGGAGGCGGCGCGCAAGCGTCGTGACGAGCCGCTGCGGGGTCGAGGCACGGTGACTAGCTCCTCGCGGCGGATCGGGGATGGCTCTCATGGCTCGGGGCGGAGATGCCGATTCCATCACCATGAGTGAGCGGGCGGAAGCGAGCACCTCTTGTGACCGATGCGACGAACCGGCGACGGTGATCTCGCCGATCGGCCGGCTCTGCTCGAAGCATGCCCGGGAGGAGGCCGAGCGGG
>JALSJV010000134.1 GCA_026989215.1 Acidimicrobiia bacterium | reverse complement strand
TGGCGGAGATAGAGGGGAACGTTGGGGTCGTCTTCTGGCTCCGGCGCGTCGCCCTGCTTCTGGCGTTCCAGGTAGCGGGCCAGGTACAGCGGGGCGTCGCTCCGCTCGGTGCGGGGGAGGGGCGGGCGGCGGTCGTCGGTCATGAGTGCTCCGTGAGGAATCGCTGGTCGACGACCCCCTCGTAGTAGAAGATCGCCTTGCCCATCTCCGCCTCGGTCCAGGTGACCGGCTCGCGGTCGGGGTCCGCCCAGTAGCCCCCGGTGTAGACCTCGTTGCGGTTCCCGGCCGGGTCGAAGAAGTACAGCCCCCAGCCGCGGGTGGCCCCGTGCCGGGTGGGTCCGGCGTCGATGCGCACCCCGTGGTACGCGCAGATGTCGGCGGCCTGGCGGACCTGGTTCCAGTCGTCGAGCCAGAAGGCGACGTGGTGGAACGCCCCGTTGGGTCCGGTAACGAAGGCGAGATCGTGCGACGTGTGGCTTCGCTCCAGGAAACTGACGAGGCGGTGACCGTCGTCGGCCATGATCTGCTCGGTGATCCGGAACTCCAAGACGTCGGTGAAGAACTCGGTGACGCCGTCCACGTCCTCGCACATCAGGAAGGCGTGGTCGATGCGAGGCGGGTGGATGCCCACCAGCCCGAGGGGTTCCGGTGGGGGGTTGGTGAGGGGGAGCAGGTTGCCGACCTGCTCCATCCCCCAGACGAGGTCGGTGACGTGGCCGGAGGGAGCCTCGAACCGCAGCGTCTCACCCGATCCCGGACCGAGCTCCCCGGCGGGAAACCGTTTCGTGAGGATCCCCGCCGCCTCGATGCGGGACGCGTAATGGTCGAGGTCGTCGCGGTCTTGGCATTTGAACCCGATCGTCTCCAGGCCGTAGGTGGAGGCGTGACGGAGGATCACCGAGTGGTGCTGGTGCTCGTCCCAGCATTTGAGGAAGACCCGGTCGGTCTCCCGGGCCGTCTCGATGAGGCCGAGGACCTCCACGTAGTAGGCGGTGGCCAGCTCCAGGTCGGGTACCCGGATCTCGACGTGGGAGAGGCGCAGGATCCCCATCAGCGTCCCTCCCTCACGTGTGCACCTTCATGAAGCGATCGTTGAGGTCCCCCTCGTAGTAGAAGATGGCCCGACCGATGTTGTCTTCGGTCCAGGTGATGGTGGGGAAGTCCGGATCGGGCCGATAGCCTCCGGTGAACACCTCGTTGCGTGTCCCCATCGGGTCGAAGAAGTAGATGGTGTTGCCGCGGGTGATCCCGTGGCGGGTGGGCCCCACGTCGATCTGAATCGAGTTGTACGCCAGGATGTCGGCGGCCCGGCGGACGTGATCCCAGTCGTCGAGCCAGAAGGCGAAATGGTGGAGTCCGCCGTTCGGGCCGGAGACGACGGCCAGGTCGTGGGGGGAGTGGCTCCGCTCCAGCCAGACGCCGATCTGGTGGCCGTCGCCGTCGAGGAGCTGCTCGGTGAGCCGGAACCCGAGGACGTCCATGTAGAACCTGGTCGCTTCGGGCACCTCCTCGGCGGTGACGAGGAGATGGTCCATGCGGGGCGGGGCGATGCCGACGAGGCCTTGCGGTTCGGGATCGGGATTGACCTTGGGGAGGAGACTCCCGACCTTCTCGACGTCGTGGACCAGCTCCATCTCGTGTCCCGAGGGGGTCTCGAACCGGATCGATTCCCCCTGGCCGACCTCCTCGCCCGCCGAGACCCGTGACACCCGGAACCCGTAGGCCTCCACCCTGCGTTCCAGCTCGGCGAGGTCGTCGTCCGCCTCCACCTTGAAGCTGAAACGGTCGATCCCGACCCGGGGGTCGTAACGCACGGCGAGGGAGTGGTGGTCCTCTTCGTCCCAGCATTTGAAGAAGACGCGGTCCGAGGTGCGCTCCACCTCGATCATCCCCATCACCTGCGTGTAGTAGGCGGCGGCGAGATCCAGGTCGGGGACGGTGATGTCGACGTGACCCAACCGCAGGATTCCCACGTTCTCCCTTCCGTCGGCGTGAGCCGACCATACCGAGGGTGTTCCGTTCGATGGGATGCTGTCCCGTATGGGGGAACGGGGGCGGCGGTCGTGCTCGGGGACCGGGGGCCCGCCCCCGGGCGTCCCGCATGGAAGAACACCTTCCCTCATGGAGGAACGAGGTCGCTAGGGTCCGAGTATGACCCGCGGGCCCGAGGAGATGCGCAGGGCCATGGCCGACTACGTCGCCGCCGTGCATCGCGCCTACCTGGAGGTGGCGAAGCAGCATCCCCCGGCCGTGAGAGGACGGATGCCGCTGCTGGCGGGACCCTTCACGGTGGTGGCGGCCGGGGTCCAGAACCTGCACGTCATCGCCACCCGTGACCCCCTGCCCGCCCCCGCCGGGCCGGAGGTGGCGCTCTCCGACTCGGTCGACGTGCTCGAATGGACCGTGCGCTTCTACGACCCGGTGGTGCTCCCGGAGCTGGGCCTCATCGACGAGCGGACCGCTCCGGCCGGGGTGCTGGTACGCCGGGCGTTGGGGTTGAGCACCCACCTCTACCATCTGGTCGTCCGTCCGGGGGCCGAGCTCGGCGGTCATCACGCCGGCCACGCCGGGGCGGGCCTCGCCAACGCCCATGTGGCCGCCGCCCGGGACTTCGAGACGATCCGGGCGCATGCCCGGGGGCGGGAGGGCCTGGTGGACGAGATGGAGGGCGCGGCCTGGGCGGGGTTGACGCGGGCCCAGGCACTCCTCGCCCGTGAGATCGTGCCGTGGGACGACACGGTGACGACGCTGGCGACCGAGACACGCCCCGATCCGGCCGCCGTCCGTCGGGCGGTGTTGGCGGCGGTGCGGGGGAAGGCCCGAGGCGATGAGTGAACGCCAGACCCTCTCGTCGGTCCGCAACGCCGCCCGCCTCCTCAAGCAGTTCGGGCCCCACGACCGTGAGCTGGGGGTCTCCGAGCTTGCTCGGCGCCTCGGGCTGGGCAAATCCACCGTGCATCGGCTCCTCACGACCCTGGTGGCCGAGCACCTGCTCGAACGGGACCCGTACTCGGGTCAGTATCGGCTGGGTCTGGCGGTGCACGACCTGGCGGCGGCGGCGGTACCCAACGACCTGCACGAGGCCGTCTCCGGGCTGTTGGAGACCCTCCGGAATCGCACCGGCGAGACGGTGCAGGTCGCGGTCCTCGACGGGCGGGAGGTGGTGTACGTCGAACGGATCGACTCGCCCCACACCCTGCGCCTGTTCCTCGAGGTGGGGCGTCGCAACTGGGCGCATTCGACCGGGACGGGGAAGGCGCTGCTGGCGCACCTCCCCGAGACCGAGCTGATGCAGCTCCTCGACGGCTGGGAGATGCCCGCCCTCACCCCCTACACGATCACCGATCCG
>JALSJV010000133.1 GCA_026989215.1 Acidimicrobiia bacterium | reverse complement strand
GGTCGGGTCGACGACGACCACCGTCGCCGGCGACGAGGAGGACCGCGGGGACGACGTCGAGACGTCCACCACGACCACCACGTCGGTGGCGGAGGGTGAAGACGACGCCGACGACGAGGCCGACCGCGAGGATCGGGACCATGACGACCACGACGACGACACGAAGGACGACGACGATTCGAAGGACGACGACACCAGGGACGACGAGGACCAGGACGACGACGAGAAGAACGAGGACGACGATGACGGCAACGGCGACAAGCAGAAGAACGACGACTCCGACGACGGCGACTCCGAGTCGGGTGGTGACTGACCGATGAGGCGCTTCGCTCCGCTCCTCGTCCTCGCTCTCGTCGCCGCCGCCTGTGGCGGTGGTGCGGACAGTCCCGTCGGGACGGTGTCCCCGGCGACGACCGCGACGTCCGCCCCGCCCCCGACGACCGCTCCGCCGTCGACCGCGGCCGCCGAGAGTCCCTTCAGCCGGGCGCTGGCCGTCACCCAGGCGGCGTCCGCCTACGCGTTCGAGGCGACGGTGAACCTGTACCCCGCCTCCGGGGAGGTCACCGTCCGCTTGAGTGGTTGGGTCGACGGCTCCGACCGGGAGTTGGTCGTCACCGCAGGCGATCAGACGGTGAAGACCCTGGTTCTCGACGGGGTGGCGACGGTCGTCGGTCCGAACGGCACGAGTGAGATCCCCCTTTCCGAGGCTCCGACCGGGCCGTCCCTCGGCCTCTTGGGCATGGTCCAGGTCACCGAGGAAGGGCCGGGCATGGTCCGGGGACTTCTGCCCGCCGCCGCCGTGCCGGATCTGGGTCAAGGCGCGTCCGACCCCATGGACGCCGAGATCACGATCTTCTACGAGGATGTGATCACCGGCTATCGCCTCGCCGACCCGGGGAACTCGTGGTCGGTGGAGGTCACCTTCCAGGGCGTCGGAGAGCCGCAGGGGCCCAGCGCCTGACGGATCACAGAGGTTCGAACCTGGCCGTGAAGTGGCGGAGCCAGGGCGGCTGGCTCACCATCCGGAGACCACGGAGCTCCTCGGCACGGTCCGCGACCGCGATCATGACCTCCCCGACGTAGTCGATGTGGCTCTGGGTGTAGGTCCGTCGTGGAACGGCGAGACGGACCAGCTCCATCGGTGCCGGGATCTCGGTGCCGTCGGGTTGGGGCTTGCCGAACATCACGCTTCCGATCTCCACGCCCCGCACCCCACCCTCCAGGTAGAGGGCGCAGGCCAGGGTCTGGGCGGGGTACTGCGACGGTGGGATGTGGGGGAGGAGTGCCTTGGCGTCGAGGTACACGGCGTGGCCTCCGGCCGGTTTGACGATGGGCACCCCGGCCGCGTCGATCTTCTCGGCGAGGTATTCGGTCGATCGGATCCGATAGCGGAGGTACTCCTCCTCCAGGGCCTCCCACAGCCCCTGGGCGACGGCCTCGAGGTCGTAGCCCGCCAGCCCGCCGTAGGTGGGGAACCCCTCGGTGAGGATGAGGAGGTTCCGGCACTCCTGGGCGAGGTCGGGGTCGTTCATCGCCAGGAACCCGCCGATGTTGGACATCCCGTCCTTCTTCGCCGACATGGTGCAACCGTCGACGAGGGAGAACATCTCCCTGGCGATCTCCCGCGGGGTCTTGTCCTCGTATCCGGGTTCCCTCAGCTTGATGAACCAGGCGTTCTCGGCGAATCGGCAAGCGTCAAGGAACAGGGGGATTCCGTGACGGTCGCACACCTCGCGGACGGCGCGGAGGTTCGCCATCGAGACGGGCTGGCCGCCGCCGGAGTTGTTGGTCACCGTCATCATGACGAGGGGGACCCGGTCGGCGCCGACCTCGTCGATGGTGGCCTGGAGCGCTTCGACGTCCATGTTGCCCTTGAAGGGATGTTCGGTGGCAGGGTCGAGGCCTTCGGGGACGACGAGGTCTCGGGCCTCCGCCCCCTGGTACTCGACGTTGGCGCGGGTGGTGTCGAAGTGGGTGTTGTTGGGGACGACATCACCTTCCTTCGCCATCACCGCGAAGAGGATGCGTTCGGCTGCCCTACCCTGGTGGGTGGGGATGACCTCGGCGAGCCCGGTGATCTCGGCGACCGTGTCCCGGAACCGGTAGAAGGATCGACTCCCCGCATAGGACTCGTCGCCCTGCATGATCCCGGCCCACTGTCTGGTCGACATCGCCCCCGTTCCCGAGTCGGTGAGCAGGTCGATGATCACCTCGTCGGCGTGGAGGCCGAAGAGGTTGTATCCGGCCCGCTCGAGGGCGGCCCGACGCCGATCTTCGTCGGGGAAGTCGATCGGTTCGACGCTGTGGATCCGGAACGGCTCGATGATGGTTCGGTACGGCACGGCGATCCTCCACGGTCGGGACTCCGCGCAGTCTGGCAACTCGACGCGTTCCCGACCAACGGGCGATGCGGTGGGTGGGGAGTCTCCTAGTGTGAAGACATGGACATCTTCGAACTGGAGTTGGCCGGTCGGGTCGCCCTCGCCGCGGTCCTCGGGGCCGTGCTCGGCGCCGAACGCGAGATCCACATGAAGACCGCCGGGTTGCGGACCCACACGATGGTGTCGATCGGCGCCGCCCTGTTCACCATCGCCGGTGCCTACGCCTTCGACGGCCCCGGGGTCGACCGGACCCGCATCGCCGCCCAGGTCGTCACCGGGATCGGGTTCATCGGGGCGGGAGGCATGCTGCGGACGGGATTCACGGTGACGGGCATCACCACCGCCGCGACCCTCTGGCTCGCCGCCGCGTTGGGACTCGCCGCCGGGTTCGGCCTGTACGTTCTGGCACCGCTCGCCCTGCTGCTGGCGTTGGCCGTGATGGTCGGCTTCGCTCCGATCCGCAAGTACATGCGACGCAGCGCCCTGCTCCCCTTGGAGATCGACTACCGGGCGGGGCACGGCACCCTCACCCCGCTCTTCGAGTCCCTCAACGCGGTGGGGGCGCGGGTCGAGTCGATGTCGATGACCGAGTCGGACGGGCTCCGGAAGCTGGTCGTCGAGATCGCCGGTGCGGGCCCGGAGGACCTTGCCCAGATCGTGGACGCCCTCAGGGCTCGGGACGAGGTGGTGCGGGTCGTCCCCCCGCCGGGTGTGGGCTGAAGCCGATCGCGGCCCGCACCACCGCCACGTGGTCGGCTCGCCGACCGGCCCGGAAGCCGTCCCGCCCTCGGGAGGCTCCCCGTGGGAGGTCACTCGGCGATCCCGGCCCGTCCGATGATCTTCGAGGGGAGGAGCCGGACCAGCAGCTCGCCGGGGACCGCGTTCCGATGTCCGTACCGTTCGGCCCGGTCGGCACCCATGTACCTCCCCCCGATGGTCGTCGCCCACCGCAACAGGGCGTCGGGGTCCTCGGAGAG
>JALSJV010000132.1 GCA_026989215.1 Acidimicrobiia bacterium | reverse complement strand
TGCACGGCGAGATCACGCATCAGGCGGTCTCTCGTCACCTTGGCGAGGATCGACGCCGCCGCCACCGAGAGCGACGAGGCGTCGCCGCCGGGCAGGGTGTGGACGGTTCCGCTCCCGACGAAATCCCAGGTCCCATCCACGAGGATCCGATCGGGTGCGAGGCCCAGGGCTTCGAGTGCCCGACGAGCGGCCAGACGCTGGGCGGCCGACATCCCCAGCCGATCACACTCGTCGTGGGAGGCCATGCCGACCGCCCACGCCCGACACCATGCACCGATCCGGTCGAAGAGCGCCTCCCGCTCGGCCTCGGTGAGCTGTTTCGAGTCCCGCACCCCGTACACCCGGCGGTCCCGCGGCAGGACGGCGGCACCGACGGCGATCGGTCCTGCCCATGCCCCACGGCCCACTTCGTCCATCCCCACGACGACGTCGTGCCCCTCCTCCCAGAGCCGCTGCTCCGTCCTCAGGTTGGGTGCCCGGCCACGAAGCGACGGGCGGAGCCGGGTACGCGACATGGGCCGAGCATAGGGGGCCGACCGGGAACTCCCGGGTCAGTTGAGGGCCGGATCGACCGGGAAGGTCGCCAACATCGACATCAGGCCGGGCTGGCGACGAAGCACCGCCGACCACAGACCCTCGGGGTCCGCCGTGAAGGCGTCACCGGGGTCTGCGTCGACGACGATCCAGGCCTGCTCGGCGATCTCCGCCTCGAGCTGGCCCGGACCCCATCCCGAATAGCCCGAGAAGATCCTCGCCCGCGCCCCCGGTGGAGGATCCTGGGCCAGATCCCCCACCTCGACCCCTCCGACCGGGAACCGCTCCACCCCGCCATGAGACACCAGCCCCACCGCCACCTCGGGCTGGACCGGTCCCCCGACGAACACCACGTTCCACTCCCCCGTGGCGTCGCTCCACGCCGGGAGGTGGGCCTCGACCGGCTCTCCGGACGGTCGGTTCAGCACCACCCCGACCGCTCCGTCCTCGTCGTGGCTCAGCAGAAGGACGACGGTCCGGAAGAAGTTGGGGTCGATGAGGGTCGGAGCCGCGACGAGCAGGCGGCCCGTCAGGTGCTGGTCCATCCCCTCATACTCGCGCACCGGCCTCGTCGGTCGGAATCGCGGCGTGCTCGGCGAGCGGCAGCTCGAGGCGGAAGATGCTGCCGCCGTCCACCCGATAGGTGAGGTCGCCTCCCATGAGCCGGGCGAGCTGCCGCGAGACCGAGAGTCCGAGACCCACCGAACCCGATCGGGATTCCCCGCTCCCGGCCCGCTGATACGGCTCGAAGATGCGCTCCCGGTCTTCGGGTGGGAGACCGGCTCCGGAGTCGACCACCTCGACCCACCCGACGGAGCCGTCACTCCCCACCCGCACCACGATCTCCTGCCCCCCGTATCGGAGCGCGTTCGTGACCAGGTTCCTGAGGATCTGACGGATGCGGCGGGCGTCCCCCCGGGCCTCGGCACCGCCGCTCACCTCGATGCCCCGCTGCACCGCCTCCGGGAGCGCCCTGATCACTGCGTTCGCCTCGGCCGACAGATCCACGTCACCGAGGCTGAGCACCACCCCACCGGTCTCCGCCCGGGCGGCGACCAGCAGGTCCTCGATGATGGCAGCCATCTCGTGCGCCTGACCGGCCACCAGCTCGAGCATCTCGCGCCGCTCGTCATCGGTGAATCCCCGGTAGCTCTCGACCAGCTCGTCGAGCAGCCCGACGACCGCGGTGAGGGGAGTCCGCAGCTCGTGCGAGACGGTCGCCACGAATCGGTCCCGAGCCCGAATCGACTCCTCGAGGCGGCGCTCGGCCTCCTTCGCCGACGTCAGGTCGCGGCCGACCATCGAGTAGAACTCGGGCTCCCCCTGATCGTTGTGGTGAACCTGGATGTACAGCGAGACCGGCATCTCCCGACCCGACGGCGAGACGAGGGTGAGCTCACCGGCCCACTCTCCGTCCGTGACCAGCTTCGACCAGATCCGCCGCTTCGTCATCCCCGACTCCAGACCGAGCACCGCGAAGGCATTGAGCTCGGGCAGGTCGCCCTCCACCTCGACCTCGAAGAACCGTCGGGCGGCGGCGTTGGCGTAGATCACCCTCCCCGAGGGGTCGGCGACCCCGACGAGATCCGAGGTGCGCTCCAGGATTCGGGCAAGGCGATGACGGGAGCGTTCCAGCTCCTTCGAGGCGGTGATGTCGACCAGGACTCCCTCGTAGTACCGGATGGCTCCCGTGGCATCGCGGATCGCCCGGGCCGAATCGCTCACCGTGATCCGCCTCCCGTCGTTGCGGACCATCTCGACCTCGAAGTCGATCACCACACCCTCGGCGTCGATGAGCCTCCGCCACGTTTCCCGGCGCCGAGGATCGACGTGGACGCTGTTGGCAACGTCGGGGTCTCCGAGCAGCGTCTCCCGGTCCTCGTAGCCGAGCAGCTCCACCAAGGCGGGATTGGCCTCGATCACCGCCCCGTCCGGCGTCGAGCGGTAGAGGGCGACGGGAAGCCGTTCGAACAGGTCCCGCAGTTCCTGCGCCCGGGGGGCCTCCACGCTCATCACGAGCTGGATCGCCGGCTCCCCGTCGAAGGCAACGGGCGCCGAGGTCGCCCTCACGTCCCGGACCGCCCCCTCCACGGTGACGAGACGGAGACGTTCCTCCGGCAGGGTCCGCCCCTCCATCACCGAACCCATCGCCCTGATCACCCCCGTGCGGTCCTCCGGATGGACGAACTCGAGCAGCCCACGTCCCACCGGGTCGGCCCCCTCCCCCACCCCCAGCAGCCGCCGCGCCGCCGCGTTCGCGAACCTGATCCGACCCATCTGGTGGACGACGACCGGCAGCGGGGAGAGCTCGAGAACCTGACGTTGCCGAACGCCGAGGCTCCTGACCTCCTCCTCGGACTTCCGGAGGGCGATCCGCACCGCTCCGAACAGCCAGGCGACCATCGCCACCATCGCTCCCGACACCGCCACGACGAAGGCCCGGACCACGAAGCTTCCGGGGCCGAGCCACAGCGCGTCGGCCACCCAGATCTGCTGAGCGGTCAGCACCGCGGCCGCGATACCGGCCGCGACGGTCGTCACCCGCACCTGCCGCTCCGGCAACACCAGGGCCGCCAAGCCGGTCGTGGCGAACACCGCGAAGCCTGCCAGCACCGCGGAGCCCGAAGCCAGGCCCAGGACCATCCCGGCGGTGACGTCGTACAGGATCGCCCCGAGCATCCGGTAACGGGGATGCCACGGGACGATCCCGACCACCAGGCCCCCGACCGCCGCTCCGAGGATCGTGAAGGAGGCGGGCTCCGGCCGCACGACGACGAGGACGAGCGCCAGCGAAGAACCGACCATGTAGATGCGTTGCCGCACCCCGAAGATGATCGGGCGCAATCTGCGCACGAACCGCTGTGGCTGGGCGTCGTTCACACCTTCCCCATCGGCATCCTGATGGGTCCACTTGAAGGACGGCGGACTACCGTCCCGGCTCATGCAACTGCCCTCCGTCGTCCTCCACGACCATCTCGACGGCGGCCTCCGCCCGGCAACGGTGGTGGAGCTCGCCGCTTCGGTCGGTCATCGGCTCCCCGTCCACGAACCCACGGCGCTCGCCGACTGGTTCGATCAGGGCCGGTCCGGGTCCCTGGAGCGCTACCTGGAGGCGTTCGTCCACACGGTGGCGGTGATGCAGACCACCGAAGCGATCCACCGCGTCGCCCGAGAGGCGGTCGAAGACCTCTCCGCCGACGGAGTCGTCTACGCCGAGATCCGCTTCGCCCCGCACCTCCTCACCCGGCGAGGCCTCGCGCCCGAGGCCGTGGTGGAGGCGGCCATCGCCGGGATGACGGAAGGCGCGGCCGCCACCGGACTGGAGTGGGGCCTCATCCTCGACGCGATGCGCCAGGAGGACGACTCCCTGGAGGTCGCCCGCCTCGCCGTCCGCTACGCCGATCACGGGGTGGTGGGGTTCGACCTCGCCGGTCCCGAGGCGGGCTTCCCCCCCGATGCGCACCTCCCCGCCATCCGCCACGTCCGTGAGGCAGGCCTGGGTGTCACCCTCCACGCCGGAGAGGCCGGGGGGTTGGCGAGCCTCGCCGCCGCGGTGCACCGATGCGGGGCCGACCGCATCGGTCACGGGGTCGAGGTGATCGACGACTGCATCGTCCGCGACGGTACGGTCGTCTCGTTGGGACCCCTCGCCGCGACCCTCCGCGATCGACGGATCCCTCTCGAGGTCTGCCCGACCTCGAACCTCCACACGAAGGGCTGGAACGCCGAGGAACACCCCGTCGGGATGCTCCACCGGGCCGGATTCGCGGTCACCGTCAACACCGACAACCGTCTCATGAGCCGAACCTCGATGTCGGCGGAGCTCGAGCTGGTTCGTGAGCATCACGGGTTCGGGGTTGACGACCTCCTGGCCGTGACCCACACCGCCCTCCGGGCCGCGTTCTGCCCCTGGGACACGAAACGACGCCTCTGGAGCGAGGAGGTGCTCCCCCGTTACCTCGAGGCGGGAGCCCGTCCCTCGGTCAGCTCGGGACTCGGGCTCTGATCCACTCGATCGCCTCCCCCACCACGTCCGGGCCCTCCGGCTCGTTGAACAACTCGTGCCGGAGCTTCGGATAGATGCGCCGCTCGACGGTGGGGAGCGACGCCAGAGCCAGGCTCGCCTGGGGAGGCACGAGCGTGTCCGCCCCGCCGTGCAGGACGAGGGTGGGAAGGTCGAGGCGGTCCAGTCCGGCGCGAACCCGATCGATGGCGGCGAAGAGCTCGGCGCCCAGCCGTGCGGTCACCGCCGTGAGCACCAGGGGATCGCCGAAATACGCCTCCCCGACGGCCGGATCCCGGGAGAGCTGCGCTCCGTCGATCTTGGTCGGGATGGCGGCGGTCGGAGCCAGTCGAGCCAGCACCGGCGCCAGCTTCCGTTGCCACGCCTTGCCTCCCCCCAGCCCCGGTGCGCTCAGCACCAGCAGATCGGGACGGGGCCGCTGTGACAGCACGTACTCGAGGGCGATGAGCCCCCCCATCGAGTGCCCCAGCAGCACCGTCGGGCCGTCGACGGCCGTGACGTGGTCCCGCACCTGGTCGAGGTAGGTGTCCCAGGCCTCTACGTCGCCTCGCCTTCCCCCCGAGCCCCCGAATCCCACCAGGTCGAAGGCCTCCACGGCGAGACCCGCCTCCGCCAGGAGGCTCCCGGTCCGCTCGTACCTGCCCGAATGCTCACCCAGTCCGTGCACCACCACCACCGACGCCCACGGCTCGGATCCGGGGAGCCACCGGCGGACGAGCTCCTCGGTGCCGTCGGGCAGCCGACGCGTGGTCCCGACACTCTCGATCATGCGACCTTCCTCCATCGAGCGGGCCGAATCCCCGTCCAGTCCGTATCTAACTCGACCGCCGGTAAAAAGGCGGATCGACACGATCGACGGGGATCCACGCTCCCCGGATCTCCACCTCGATCGGCTCGTCGTCCGGCGGCGGGGTCAGATATCCGAGCCCGATCCCTCGTTCGAGCATCGGGCTGAAATTCCCCGAAGTCACCGCCCCCTCGCTCGAGCCGGCCCGCAGGCGGTATCCGTGCCGGGGGATCTGGCGGCCCTCCGTCATGAAGCCCACCAGCTCCTTTCTCAGCCCGGTCCGGCGCTCGGCCTCCAGCGCGGCCCTCCCGACGAAGTCGTGCTCGAAGGAGACGGCGAACTCCAGATGCGCTTCGAGGGGCGTCGTCTCCTCGTCGAGCTCCTGGCCCCACAGCGGGAGTCCCGCCTCCAGCCGCAACGTGTCGCGTGCGCCGAGCCCGGCCGGCGCGACACCCCGCTCACACAGCGCCCGGGCGAAGGACTCCGCCACGTCGACGGGCAACACCACCTCACCCCCCGGCTCTCCCGTGTACCCGGTCCCCGCCGCCCGCACCTCCACCCCGCGGAAGCCGGTGAGCACCGTCCGAAAACGGCGGGGGGCCTCGTCGAGCAGCGCGGCGAGATGAGCAGGCGCGTCGGGCCCTTGGACGGCGAGGGCGACCGTCGACGGCCTGAGGTCGACCAGCTCCACTCCGGGGGCCGCCTCGGCGAACGACGCCATCACCCGTTCGTGGTTGGCCGCGTTCGGGAGGATCCAGTAGTCCTCCGGGCCCCATCGCCAGACGATGAGGTCGTCGACCACGCCACCCGCCTCGTTGAGCATCATCGTGTACTGCGAACGGCCCGGCTCGATCCGGGCGACGTCGTTGCACAACAGCCGTCGAATCGTCTCGGTCGCCCCCTCTCCCCGGAAGAGGAATCTTCCCAGGTGCGAGACGTCGAACCATCCCGCGGTCGATCTCACCTGCCGGTGTTCGGCGATCACCGACCGGTAGTGCACCGGCATCTCCCACCCGCCGAACTCCACGAACTTGGCCCCGAGCTCGGCATGGAGCTCGTGGAGCGGCGAACGGACGGTCACGCGGTCCCCCGCTCCCCCAGTCGTGTGACCCGCGGTGGTCCGGGGATCCTGGTGGGGGTCCGGTCGGCGGGGAGATGGTCCGGGTGCTCCAACCCGTATTTCACGACCAGATGCAGATAGTCACGCTGGTAGAGCACCTTGCAGGTCACGTCGGGATACAGCTCCCGGAGTCTCCGCACCTTGGCGTTCTTCTTGGTCACCAGCTTCTGGGACATCGTGGTGATCTCGATGTACAGGTCTTCTTCGGGGAGGTAGAAGTCGGGGGTGAAGAACTGCGAGGCCCGACCCCGTCGGTCGAACGCGATGGGAAACGCCCGGGGCTCGTACTCCCAGGGAATGCCGTAGAAGTCCAGCAACAGGGCGAACTGCCGTTCGCTGTTGTGGGCGAAGTCGACCTCCGCCGCGCTCAGGTCACGGGTGGGGTGTCTCAGTTCGCCTCCGCGATCACGTCCGAGTCCTCCACTGGGTGTTCCGGGAACAGCTCCAGGATGTCCCCTTCGAGCTCCTCCTGGACCGGCCCGACGGCGATCCCGAACACCCCCTGGCCACGACGGAACACGTCCACGACCTCGTCGGGACTGTGCGCCGCGTAGATCGTCTGGCCGTCGGAGAGCAGCGTCACGTCGGCCAGGGGCCGATCCGACTCGAGCTGTTCCCGGAGGATCTGGATGGCCGACCGGATCTTCTTCAGGGACATGCCGGCGTCGAGGAGGCGCTTGATGACCTTGAGCTGCACGACGTCTTCGAAGGAGTAGCGCCGCTGGGTCCCGGACCCGCGTGCCTCGGCCAGCGACGGACGGAGCAGCCCCGTCCTGGCCCAGTAGTCGAGCTGGCGGTAGGTGATCCCCACCAGCCGGCACACCTGGGGGGCGCGATATCCGAGTTCGGTGGTCATTGGTCCTCCCGACCGATTACAGGTTCGTAATTCTCCCGCGTCCGTGAAGCTACCCGGGAAGAGGGGGACCTGTCAACAACCCCTGTGGAAAACTCTGTTCAGTCGCCGAGGAGTCGGATGGCGGCGTCCACCTGGGGGCGGGTCCCCCCGACCACGACCAGACGGTCGGGGACGAGGACCGACTCCGGGCCGGGAGGCTCGAGGTCCATGCCCCCGGCCGCCTCCATCGCCAGGATGGAGGCCCCGGTCCGTTCCCGAATCCCCGAATCCCGCAACGTCTTGCCGGCCACGGGACTCGACGCCGCCACCCGCACCTCCTGGATGAAGAACTCGACGGTCCCCTGCGCCAGGCTGACGTCGACGATCCCCGTGAGCGACGGGCGGGAGGCCAGGGCGGCGAGCCGCTCGCTGCCCACCACCGGTGGGGCGACGACCTGGTCGGCTCCGGCCCGACGGAGCTTGGCGTCCCATTCGAGCTCGCTCGCCCGCGAGATCACCCGGATGTCGGGGCGGAGCGCCTTGGCCGACAGGACGATGACCAGATTGTCCGAGTCGCTCGTCACGCACGCGATCACGGTCTCGGCGCGTTCGATCCCCGCCTCGAGCAGCGCCTGGTCGTGGGTGGCGTCGCCGATCACCACCAGGGCCCCGTCCTCCTGGGCTCGCTCCGCCGCCCCGGAATCGACCTCCACCACGACGACGTCGATGCCGCGCCGTCGCAGCAACTCGAAGGTGCCTCGACCCACCCGCCCGTAACCGCACAGGATGACGTGATCCGAGAGAGAGGCGATCTGGCGCAAGATGCGGCGTCTCCAGCGTTGGGTCCCGGCTTCGAGCAGGTACTCGACACCGGCGCCCGCAGTGTAGAAGGCGAGCCCCACCCCGAGGACCATGATGCCGACGGTGACCGCCCGACCGGCAACCGACAACGGAACGACCTCCCGGAACCCGACGGTACTGATGGTGATCATCACCATGTAGAAGGCGTCGAACACCGAGACGCCCTCCACGGCGACGTAGGCGAAGGTCGAGACGACGACCAGCAGGGCCAGGAGCGCGACGCCCGCGCGTACCCGGGCGACCGGCGTCACGACGGCTCGGACCCGCCCGAATCGAGGAAGTCCTCGATGGTGACCTGTTCCAGGAACTCCCGGAACCGCTCGATCTCCTCCTCCTCGGACTCCTCTTCGATGACGATGCCGGCGTCGTCGAGCACCGTGCCCGAAGCGAACACCGGAGCCCCGGTCCGTACGGCGAGGGCGATGGCGTCCGACGGTCGGGACGACACCGTCACCTCGCCGGCGGGCCCTTCGAGCACCAGATCGGCGAAGAAGATCGAATCCCGAAGCTCGGTCACCACGATCCGGACGACCCTCGCCCCGAGGCTCTCGATGACGTCCCGGAGCAGATCGTGGGTGAGGGGCCTGGGAGGCTGCACCCCCTCCATCGCCGAGGCGATCGCCGTCGCCTCCACCGCACCGATCCAGATCGGCAGGTACCGGGCACCCGCCTGCTCCCGCAGCAGGACGATCGGCTGGTTGGAGGGGAGCTCGACCCGAACCCCCGTCACGGTCATGGGAACCGCATCGGTCATGACCCCAGGTTATCACCGACTGCCGAACACCTCGCGGGCCAGCAGGTCGGGGTCACGGGAGAAGGCGGCGAGATCGAACACCGCCCAGATCCCCGGGAGGTTCCGGTACCGCCCCTCGTAGTCGAGACCGTACCCGACGAGGAACTCGTCGCCGACCTCGAAACCCCGATACTCCAACGGCACGTCTCGGAGGCGGCGGCTCACCTTGTCGATCAACGTCACCGTTCGCAGCGAGGCGGGCTCCCGCTCCAACAACAACGTTCTGAGCACCCCCAGACTGAGCCCGGTGTCGACGATGTCCTCGACGATGACGACGTCACGCCCGGTGAGGGGGACGGCGGTGTCGACGGCGATGCGGATCCGTCCCCCCTCCCCGAACCGGTTCAGCCCGAGGAAATCGACCTCGGCGGGGAGATCCACCACGCGGATCAGATCGGCCACGAACCACAGGGCGCCGGTCAGCACCGCCACGAACACCGGCTCTCGCCCGGCGTAGTCGACGGTCAGGGCCTCGCCCAGCTCCGCCACCCGGGTCGCGATCTCCGCGGCCGGGATCACCTCGGCGAAGGACGCCTCAGCCATCGCCCATCAACGCCCGCCAATACCGAAGGAACCACCCGAGGGCCTCGGCCAACCCCGCCGGAGGCTGCCCGCGACGCGCCGTCGCCACCGGTACGGGAGCGGCCGGGGCATCCGGCTCCTCGACCGTCTCGGACGGAACCGGCGGGACGGTCCCCGCATGGACGAGCGCCTCCAGGCGGCCGGTCGTGACCAGGTCGTGGTCCCCCTCCGGTGCCGGGAGACTCCCGGTCATCACGGTGGGGACGACGTCGAACAGGTCGAAGCCGTAATCCAGGAGTGCCGAGGCGTCGGCGAAATGGGCACCGGGCCCCTCCGAGCCCATCACCACCGCGTACAGACGCCGGCCGTCCCGCTCGGCGGCGGCGACGAGGACCAGCCCCGCCTGACCGGTGTAGCCCGTCTTCACGCCGACGGCGCCCGGATAGGTGCTCAGCAGCAGATTGGTGGCGTCGGCGAATCGTTCGGTGCCGTCGGGCGCCGGTCGCAGCGACACCTTCCGGGTACGGACCGCCCGCGCGAACTCGGGATCGGCCATCGCCGCCCGGGCCATCGTCAACAGGTCGCGGGCCGACGAATAGTGCCCGCGTGCATCCAGTCCGTGGGGATTGGCGAACCTCGTGTGCTCCAGGCCGAGCTCCTCCGCCTTCGCGTTCATCAGCGCCACGAATCCCTCGACGCTCCCACCCGCGTACTCGGCGATGGCGACGGCGGCGTCGTTCGCCGAGCGGACCAGCATCGCCACCAGCAGGGTACGCAGGAGGAACTCCTCTCCCGGCACCAGACCGATCTCCGACTCTCCCACGGCCGCCGCCTCGGCGCTGACCGTGACCAGGTCGTCGGGATCTGCCCGGTCGAGGGCGACCAGCGCGGTCATGATCTTCGTCGTCGACGCCATCGGGCGTTCGGCGTCGGCCTCGTACTCGGCGAGGGTGACCCCGTAGGTGTCGTCGTAGAGGATCCACGACCGGGCCGTGACCTCCGGTGGCGCCGGCACGGGGAAGGCCTCCACCGGTGGGGGCAGCTCCAACACGGGGGCCGCGGCCGCCGGGAGCGCCAGGAAAATGAGCGCGAGCACGGCACCCACGAACCGCCCACGCATCAGCTCTCCAGGAGCTCTCGGGCCTGACCTCCCAGCAGGGCGCGATGGAGGGCGGTGATGGCGTCCACCGAGGTGGTCAGCACCGCCCGCGCCTGCTCCCGGGCCTCGGGCTGGCGGAGGGCGAGGAGTGGGGCGACGAGCTGGGTGACGAGGTCCGCTTCCCGCTGGGCGGCGTGGAGCACGACCTTGAGATGGCGCGGCTCGAAGCCGAGCTCGAAGAGCCTCCGGGCCTCCCGAGCCACGGTCACCGCCTCCGGTGGGAAATGCTCCCCGTCCTCGTCGGCGGCGGTGATCAAGCCGGCGTCGATCAACTCCTCCAGCCGGGCGCGGGTCAGTCCGCTGCGCCGCAGCAGCTCGTCACGATCGGCAGGCTCGCCCCGGGGCTCCACCATGCCGGGCGCCGACCCGTCGCCGTCCTCCTCACCCCGCTCCCACAACGTCAGCTTGGATTTGATGACCTTGAGCGGGAGGAAATGATCCCGCTGCTGGCGCAGGATGAAGCGGAGTCGCTCGATCTCGGCGGCGTCGAACAGACGGTATCCCGATTCGCTACGCCCGGGCGTGAGGAGCCCCTGCGATTCGAGAAACCTCACCTTCGACACGGTGACGTCGGGGAACTCGTCCCTGAGCAGGTTGATGACCTCGCCGATCGTGAGCGGCCGGCCCTCAGCCATGACCCCGAGCCACGATGAGATGGAAACGCCCGATGAGCACCTCGTCGCCCGGTTGCAGAGTCGTCCGATCGATCCGGGAGCCGTTCACGTAGGTCCCGTTGGTGGAGCCCGAGTCCTCGACCACCAGTTCGTCGTCCTCCCACGTGAAGCGACAGTGATGCCGAGAGACGGTGACGTCGTCGAGGAAGATGTCGCTGTCGGGATGGCGTCCCACCGAGGTGCTCCCCGGGTGCAGGAGGAAGGTCATCCCGGCGCGCGGCCCCTTCTCCACCACCAGGGCGTACCCTTCGATCCCGGCGACCGATCGGGCCTCCTCGGGGGTGAGCGCCGGGTGGGACCGTTCGTGGACGGGCACGTACGCGACGGTCGGGTCGGTCTCGATCACCAGACCGCAGGAGGGACAGGTGCTCTCGTTGGCACCCAGCTCGGTGTCGCACTTCGGGCAACGCATCGCCGAGATGCTACCCGGATCCGAGCCCCGCCGAGGCGCGCTGCCCCTCAGCCCTCCGTGAGCCGGCGATAGGCGGCCGCGTCCAGCAGGGATCCCGGATCGAACCCCCCCTCCGGTTCCAACTCCACCATCCAGCCTTCCTCGTACGGCGAGCTGTTCACCAGCTCCGGCCGGGCCTGGAGCTCGGTGTTCACCGCGGCGACGGTCCCGGCGAAGGGGGCGTAGACCTCACCTACCGATTTCGTCGACTCCACCTCCGCCACGACCGCTCCCTGCTCCACCCGGGCACCGGTCTCGGGGAGGTCGACGTAGACGATGTCGCCGAGGGCGTCCTGGGCGTAGTCGGTGATCCCGATCCGAACCCGACCGCCGTCGACCATCCTCACCCATTCGTGCTCTTCGGTGTACCTGAGATCGTCGGGGACCTGCATCAGCCTGAACTCTCCTTCGTCGGCACCTTAGTTCGTCGCCTCCCGGAGGGCGCGCCGCGCATCCCCCAGGTACGCGAGACCCACCCAGTAGTAGAGGATCAGCCCCACCACCCCGGTGAGCCACGCGAGGGGGGCGAACAGCCACGGGAGGAACCCGGCGGCGTCGAGGTAGAAGGCCGGCACCGCGCCGTAGAGGAGGAACGTCGCCACCTTCCCGAGGCTCCGCACCTCGAGGGCACTCCCGCGTCGCACCCCCAGGATCGACGCTCCGATCGCCACCGCCGCCTCCCTGACCAGGAGGGGCACCCCCACGACCAGGGGCAGGACCCCGACCACCAGGCCGCCGATGACGACCGAGGCGATCATCAGCCGATCGGCGAGCGGATCGAGGATCTTGCCGACCGCCGAGACCTGGTCGAGGCGCCGGGCGAGGTACCCGTCGACCCAGTCGGTGGCTCCGACGGCGACCGCCAGCCAGGCAGCCGCCACCACCCGCTCCTCCCCTACCAGGAGCCACCAGAACCACGGGATGGCGAGGAGGCGGACGAACGACACCGCGTTGGGGACGGTGAGCACGCCCCGGAGCGGTCGGGGGTCGCCACCGGTGTCCGTCAGCCGGCCCCCTTCTCGACGAGGTGACAGGCGACGAAATGCCCGCCGCCCTTGTCCTCGAGGGGCGGATGTTCGGTCGAATGGCACACGTCGGTCGCCCAGGGGCACCGTTCGATGAACCGGCATTCGGTCGGTGGGTTGATCGCCTTGGTGATCCCGCCTTTGATCTCGACCGGCGGCTTCCGGTAGGTGGGGTCGGGGACCGGGACGGCGGAGAGCAACGCCCTGGTGTAGGGATGGAGCGGGTTCGACAACACCTCCTCGGTGTCGCCCAGCTCGACGATCTTGCCCAGGTACATCACCGCGATGCGGTCGCACATGTAGCGGGCGACGGCGAGGTCGTGGGTGATGTAGAGGTAGGACACGTCGAAGGCGTCGGCGAGCTCGAGCATGAGCTCCATGATGGAGATCCGGATGCTCACGTCGAGCATGGAGGTCGGCTCGTCCGCCACGACGAACGACGGGTCGAGGACGAGGGCCCGGGCGATCGCCACTCGCTGCCGCTGACCCCCGGAGAGCTCGTGCGGGTACCGGAACAGGAACGTGTTCGGAGGGGTGAGACCCACGAGCTGCAGCATCTGGGCCACCCGGTCTTCCCGTTCCCGCAGCGAGCCGATGTTCTGGACCGCCAACGGTTCGGAGACCGTGTCGAAGACCGTCCGGCGGGGGTTCATCGACTCGTAGGGATCCTGGAAGATCATCTGCACCCGGCGGCGGAACCGCCGCAGGTCGTCGGAGCCGATGTGGGCCACGTCGATCATCGACCCGTCGTCGTGCATGAGGATCTGGCCACTGGTGGCCTCCATCAGCTTGACGAGGAGACGTCCGGTCGTGGTCTTGCCGCATCCCGACTCGCCGACCAGGCCCAGGCTCTCGCCCGGGGCGATCTCGAAGCTGACCCCGTCGACGGCGTGGATGAAGTCCACCGGGCGGCGGAACATGCCCCGGGACACGGGGAACAGCTTGGTGAGCCGATCGACCTTGACGAGGGGCTCGGTCATGGTCGGGCCTCCTGGGCGATCGAGACCGGGACCTCCCGCCAGTTCCAGCAGGCCACTCGGTGCCCGTCGGCGATCGTCTCCATGGGGGGCTCCTCGATCGAGCAGCGCTCCGTGGCGAAGGGGCATCGGGGATGGAAACGGCACCCGGTGGGCGGATTGAGGAGGTTGGGGGGCTCCCCTTCGAGGGGGGCGAGCTTCCGTCGGGGCCCGGTGACCGAAGGGGTCGAGGAGAGGAGCAGGTAGGCGTAGGGGTGTTTGGGACGGGCGAAGACCTCGACGGTGGGACCCAGCTCCACGAGCTTTCCGGCGTACATGATGCCGATCGTGTCGGTGACCTCGGCGATCACGGCGATGTCGTGGGAGATGTAGATGATCGCCATCCCCAGCTCCCGCTGGATCTTCTTCAGCTCCTGCAGGATCTGGTCCTGGACGATGACGTCGAGGGCGGTCGTCGGCTCGTCGGCGATGATGATCGACGGGTCGCAGGACAGGGCCATGGCGATCACCGCCCGCTGGCGCATCCCGCCGGAGAACTCGTGGGGATATCGGTTCGCCATCGCCGGGTTGAGGCCCACCATCTCGAAGAGCCGGCTGATCCGTTCGGTGGCCTCGGCGTCGGAGAGGCGCGGCCGGAAGTGCAGGTCGAGGGCCTCCCGGATCTGGTCTCCGACCCGGTAGACGGGGTTCCAGGCGTTCATCGCCCCCTGGAACACCATGGCGATGTCCTTCCAACGGTGACGACGCATCTCGTCTTCGGGGAGGGCGAGGAGGTTCTCCCCGTTCAGCCGGATCTCCCCCGACTTGAACACGGCGTTCTCGGCCTGCAGGCGGAGCAGCGACATCGCGATCGACGTCTTCCCACAGCCCGACTCCCCCACCAGCCCCAGAGCCTCCCCCTGATGCAACGTGAAGGAGACGTCTTCGACGGCGGAGACGTCTCCCTTCTCCGTCACGTAGTTCATGACGAGGTGGTCCACCTCCAGCAGGGGCGGGGCGCTCATCGGACGCGCTCCATCGACACTCGAACCTCCATCCATGGGACGGTCACCGCTTCCTCAGCCTCGGGTTGACGACCTCGTCCATCGCCCGGCCGACGAGGAAGAAGGCGGCCGAGATGAGGGTCACCGCCAACCCCGCCGGGAACAGGAGCCACCAGTAGCGGAGACCCTGGAGCAGATACCCTTGCGTGTTGGCGAGCTGGATCATCAGCCCCCACGAGATCCGCACGTTGAGCAGCCCGAGGAACGACAGGGCGGCCTCGCCCTGGATGGCCGAGGTCACCGTGAACATCATGTAGAGGAAGCTGAGGGGCATGACGTTGGGGACGATGTGGGTGAAGATGATGTGGGCGTTCGAGCCTCCGGCCACCCGGGCGGCGTCGACGAAGGGCTTCACCTTCACCGCCAGGGCTTGGGACTTGAGGACGATCGCCACCCCTCCGAAGCCCGACAGCAGGCCGATGACGACCGCCAGGTGCCACAGCTTGAACTCGAAGATCGCCCCGATGACGATGAGGATCGCCAGGAAGGGGATCATGATCAGCAGATCCGCCAGGCGCATGAAGAACGAGTCCAACGCCCCGCCGAAGTAGGCGGAGATCGACCCGACGGTGGTGGCGATGATCACCGTCACCACCGCCGCCAGGATGCCGAGGAAGAAGGCGGCCCGGGCGCCGTGCATGAGCTGGGAGAGCACGTCCCGACCCAGGGGGTCGGTGCCGAGCCAGTGGCGGCGGTCCGGCGGGGCGGGTTGCTGGGGGATCTCCACCTGCTCGCCGACCTGGATGTTGTTGGGGATCCGGTTGTCCAACAGGACGTGTCGGAAGTCGATCTGGGTCTCCGGGTCGGTGATCTCGTTCACCACCGTCATCACCTTCACCGGCGGGTTCGGCTCCAGACCCACCACCGGGTCGTACACCGCGCTGTTCCAGATCCCGGTGGCGAAGAGCACCGTCGGGGCGATGGCCAACAGGGCGAAGAAGCCGATGATGGCCAACCCGACGAGACCGACCCGGTTGGCCCGGAACAGCTTCCAGTTGTGGGCGAAGGAGCGCCGGAACAGGGCCCAGCGGATCCGCCACATGGAGTCGGGCACCGAATCCGGGCTGATGATCGGAGGCGGGAGGTCCGTCGGCTCGTCCGCTCCCGGCCTGGCGTCGATCTTCTCGGTCACTCCGCTCCTCTCCTCAGCCACCGACGCGGATCCGCGGGTCCAGGACACCGTAGAGGATGTCCACCAGGAAGTGCCCCACCAGGGCCATCACCCCGATGAAGCTGAAGGACGCCAGGGCGAGGGGGATGTCCTCGTTGCTGACCGAGGTCACGAGGACCTCGCCCATCCCGGGCCACGAGAACACCGTCTCGGTCAGGATCCCGCCGTCGATCACCGTCGCCACCGCCAGCACCAGGCTGGTGGTGACGGGAAGCAGCGCCGTCCGGGCGGCGTGTTTGTCCCGTACCGCCCGCTCCGAGAGGCCCTTGGCGCGGGCGGTGAGGATGAAGTCCTCCCGCATCGTCTCGAGCATGGAGCTGCGCGTCAGCAGCATGATCCCGGCGAAGTTGACGGCGGTGAGCACCGCCACCGGCAGGATGAGGTGCTCGGCGATGTCTCCGGCGTAGGGCCGCATCAGGGCCCCACCGGCGGTCCCCCACCAGTACCACACGAACAGGAGCGCCCCCAGCGCCACGCCCCCCACCTTGGCGAGGGCCCGGGGTCGGTGGTCACGGATCCTGTTGGCCAGGAGCACGACCAGGGCCATGAAGATCGAGACGGCGAGCACGGTGACGAAGAGCCGGATGAACACCTGGTTGGCGGTGAAGGGGGCGTTGCGCCACTCGTCGGGGTTGAGGAACTTGGAGATGGGGAGCCACCCCAGCTCGGCGGCGAACAGCCAGATCGCCATGAGGGCGAACCACGGGTAGAAGACGGTGTACAGACCCACCCCACCGATCGTCACCGCCATCTCCCCCCGCTTCCCTCGGCGCCAGGCGAGGTACTTGCCCGCCAGGAACCCGGCGTAGTAGTAGCTGACGAGGGCCGTGAGGAACAGCACGATCGTCCGCGGCAGCCGTTCGGCGATGATGTCGGAGACCTTGCGTGGGTACTGGTTGAAGCTGAGGCCGAAATCGAGCTGGAAGAAGTTGATCATGTAGTCCCGGAACTGGATCAGCACCGGCTTGTCGAGCCCCAGCCGTTCGATCGCCACCTGGCGGGCCTCGGGAGGGATGTTGGGGTTCATCGCGAACTTCTGTTTCACGATGTCGCCGGGAAGGGCGTAGAGCAGGAACCAGGTCACGGTGAGGAAGACCACGAACAGCAGCACCATCTGGGCGAGACGGCGCACCACGTAGCGGGTCATCGACGGTCCTCCTTCCGTGGCCGGGGTGTCTCGAGGAGGTCGGCCCCCGGCGGCCGGCCGGCATCATACCCGTCCGGTCCCCCCGGTGCATACCGACCCTGCATGAAACCGAGGGCCCCGCCGAAGCGGGGCCCTCGGGCTCGTGATCGGTCGGCCAGGCTCAGGAAGCCTGCTTGGTGGCGCTGGCGATGCCGACGCCGCCGAACCAGTTCTGGACGCCGTCGAGCGTCGTCGTGGCCGGGAACTCGATCGTGTTCCGGTAGGCCTCGATGATCGGCGTGGTGAACAGCACCACGTACGGCAGGTCCTCGGCGATCATGGCGTCGGCCTGCTTCACCAGGTCACGGGCCTCCTCCAGGGTCTTCGCCCGGTCGAACTGCTCGGCCAGGGCGTCGAACTCGGGGTTCGAGTAGCCCGGGGTGTTGAAGCCACCCACGGCCGTGTCCGCCGACGACTTGAAGAAGTCGAAGACGTGGTCCGGGAAGATGCCCAGACCCCAGCCGAGGATGTACATGTCCCACTCCTCGACCGCCGACGGCTCGAACACCTTGTCGACGATCACCGAGAAGCCGGTGGGCTCGGCCCGGAGCGGGATGCCCAGGTCCTCCGCCCAGCCCTCGATGAAGAGGGAGTAGGTGGCCCGGAGCGGGTCGTAGCCGGGTCCGGGGGCGAGGAGCGTCAGCTCGGGCACCGTCTCGCCGTTGGGGCCACGGAGGCCCTCACCCTTGGGGATGACGTCCCGGTTGGCCTCGTCCCACACCGGCTCCTGGGTCCAGGTCCATCCGGCGTCCGTCAGGATCTGGACGGCCTTCTCGAGGCGTTCCTGCTCCGACATGCCGGCGCAGGTCTCCTGGAGGTCCGGGTTGGCCCAGAAGGAGTTGCCCGGCGGCACGAGGCTGTTGGCGGCGATGGCCGCCCCGCCCAGCACCGTGTTCGCCATGAACTCCTTGTCGATCCGGCAGGCCAGCGCCTGACGGAAGGCCAGGTCGTTCATCGGGAACTTGCGGACGTTGAAGGCCAGGTACCGGAACCCGTTCTGCTCGTTCACGATCACGTTGAGCTCGGGCTCGGAGAGCACGAGCTGCTGCAGACCGCGCTGCAGACCGAGCGGGTTGAGGAGGAAGTCCACCTCACCGTCGGTCAGAGCCAGGACGGCGCTGTTCTGATCGCTGTAGAGCGAGTAGACGATCTCCGAGGCGTAGGGGCCTTCCACGTAGTCGGCGACCACGTCGCCGCTGGGCTCCCCACCGTAGGTCTCGGTGGTGCCGTTGCGCTCGACCGTGAACGCACCGTTCTCGTAGACGGTGTACCGGCTGCCCTGGTCCCAGTAGTCGTCGATCGCCACGTTCCGCCAGAAGGCACCGGGCTCACGCTCGGAGCTGTTGTAGGCGGTGGCGTTCGGCGCCCCGAGACCCGACTCGGCGTAGAAGGTCTCCGAGTCCGGGGAGGCGTCCACCTTCGGGCCCCAGAAGGCCTTCTGGTAGATCGGCGCCACGGCCACCGAGAACGGCCAGATGGCCAGGCCGGGGTCGAAGTTGAACGTGATCTTCACCTGGGTCGGGCTGAGCGCCTCGACCGAGACCACGCCGTCCGCCGACTCGTCCTCTTCGGTGGCGGGGTCGTCCTCACGGGCCAGCGGCCAGGCGGCGGGGAAGTTGCCGCCGAGGCCGTCGTACTTCTTGATGGTCTCGAACGTGAACACCACGTCGTCGGCGGTCATCGGCGTGCCGTCGGACCACGTGACGTCGTCACGCAGGTTCACCGTCACCGACCACATGTCGCCGTCGGGCTGCACCGTCGGCGGCTCGGGGTCGGCGGCGAGGGCCGGCGCCAAGGTGTACGTCGGGAACTGATATCCATAGAGGGATCCCTGGCCCGGGTTGACGTAGCCGGTCCAGACGTCGCTCTCCGTGTCGATCGCCGCCCACGGGTTGTCCGTGGTCGGGTCGCTGAAGATGGCGACGGTCAGCGTGTAGCCCGTCGGTGCCGGTTCGGTCGTCGGCGACGCCTCGGTAGTCGTCGTGGTTCCCGCGGCCTCCGCTTGGGTGGTCGTGGTCTCCTCCGTGCCCGGCTGGGCACAGGCGGCGGCTACCAGGGTGAAGACGCCGAGGACGGCGATCCAACGCCAGCGGGCGAGTTTGATTCTCACCGTATGGTCCTCCGTTTCCTCCCTTACCTGTCGGCCCACCGACCCTGGTCGAGTGGCGGCCGACGGCCAGCATAGGAAGCGGGCCTGCGACGCCGCAACCGGAGTACGCGTGATCTTCGCGATCTCGGGTGGCCGCCGGGGCGGGTTAGGATGATGCCCCGACGGGCTGTGGCGCAGCTTGGTAGCGCGCTTGACTGGGGGTCAAGAGGTCGCCGGTTCGAATCCGGCCAGCCCGACCGGCGGGCCGGTCATCCGATCCGCTCGATCACCCACACCACCCCCTGGACGAGACGGTACGCCAGGTAGATCACCGTCAACACCACCACCAGTCGGAAGCTCCAGGGGACCCGGAGATCCTCCTGCTCCTCCTCGTCGGGCAGAAACGGTGACTGGTCGGTCATGGACGCTCCCTCGACCGGCGGCGGGCCACCACGTGGATCGGCGTCCCCACGAAGTCGGCGGCCTCCCGCAGCCTGCGTTCCAGAAACCGAAGATAGTCCGGTCCCAGCTCGCCACCGGCGACGAAGATCACGAAGGTGGGAGGCTCGATCCCCGCCTGGACGGCGTAGAGGATCTTCGGGCGTCTTCCCTTCCTCACCGGTGGGGGGTGGGCGGCGGTCCACTCCCGGACCAGACGGTTCAGCAGCCCCGTCGGGATCCGCCGCCTCCGGTTCTCCAGGACCAGCTCCACGGCCCCGGCCAGTCGATGCAGCCTCGCCCCGGTCTTCGCCGAGATCCGGAGGACCGGCGCCCACCCGACGAACCCGAGCCGACGCGGGATCTCCCGCTCCACCCGTTCACGCCGCTCCTCGTCGATCGCGTCCCACTTGTTGAGGAGAATCACCAGTCCCGCGCCCGCCTCGTTCACCAGATCGGCGATCCGCTGATCCTGCTGGGTCACGCCCTCGGGAGCATCGACCACCAGGAGCGCCACGTCGGCCCGCTCCACGGCCCGACGGGCCCGCAGCACCGCGTAGTAGTCGGCCTCCTCGGGGATCCGGGGCGTCCGCCGGATGCCCGCGGTGTCGACGAGCCGCACCGTCCGACCGTCGAGCTCGACCACCACGTCGATCGGGTCACGGGTCGTCCCCGGACGTTCGGAGACGATCACCCGCTCCTCCCCCACCAGGCGGTTCAGCAACGTGGACTTCCCCACGTTGGGCCGTCCGACGATGGCCAGATTCGGGACGTCGTCCTCCTCCTCCACCTCCGGCGCCTCGCCCAGCTCGTCCACCACCCGGTCGAGGAGCTCCCCCAGACCCCGCCCGTGGAGTGCGGAGACGGGGAACGGATCCCCGAGCCCCAACCGCCAGAGTTCGACGTCGGGGACCTCCCGTGCCGGGGAGTCCGCCTTGTTGGCGACGAGGATCACCGGCACCTCGGCGCGGCGCAGCATCTCCGCCACCGCCCCGTCCTCCTCGGCGATGGACGTGGTGACGTCGACCACGAAGAGGACCACGTCGGCGACCGCCACCGCAGCCTCGACCTGCCGGCGGATCGCCTCCGCCAACGGCTCGTCCCGGCCGGCCTCCCAACCCCCCGTGTCCACCACGACGAACCTCCGCCCCGCCCACTCGGCGACGAACTCGCGACGGTCCCGGGTCACCCCGGGGGTCTCCTCCACCACCGC